>JBILMD010000009.1:0-59518 GCA_044375675.1 Alphaproteobacteria bacterium
AAGCCGCATCCGGAAAAATCGACCCCGTCATTGGACGGGACGAGGAAATCCGCCGCACCATTCAGGTCCTGTCCCGTCGCACCAAAAACAACCCCGTTTTAATCGGCGAACCTGGTGTGGGGAAAACCGCGATTATCGAGGGGCTGGCCCAACGCATCGTGAACCGTGATGTTCCCGACAGCCTGAAAGACAAAAAGCTTTTGGCCTTGGATCTGGGGGCTCTGGTGGCCGGTGCCAAATTCAGGGGGGAATTTGAAGAACGCCTGAAAGCCTTACTCGCCGAAGTGTCCGCCGAAGAGGGTCAGGTGATTTTGTTTATTGATGAACTGCACACCTTAGTCGGGGCCGGCAAGGCCGAGGGGGCGATGGATGCCAGCAATATGCTCAAACCCGCTTTGGCGCGGGGTGAATTGCACTGCATTGGGGCCACAACGCTGGATGAATACCGAAAATACATTGAAAAAGATGCGGCGCTGGCCCGTCGTTTTCAACCCGTTTTTGTGGATCAACCCACTGTTTCGGAAACGATTTCCATTTTGCGGGGGATCAAGGAAAAATACGAACTGCATCACGCCGTGCGCATCAGTGATCATGCCTTGGTGGCGGCGGCCACCCTGTCGGATCGTTACATCAGCGACCGTTTTCTGCCCGATAAAGCCATTGATCTGATGGATGAAGCCGCCGCCCGCCTGAGAATGCAAATTCAGTCCAAGCCAGAAGCCATCGAGGATATGGACCGCCGCATCATTCAGTTAAAAATTGAACAGCAGGCCCTGAAAAAAGAAACGGACGAGGCCTCTGTCAAACGCCTGTTAGAATTGGAAAAAGAACTTTCTGCCCTAACCGAAACCGCCACCGTGGAAACGGCCAAATGGCAGGCCCAGCGGGATCAATTGGGCAACATTCAAAAAACCAAAGAAGAGCTGGACACATTAAAAGTGGCCCTGGAAAACGCCCAGCGTTCAGGGGATTTGGCCAAAGCCGGAGAGATTGCTTATGGCAAAATTCCAACCCTGCAAAAAAAACTCTCTGAGCTAGAGGCCGCCACCCAAGGCATGGCCAACGATACCGTCACCGAACACGACATCGCCAGCATCGTGTCCCGCTGGACTGGCATTCCCGTGGATAAGATGCTGGAGGGTGAGCGGGAAAAATTACTGACCATGGAATCTGTCCTGTCCCAAACCGTGGTGGGCCAAAAGGAGGCCGTGGCAGCCGTTTCCCAAGCCGTGCGGCGTTCCCGCGCCGGTCTGCAAGATACCAACCGCCCCATTGGTTCGTTTTTGTTTTTGGGACCTACGGGTGTTGGGAAAACCGAACTCAGCAAGGCTTTGGCCCAGTTTCTGTTTGACGACGAAGCCGCTTTGCTGCGCATTGATATGTCTGAATATATGGAAAAACATGCGGTGGCGCGTTTGATTGGTGCCCCCCCAGGGTATGTGGGGTATGAACAGGGGGGCGCCCTTACTGAAGCCGTCCGCCGTCGCCCTTACCGCGTGATTTTGTTTGATGAGGTGGAAAAGGCCCATAATGATGTGTTTAACATCCTGCTGCAGGTTCTGGATGAAGGCCGCCTAACCGATGGCCAAGGTCACACGGTGGATTTTAAAAACACCGTTTTGATTTTAACATCCAACCTGGGCAGTGATGTGATTGCCAGTCATCCCCATGGGACGCCATCAGAAATCATTTTTCCGCTGGTTATGGATCGGGTGCGGGGGGCCTTTCGTCCCGAATTTATCAACCGTTTGGATGAAATTTTGCTGTTTAATCCCCTGTCGCGGGATCATATGGCGGCCATTGTTGATATTCAGCTAAAACGCCTTCACACCCTGCTGGCAGGGCGCGATATTGCCCTGACTGTTACGGATCAGGCTAAGGCTTGGCTGGCCGAACGTGGTTTTGATCCCACCTATGGGGCCCGCCCCTTAAAACGGGTGATCCAAAAAAATGTTCAGGACCTGTTGGCAGAGGCGATCCTAAGGGGCACCCTAAGTGATCACAGCACAGCGGCCTTAGATGTTCAGGGGGACGCGCTGGCTCTTGTATAAAGATTGTTCGGGGATTATCCCTCCATCCGTTTAGCGCCTATCATACTGATCACCATGGCCACAATTTCCTCCACAGAGCGTCGGGAAACGCTGATGGTGGGGATATTGTATTTTTTAAATAATTTCTGGGCATAAAAGGTTTCCTGACGAATATTTTCCGTTGACGTATAATCATCACAATCATGGGAAAGGTGTTCCGCCCGTTTCTGACGGATATTTCTGAGCAGTGAGGGATCCTGAAGGAGGCCCACAATCAAAGGGCGATCCGCTTTTGTCAAAAGCTGAATCAACCGTTCATCTAAGGGGGCATCCAGAATCAGGGGAACATTGGCCGCCTTAATGCCTTTATAAGACAAATACACACAACAGGGCGTTTTAGACGATCTGGAAACGCCCAGCAAAATAACATCCGCCTCATGAATGGTGTCCAACCCATGCCCATCGTCATGATTCAGGGCAAAATCCACCGCATCAATACGGCGAAAATACGCACTGTCCAAATCATGCTGCCGTCCCGCTTTGGGGGCAATACGGGACCATCCCTCCCCTTCTAAAAAAGATAACAACGGACCAAGAAGGGAAATGCAAGGCAGCCCTAAACGATCACACCCTTTCTTTAATTCTTGAAAAAGAAGATCATCCACCAGTGTACAAATGACAACCCCTGGCTGGGCTTCAATTTTTTTCAAGATATGTAGGATTTGCCGCGGTGTGTGAACAAATGGCCACAAATTTTCAACAATGTTTTTTTTCTGAAATTGGGCAAAGGCCGCCCGCCCCACCTTGGTGACGGTCTCCCCCGTGGAATCGGAAACAAAGTGAACACATACTTCGTTTTGATGTGTGGATAACCCCATACTGTCTTTTCTCCTTTTCAGAACGATGCATTTTTGTACACGTTTTTTCCTTTTTTCTCCCCTGTTTTGTGTTTGGAAAAAACCATTTTGGGGATAAGTTAAAAGTATACGTTCACTTATTGTTTTGTGTTTTGATAATAAAAACTTTTTATTATTTTCAACCTGATCAAAAACTGTGTATATCTCAAAGAGTGTTTTTGTTTTCTCCTTACTCACACCCCTTACTACAACATCATAAAATTATATATCTATGAATATTATTATAAGAAAGGATGAAAAACGATGGGGGGGCTTCGCCTCCCAACTTCGCGCTTTGCGTTTGTCGCGTTTGTTTTCCATCAAAGGGACAGTGACAGTTTTTTTGGCCGATGATGCTTTTGTTCAGCATTTAAACAGCACATACCGACAAAAAGATGCCCCTACCAATGTTCTTAGTTTTCCTAATACCGGACCCTTTTCAGATCCTTCTGTTTTGGGGGATGTTGTGTTGTCTTATGAGACTGTACTGGCCGAGGCCATCCATCAAAACAAACCCATGATAAACCATTGTGTTCATCTTGTGATCCATGGTATATTTCATCTTCTGGGGTATGACCACGAAACAGACGATGATGCCGCGATTATGGAAGCCAAGGAAACTGCTGCCCTTAAAATTCTGGGTATTCCCGATCCTTATTTTGGGTCTTTATGCTTAAATCCTTAAGACAATGGGTCTTTTCTGGCCAAAGTGAAGACCAAGAAGGCATGAACGAAGAGGATCTGGAAGCCTTTGCCCAAAAGCTTTCGCAAGCCACAGCCTATGATGTTTATTTGCCAAGGGTGGACATGGTCGCCCTAAGGCTAGATATGACCCCCCAAGAAATCGTAGCTTGCGTCAAAGATCACCCATGGTGCGTTTTTCCTGTCACCCGCGGGGAAGTTGACCATATTTATGCCTATGTTCGGTTGCGCGATCTTTGGGAGGGCATGGTTTCAACGCCGCCCAAACCGTTGGAAGCCTTGTTGCAGCAACCTGAGTATATCCCCCACACCAAACCCTTGCTGGATTTGGCAGATCATATGTTTTCCCAAAAAATTGATATGGCGATTGTGGTGGATGAATTCGGTGGGGTTGACGGCATGGTGACCACCCAAATGTTGGTGGAATCGTTGGTTGAAACGTACTTTTTATCCCATCAAATCTCTGTGAATTCCCCTAAAAAAGAGGACAATTCAGAGGATAACGATGTTTTCCTTTTTGATGCAAGGACGGAAATCGTGGATTTTCTGAATTTTTTTGAGGATAGGGAGGATCTTGTTAAAGAAGACATAGACGTCGATATGGATACGTTGGCGGGCCTTGTTTTTCATAAGGTTGCCCGCGTGCCAGCACGGGGGGAAATGATCACCGTCAGTCCCAATTTGGATTTTGAAATTTTGGATGTCGATGCTCGGCGTGTGAAAACTCTGAGGGTTATTTTTAAAAAATCATGATTGTTACGGGACTGGGTTTTTTCCTAAGCTTGGCTCTGGGCGTTATTTGTTCTTTGGGGCAGGCCCCCTATCATCTGTGGCCCTTGTCCGTTGGGTCTTTGGTGGCTTTGTTTTGGGCGTATCGGTCCAGTGAATCCAGACGTTTTGCAGGGGTTATGGTTTTTGCCTTTGCGTACGGTTATTTTGGATGGGGACTTCGTTGGATTGCTGAGGCGTTAACATTTTTTCCATCCTTGCCTGCGTCGTTGATTCCCTTGGCCCTTTGGGGGATTCCTTTGGTTTTGGCCCTGCCCCATGGTTTGATGGCGTACGGGGTTCGTCGTTATCTGCCAAGACACCATGCTTCTTGGGCCCTAGGGGCCGCGTGGGTTGTTATGGAGGGGATCCGTGGGTACCTTGTCCTTCCCTTTCCATGGTTGTTTATGGGCGGCCTTTGGGGGGGGGCTTTGCCTGTTTTGCAAAGCACAGCTTTGGTGGGTATTCTGGGATTAAGCGTTGCTATTTTTGCGAGTGTTCACTTTTTTATTCATTCTCTCAAATCCGCTCTTGTGACGTTGGGTTTATGGTTTTTGGTGGCGGGGACTGGATATGGGGTTTTGCATCACGTGGATCGCGCCCCTTCTCTCCCCTCTGCCAACACCTCCTCAGCAACCATAGCCTTGGTTCAGCCGTCGTGGACGCAGGATGAAAAAGTTATGGGGTTTTATACACCAGGTTATCAAAAACGCCTGTTGAGTTTGAGCGCCCAAGCTGTTCAGGAACAAGGGGCGCAGTTGATCGTTTGGCCAGAAACAGCGATTTACGGGCATCAAATGGAAGATCCTGTCTTTCAGGACTCTCTAAGGTCTTTGCTCTCTGGGGGCCGCCTGTTGATGACGGGGGTTTCGGTTCGGGAAACAATAGCGGGGGAGGTTGTGAACATGAATCAGATCTGGGTTGTGGATGAACACTTGAACCGTCTGGCCACCTATACCAAGCGCCATCTGGTTCCCTTTGGGGAGAAGGTTCCTTTTCTGTCCTCTCTTCCCTTTGTTTTTCTCAATCAGAAAGGCATGCCTCGTTTTCAATCAGGCCCAGATGAGGTAGGGCCTCTTTCCTTGCCAGGATTTCCCCCAACATCCCCTCAAATCTGCTACGAGTCTTTGTTTTCAGGGACCATCGTATCACGCGATGCACGATGGATGGTTAATGTGACCAATGATGCTTGGTTTGGAGATTCTTGGGGACCCGAGCAGCATTTTTATCAGGCTAGGGTCAGAACGATCGAGGAGGGCCTCCCCCTGATTCGTGTGGCCAATACGGGAAAAACTGCTGTCGTTGATGCCAAGGGTCGTATCCTGCAAGATTTACCCATGGATGCCGCGGGGGTTTTGGTGGCCCCTCTTCCTCTTGAAGTTCGGCGCACCCTGTATGCCTACGCGGGCCTTTGGGCCAGTGGGGTTTTTGGTTTTTTCATGTTTTTTCTCTGTTACCGTGTATCGCGTCGATGAAGGATACACAGACTATTTATGCGCCCCTTACCCCGTCGGGGGGGGCTGTGTCTTTATACCGACTCTCGGGATCACAGGCTTTGTTGGCAATCCAACAGATGACAGGAAAATCGACTTTTAAAGGCCGCTACAGCTATAAAGTTACTTTGACGGATACAGAGGGCGCCCTTATCGATCCCTGTGCTCTGGTGGTCTTTTATCCGGCCCCCAACAGCTATACAGGGGAGGATGTGGCGGAAATCAGTCTTCACGCAGGAAAATCTGTGAACGATCACCTTTGCGCCTGTCTTCATCAAAACGGTCTTCGTTTGGCAGAGCCTGGGGAATTTTCTAGGCGGGCTGTTCTTAAGGGAAAAATGACCCTTGAGGAAGCCCTAGGCGTGCGCTATCTGATCGAATCACAAACCCAGCAGCAGTACCGCGCAGCTTTGGCCCAAATGACGGGCCAAACTACGGGGGTTGTCCACGAGGATCTGGATTTTGTGCGTGAACAATTGCTTTTATTGTTGCGGGACGCAGAGGCCTCTCTGGAATTTCCGGATGAAGATGATATTTCAAGCGATCTGGAAGAGGCTTTATCAGAAAAAATAACAGAGCTCCTTTTGATTCTGAAGCAGTATCAGGATTTTTATCAAAAAAAAGAAATGTTGCGGTCGGGGATTCCTGTGGTTTTGTTGGGCCCCCCTAACGTGGGAAAGTCCTCACTGCTGAACGCCTTGGCCCGTGAAGAATGCGCGTTGGTGTCTGATATCCCCGGGACCACACGGGATGTTGTGCAGGTGTTGGTGAATTGGGGGGGCTATGCTGTGCGCCTGATTGACACAGCGGGGCTCAGAGAAACGGCAGACCCTCTAGAGGCCATGGGGATTCAGCGCACACGGGATCAGGAAAAATCTTCCAGAATCACCCTTTTGATGCTGGATCAGGAAACCATGGATCAGGAAGACATTCTCAGGGCGCAGTGCCATTCCCCCAATGTTATTTTGGTGCTAACCAAAGCGGATGTGTTCCCCTATGACCAACACGACGAAACTGTATGTGTTTCGTCGCAAAGTCGAGAGGGGTTGCGTGAACTGGAATCGTGTGTTCAAAAAATCTTAGAAGAAGAATTTTCCTCTTCAGTGGAAAAAGCCGACAGTGGGGATGTTATCAAGGGGGTTTTGGATCGGGCGTTTATTGCCCTGAATTCAGCTTTTGAAGAAAAAAGATTGGAAATCAGGGTTCAAATTCTTTATGATGTTTTTGATACCCTTGCCTCTATGGTCCATGACGTGGATCAGGAAGAGGTCTTGGATCGTATTTTTTCAGGGTTTTGCATTGGCAAATAACCCATAAAATGCACTTAAACTTTCACGTGAAAAGCCATGTCCGAGTCTTTTTTTGATGTTATGGTTATCGGAGGGGGGCATGCAGGGGTTGAGGCCGCCGCTGCTGCCGCGCGTATGGGGGCAAAGACGGTCCTAATCACGCATCGACGGGATACTTTGGGGGAAATGTCCTGCAATCCGGCTATTGGGGGGATTGGTAAGGGACATCTGGTGCGGGAAATTGATGCGCTGGATGGTATTATGGGGAAAGCTGCCGACGAAAGTGGCATTCAGTTTCGCCTGTTGAACCGCAGCAAGGGCCCTGCCGTTCGGGGGCCCAGAACCCAGTCGGATCGGGCCCTGTTTCGGGCCTCTGTTCAAAAGCATATTTCTGAAACGTCGGGTTTGACGGTTATTGAGGGTGAAGCCACAGCGTTTTCTGTAAACAATCAAAAAATCAATGGGGTAACCGTTAATGGGAAGCCGTATGTCTGCGGCAGCGTGGTGGTGGCCACGGGGACCTTTTTGCGGGGGATGATTCATCGCGGGAAAATATCGTTTCCCGCGGGGCGTATGGGCGCGGGCAGCAGCATCCCCTTAGCGGATTGGTTTTATGCACAGGGGTTTCCGGTGGGGCGTTTAAAAACGGGAACCCCAGCCCGTTTGTGCGCCCACAGTGTGGATTACAGTCAGGTCGAGCGCCAGCATGCCGATGCCCGTCCCTATCCGTTTTCATTCCTCACGGAAACCATTACGGTTCCCCAGACCGATTGCTTTATAACCTACACCACGGAAAAAACGCACGAAATTTTGCGGGACCATTTGCAGGAATCCTCCTTGTACGGCGGCCATATTGCGGGCAAGGGTCCCCGATATTGTCCATCCATCGAGGATAAAATTGTTCGTTTTGCCGACAAAACCAGGCATCAGATTTTTTTAGAGCCAGAGGGCCTGAATGACCCCACGCTGTATCCCAACGGTCTGTCAAATTCTTTGCCGGATGCGGTTCAGGACGCTTTTTTGCGGACCATTCCAGGACTGGAAAATGTTAAAATAAAACAATACGCTTATGCCATTGAATATGATTACATTGATCCTCGCGCTTTGAAACCAACGCTGGAGACCCAAAACATACAGGGTCTGTTTTTGGCAGGACAAATCAATGGAACCACGGGTTATGAAGAGGCCGCAGCCCAAGGTCTTCTCGCGGGTTTGAATGCAGCCCATCGGGCCGCAGGACGCGATGGCGTGGTGATTGACCGTTCCGAAGCCTATATTGGGGTTATGGTGGATGATTTGGTAAGCAAGGGTGTTCAGGAGCCCTATCGCATGTTCACATCGCGGGCGGAATATCGCCTGAGTTTACGGGCGGACAATGCGGATCAGCGCTTGACTGCTTGGGGCTATCAGCAGGGAATCGTGGGCCGTGGGCGGTATGATTTTTTTGTGAACAAATGTTCAACAATAGATCATTGGAAGGAAACGATGGGCGGACTCAGGTTGACCGCCGATCAATGCAGCCGTTTGACAGGGCAAGAGAGAAAAAGTGAGTGTTCTCTTTATGCGCTTTTGCCTTTGTGTGGGTATGATGATACGTTGGCTTTGCTCAGGCAAAGTGGCCATTATGCCCTTTTTTCTGAGGATTTGTTTGATACCCTGCAAAGTGAAGTGTTGTACGCAGGGTATTTGAAACGGCATGATCAGGAACGGCGCATGGTTGCCGAACACCGGCAAAAACGGATCCCTGAGGCCTTTTCTTATGATTCTTTGGTGTGTCTTTCCGCCGAAGAGCGTCTTCGTCTTTCCTCTGCCCGACCCAAAACCATGGAGGACGCCCGCAATTTAGAGGGCATTACCCCCGTGGCCTTGGCGGCCATTCTGCAAACGTTGAAAAAGGGCCAAAAGTCCCTTCCCGAAAACAACGAAGACCTATTTCAAGAAGCAGTTTAAAAATTAAAGAGACGGGGCTTGCTCTTTTATTGCCCTGTACAGAGCGTAGGGCCTACCTTCTTTTAAGGCATCTTGAACCCGCTGACAGCCTTCGGTTAGGTTTTGGGCATGTCCCGTGATGATTAGGCCAGCCGCAGCATTGATGGTGACGCTTTGGCTATAGGCATTGTCTAGGCTCTTTCCCTGTAAAACCCATAACAGAGCCTCCGCATTGTCCTGCGGGGATCCTCCAAATAACCCTTGGGGATCAGCAGGAATAAAGGGAAAATCTTTAGGGTTTAAACGAAAATGGGTTACGCCATTAGGGGAAACGTCCATAATATCCGTTGCGTGATGAAGGGCAATGTCGTCAGAGCCATCTTCACCACGAACCACCCAGGCACGCCGTAAACTGGGTTTTTTTAAGAGGGCGGCTGTTTCAGATAACCAGTCTTTTTTTGAAACCCCCAGCAATTGATATTCTGGACGGGATGGGTTGGCCAAAGGGCCAAGGCGGTTAAAAATGGTGGGCACGCCCAAAGCCTTGCGGGCCACAGCAAAGTGTTTGAGGGCGGGATGCATTTGGGGTGCAAAGATAAACGCCAGATGATACTGATCGTATGTTTTTTTTAATGACAAAGGATCGTTTAAAAACGGCAGCCCCAAACAATCCCAAACATCCGCAGATCCCGATTTTGATGTGGCGCTGCGGTTGGCATGTTTGCTGACGGGAATGCCCAGAGATGCCAAAACAAAGGCAACAGCCGTGGAAATGTTGCGTTTGTGCAGTCCACTTCCCCCCGTGCCGCAAACATCAATGGCTTCAGGAAAAAGAGGGCAGGGCAGGGCATAATCCAGCATCGCATCCAAAACACAGGCTTGGGTCTCTAAGGAAGCGTTTTGCGTCTGTTTTAAAAAGTCGGTGTAAAGGTCGGGATCTTCGGCGGTCCCAGCACAAAGATCCCGAAAACGCTGACAAAGAACGTCCTGAGGCATAAAGGCTTTCCTTTAAAACACCATGGTGGGCCCGGAGGGATTCGAACCCCCGACAACGCCGTTATGAGCGGCGCGTTCTAACCGCTGAACTACAGGCCCAAAAAGGGGGAAGGGTTAGGCGACGTCCTGTTCCAAAGCCCCTTGCGTGGCTTTTTGTTTTTCCAGAACGTCCTTAAAATGGGCGGCTGCGGCATCATAGTTTGCCTGGGCAAAATCCCAATTCACCAGATGATTCAGGAAAACATCAACAAAATCAGCACGACGATTCCGGTAATCCACATAATAGGCATGTTCCCACACATCGCATGTCATCAACAAACGGGAATTGACCAACAACGGGGTTTCCGCATTGGAGGTTTTGGTTATAGCCAGTCCATCAATATTATAACACAACCAAGCCCATCCGCTGCCGAATTGTCCCAAAGCGGCCTCTTTAAACGCAGCCTTAAACGCATCAAAGCTGCCGAATTTTTCATCCAAGGCTGTGCGCAGGGATCCTGTGGGTTCACCGCCGCCCGCGGGCTTTAGGCTGTTCCAAAAAAAGTCGTGGTTAAACACCTGAGCCGCATTGTTAAACACAACGTGATCGCCCGCATCAAAAGACATTTTAACGATGGTTTCCAGGGATTTTCCCTCATAATGAGTGCCGGGGGTTAGGGTATTGAGCTTATCAACATAGGCTTTGTGATGTTTACCATGATGAATTTCCAAGGTTTCTTGGGACATATGGGGGGCCAAGGCATCGAGGGCAAAAGGTAAAGGCGCGAGTGTCAACGACATAAAAAAATCCCTAACGTAAAGATATAAAGAAAGTGCATTTTAAGGATAACGCAAAAAAAAGCAATCGTTTCACCGTTAAGACGGCGGAAAAAAATTTAAAGAGTGGCTCTGGCAGCTCCCTTTCTGAGGCGTTCATTGATGGCCAGACCCACCCCCGCTTCGGGAATGGGCATCACCACAATACGCTGGCATGACCATTGATCCAGAGTATGCAGGGCATCAAACAGATGGGCGGCGGCTTCGTTAAGGTTGGCGCCAACGCTGAGGTTTCGTGTGATCATCCCCCCCGCAGGGACCTTCGGCCCAAAGGCTAACAGGGCATCCTGTGGGCCCGCCACCAAGCTGTTTAAAATCATGGGATGTTGGGGCGCATAGTGCCGCAACGATTGCCCTGGGGCGGCTGTTGTGGCGGAGGAGAGGGGAGGGGTTTTTAGGAAAGTGGCGAGATCCTCCTGCGTTAAAATCCCATGACGCAGCAAAGCCCAGTTTTCCCCTATGACTTGGACAATGGTGGATTCCAAACCCTGAATACAGGGGCCTCCGTCCCAAACATGGGCCACGTGGGCCAGCAGATCAGGATGAAGATGATGGATGCGTGTTGTGGAAAGCTGGTTTGACAGGTTGGCACTGGGGGCGGCGAGCGGGAAGGGGAGAGACCTTAAAACCTCCAGCGTCAACGGGTGCTGGGGTATCCGAAGGGCCAGCGTATGCTGTCCCGCCGTGACAGCAGGGGCCAAATGCTTTTTGGCATCGGGCGTCATGGGCAAAACGATGGTCAGGGGGCCGGGCCAAAACGCATCCGCGAGTTTGTGCGCGGTTTCCGAAAACATCCCCCAACGCTGGGCCGCTGCTTTATCCGCAACATGAACGATCAGGGGATTGGTGGCGGGGCGGCCCTTGGCCGCGTACAGGGCGGCGATGGCTTTGGGGTTTGTGGCATCCGCGGCCAATCCATAAACCGTTTCCGTGGGGATGACCACAAGGGCACCAGATTGCAGGGCCGCAAGACCATCGTTCAGAAACAAGGGGGTCATGGTTTATGCCCTAGGGGTTTGAAGGCACCATAACAAAAGGGCACGCTGGGCATGCAGTCGGTTTTCGGCTTGGTCAAAGACTTTGCTTTGTGGGCCATCCATGACAGCATCGGTGACTTCTTGGCCCCGTACAGCCGGCAAACAATGAAGGAAAATGGCCTTTTTATCCGCCCGTCCCATCACGTCGTCATTGACTTGATAGGGGGTGAGGAGGCGGGTTTGCGCCTCAGGGTTTTCGCAGCCCATGGACACCCATGTGTCCGTCATCACAACGTGGGCGCCGGTGGCGGCTTTTTTCGGGTCCTCTTCCCATGTCAAAAGGGGATTTTGATCAAACTGTTTTTTTAAATCGTCACGGAATAGGGAAGGGGGGCAGCTGAGGGTAAGAGGAAACTTCAGGATCAGGCACGCCTGCAACCACGAAAAAAACACATTGTTGGGGTCCCCTATCCACGTGATGTGTTGGTGGTTTAGGGCGCCAAAGGCCTCTTGAACCGTCAACACATCCGCCAGAATCTGGCAGGGATGGCTATGGTCGCTCAGGGCGTTGATAACAGGGACGCTGGCATACTCTTTCAGGTCCAATAGGGTACGATGGGCGATTGTGCGGGCAATGATCACATCCACATAACGTGAAAGAACGCGGGCTGTATCCGCAACCGTTTCGCCGCGCCCCAGCTGCATATCGTTTTTATTGACAACAATCGCGTGGCCCCCCAAATCGTGAATGGCTTTTTCAAAAGAAAACCGTGTGCGAGTTGAGGGTTTTTCAAAAATCATCGCCACCGTTTTCCCCCCCAAGGCATCGGGAAACAAACGGGTCTGTTTCAGGCTCAGGGCTTGATCCAGAATGCCGTTTAGGGCCTCTGCATTGAGGGCATCCAAATCTAAAAAATGGCGAATCATGTTAGGGATTTAAGTGATGAAAAGAAAAAGAAGGATCCTTGCAAAAATCACGTAAAATAGCAACAGCTTCGTCAATCTGATGCTTTGTGACAATCAGGGGGGGCATCAGGCGAATGGTGTTTTGGCCTGCGGGAATCACCAAGAGGCCTTTTTGCATCAGGAACATGGCGACAGATCGATTATCCATAGTCTCGCTACAAACCAGTCCCTGCATCAATCCCGCCCCGCGGACCTGAGAAAACACGTGGGGATAGGTTTTTGTTAGGGTCTCAAGCTCTTCCCAAAGCCATTGTCCCATGGTGCGGACATGATCCAAAAAGGGGGGCTGCGTGATTTCTGCCAGAACGGCGGAAACAACTTTGCACGCCAAAGGATTGCCCCCAAACGTGGACCCATGCATACCGGATTGCATGCAGCCCCCCACCTTTTTATTGGCCAAAATGGCCCCTACGGGGAATCCTGCCCCCAGCCCTTTGGCGGTGGTTAACACATCGGGGGCTATGCCAGCGGCTTCATAGGCATACAAATGGCCCGTGCGCCCCACCCCTGTTTGAATTTCATCGAAACACAACACCAAATCATGCTGATCACACAGGTCCCTTAATCGGCGCAGTTGGGTTAGGGGGACGGGAAGAATGCCGCCCTCCCCCAAAATCGGTTCAATCAAAATCCCCGCTGTGTGTGGGGTGATGGCGGATTCCAGGGCATCCCAATCCCCAAAAGGCACAGAATCAAATCCTGGCAAATCAGGGGCAAAGGTATTTTTACCGCACGCCGACATGGCCGCAAAGGTGCGCCCGTGAAAAGACCCCTTGACGGTAATGATCCGATAGCGTTCGGGACGTTTGTGATAAATCTGGTATTGCCGCACCAGTTTAATGGCCCCATCAATGGTTTCCGTTCCAGAGTTGGCAAAAAAAACATAATCTGCAAAGGTGTTGGCAATCAGGGTTTCTGCGGCCTCGTATTGTTCAGGAATCTGATACCAGTTGGAAACATGGATAACGCGATTCACTTGTTCTGTGATGGCCCGAATGACAGAGGGGTGGCTGTGCCCCAGCGCAGAAACCGCAACGCCGCTGCCAAAATCCAAATATCGTTTGCCGGAGGTATCATACAAATAAACACCCTCCCCCCGAACAAAGGACACAGGAAAAGGGGAAAAAACGGGCAGAATGGGGGAGGGCATTGTCTGGACGGTCTTTGGTTTATGGTTTGGCATCAGGGATCACGGCAAAGGTCACACCCATACTGCGCATGCAATCCAAAAAGCTGGGGAAACTGGTGTTGATGGATTCCCAGCCCTTGATCAGGATGGGGGATTGTGTCCGCAGGCCCATGATAAAAAAGCTCATGGCCATGCGATGATCGAAATGGGTGGCAATGGTAGCCCCGCCGCGAACGGTGTTTTGCCCATAAACGGTTAAGGTGTCATCGTGACTTTCAGCCCGAACGCCCACCGCAGACAGGCCGTCGAGAATGGCCTGCAGGCGATTGCTTTCTTTGACCCTAAGCTCGGCCAAGCCGTGCATTTCCGTTGGGCCCTCAGCAAAAGAGGCTGCCACAGATAAAATGGGATATTCATCAATCATACGGGGGGCCCGTTCTGCCGGCACTTGAACACCGCGCAAGGCACTGCCCCGAACCACGATTGTGCCGACCTCTTCGCCGGAAACAACGGTTTGATTGTGAATCTGAATATCCCCCCCCATGTCCTGCAGGGTTTCAATCAGGCCTGTTCTGAGGGGATTCAGGCCAACATTGTGTATTGTGACATCACTGCCGGGGACCAATAGGGCCGCAACCATAATAAACGCAGCCGACGAAGGATCACCCACGATATGAAGAGGACGGGGTTGGATTTCAGGAAAGCCCTTAACCGTGATGTGGCGGTGTCCGTTTCTCTTGGTAATGGAATGAGGAATGGCATAATAATCAAACAAACGTTCGGTGTGATCACGGGAAGGTTCAGGTTCAATCACCGTCGTGTCCCCGTGGCACATTAACCCCGCCAGCAGGATTGCGGATTTCACCTGGGCTGAGGGAACGGGCAGGGTATAGGTTACGGGAACAGGGTGGGCGGCACCCTCGATCAATAGGGGAAGATTTTTGTCTTGGCGTGCCGTGATTTTGGCCCCGAAAAGAGACAAGGGTTGAATCACGCGCCCCATGGGACGGCGGCGCAAAGACTCATCCCCCGTCATAAAAACCCGAAATGGCAAATTGCAAACCATACCCATCAACAGTCTGGCGCTGGTTCCGGAATTCCCCATGTTCCAAATGTCTTCGGGTTCATGAAACGCTTGATACCCTGAACTTTTTACAGATACGCGGCCATCGGATTCACCATAAAAATCAACGCCCAAGCTGGACAAGGCCAGCCGCGTGGACCATACATCTTCACTGGGCAACAGGCCGGTGATGGTTGTTTCCCCCTTAGCCAAAGCGGCAAACATCAAGGCACGATGGGACAGGGATTTATCCCCTGGTATGGGAACGCTTCCCGAAAGGGGAGATGAGGCAGCGTGGCAGGATAGAAAGGACATGAACGTTTTTTGGTCAGGAAAAAACGAAACTATAGTCTTTTTTTCGTCGATTCACAATCGTGTGTGAATCCATTTTTGGGGCGAGTTGCGTGGTTAGGTCAGATCCAAACTCTGCGCAATGTCCCGAACGGCCTTGGTTGCTGCGCAATTGGGGGCATGAAGCAGCAGGGGTTTTTGGGCGCGAATGGCCATTGTGACGTGGCTGTCTCTGGGAATGAAGCCTAGGTAGGGGGGCTTGATTTGCAAAAATGTCTGGCAAGCCCGCAATAAAGTATCACACGTTTTGGCCGCCTGAACCCGATCCAAAGCCATGTTGACAATTAAATTGACACGGTCGGACACCTTTTTTTGATGGAAAACCTTCACGCAAGCATAGGCATCCGTCAGTGATGTGGGGTCCGGCGTAAAAAGCATTAGGATTTTATCGGCACTGCTGGCCAAGATAGAGACCGTTTTGCTGACGCCGGCGCTGAGGTCAAAAATGATGTCATCATAGTGGGCTCTCAGCTTTTCCAGTTTTTTGGCCAGCAAGGTCAATTCCCCCGCACTGAGATTGGCATAGGTATCAGAGCCCGAAGGACCCGCCAAAAAATCAATTCCCGTTTCCTTATTGTGCTCGACCAGGCTCATGGGGTCCACGTCCTCTCGCAAAAGCAAACTCAGATCATTCTGGGGCACCACACCCATTTGAATGTCAACATTCGCCAGCCCCAAATCCCCATCAAACAACAAAACACGGCGTTTGTTTTGGGCCAAAGCTGTGGCCAAGGAAATGGAAAAGAAGGTTTTTCCAACCCCCCCTTTCCCTGAAGCGATAGCGATAATGGTTCCGGTCACGATAATCATCCTTGATGTGTTTGGAAAAAACGGGCAATCGTATCGGGGTGGGCTGCCATCAGTCCATGGGTGACGCTGGCAGATACCCCCAGTTCAAACAAAGGCAGACGCAACGTCAGGGCCGTTTGCAGAATATGTCCCCATTTTCGGGATGTGTCCAGCTTGGTCGGCAACAGGCCCATAGGGTGATAGGCAGATCCCAGTTTTTCAAGCAACAGGGCAATGTCTTCTTCATGATCCTGCGGGGATGACACCAAAACAAAACCAAAACGGTCCGCAGGAAACAGGTCCTGAAAACGGGCAATAGCCAAATCATCATAGGCATGAATGCCCTGCGTATCCATCAGGATAGGGGCGCCTTCGGGCAAATGGCGCAGGGTTTGTGTCAGGGCCTGTTGATCCTCGGCAATATGCAGGGGCAGTTTTAAAATGCGGGTTAGGTGTTCTAATTGCTCAATCCCCCCTGCTTTTGCCACATCGCTGGACATCAAAATCGGTTTAAAATCGTGCAACAGGGCCTGTGTTGCCAACTTGGCCACAGCCACGGTTTTTCCCGTGCCTGGCGTGCCTAAAAAAACCACAGGTTTTTTATGATGGGCGGTTTCCCAAAACGATGTGCAGCGTATCGATCGTCCCAGACAAAAAGACAGAACACTCGCGGGGGTAGGATCGGGATCACTGAAAAAACCACAAGGGTGCAACAGATGCACGATGCGGTTTGTGGAAAACCCATGCTGTTTAAGCCAACCAGATACAGTATCCAAAACCGAATCCGGAATTTTTGTGGGCACCGGCGGAGGGGCAAACGCGGGACGGATGATTTTTGATGGCTTGGTTTCACCCGTGGATCGCACCACAACAGGACGGCTGACGAAGTCCGGATCCAGACCCGCCGTGACATGAACGATTTTTTGCTTTGGATCTTCCTTGGACGATAGAATGACGGCATCTTTGCCCAACTGCTCTTCCACCAGCTTAAGCGCTTGGCTCATAGAAGGAGCAGAAAAGGTTTTCATGCGCATGATGGCCGTTGATCCTTTGTGATGTTCTTTTTTTCTCAAGGGCAGGTGTACTCTAGACAAAAGAGGGTAAAAAAAGTATGAACAAACGACATTGAGGAACTTTGCATGCGTCTGACCTATCATCAAAATGACTTACCCGAAACGGTGATCCTGAAAGGCGATCTGGCTGTTGATACAGAAACTATGGGCCTGAATCCCTTGCGGGATCGCTTGTGCGTGGTTCAGATTGCGGATGCAGAAGGGGATGTCCATCTGGTTCATTTTACCCAAGGCACCTTTGAGGCCCCCCGCCTGAAAGCAGTCCTCTCGGACCCAGAACGCACAAAGATTTTCCATTTTGCCCGTTTTGATGTGGCGACGCTGTTGCATCATTTGGATATTGTCGCCGCCCCTTTGTTTTGCACCAAAATCGCCTCTAAATTGGTGCGTACCTATACAGACCGCCATGGATTAAAGGCCCTGTGTCATGAACTTTTGGGGCTGGAGATGAAAAAGGAACAGCAATCGTCCGATTGGGGTCATACCGCTCTCACCAAAGATCAACAAAATTACGCCGCCGGAGATGTCCTGCATTTGCACCGGTTACGGGCCATTTTACAGGGCCGACTGCAACGGGAAGATCGTCTGGCCATGGCCCAGCGTTGTTTTGAATTTTTGCCCACCCGCGCCCAACTGGATCTGATGGGATGGGGTGATGGTCAGGACGATATCTTTCATCATTAATCCAAGAAAGACCTTTGTGTATGAACATCCCTTTAGAGGATCTTTCTTTTGAGGCCGCCATTCAGGAACTTTCAGACATTGCCCAAGCGATGGAAGCCGGCCAGCTGAGTCTGGATCAAATGATGACGGCTTATCAGCGGGGTTTATCGTTAAAGACACTCTGCGAAAATCGTTTGCGATGCGCTGAGATGAACATCGAAGTTTTGAAGAAGGGGGAGGGCGTTTAACCCCCCATGGGCCCTTTTTACGTTTATCTGGCACAAATATCCACCCCGATAGGGGATTTTGAGGGGGCCATTGCCAAAATTTTATCCCATGCCCGAGAGGCCAAGGCCCAAGGGGCCCATCTGGCTGTTTTTCCAGAGCTGGCGCTGTGTGGCTACCCTGCCGAAGATTGGCTGTTGGTGCCCCATTTTATTCAGAAAAACCAAGAGGCTTTGGCCGCGTTGGCGCAAAAAAGCGCAGGCCTTCCCCCCCTGATTGTCGGGACACCGTGGAGTGAAAACGGGAATCTTTACAATGCCGCCGCCTTGCTTTCTCAGGGAAACATTCAGGACGTTACCACCAAGCAAGCCCTGCCCAGTTACGGTGTTTTTGACGAGGCGCGTTATTTTTCCCATGATCGCCCCCCCCGCCTGTTTTCGGTTGCGGGCCTTAGGTTGTCTGTTCCGATTTGCGAGGATTTTTGGCAACCCGAGGCCATGCAGCGGTATAACGCCCTGAATCCGGATGTGACGGTGGTGATCAATGCCTCCCCCTACGAAACAGGAAAACAGGAAAAACGCCTGCACAAAGCCGCCCAATGCCCAACACCCGTGGTGTATGTCAATCGTGTCGGGGGCCAAGATGGTCTGGTTTTTGATGGGCGGTCTTTTGTTTATGACAACGGCACGCGTGTGGTTTTGCCCTTGGCTGAAGAGGCAGGCTGCACCATCGCCCTGTCCCCCGCATCCCCCACAAAAACGGTTAAGGCAATCTCAGAGGAAGAAGAAATCTACACCATTCTCAAGCGAGGCCTGAGGGATTATGTGGATGCGGTCAAACCCCGAAAGGTTCTGTTGGGACTGTCCGGCGGGATGGATTCGGCCCTAACGGCGGCCATTGCCGTGGATGCGTTGGGGGCGGATCGTGTTTACGGGGTTATGATCCCGTCGGTTTATACGTCCCAAGCCAGTTTGGACGATGCCGCTTTTGTGGCCAACGCTTTGGCTATAGAGCTGCTCAGCATTCCCCTTTCTGCGGCGATGGATGTTTTGGGAGATGTGCTGGATCATCCCGCTGGCATAACCCATGAAAATCTTCAGGCGCGTTTGCGGGGGTTGATCCTGATGGCCCATGCCAACCGAAACAATGATTTGCTGCTGAACACATCAAATAAATCGGAATCGGCCATGGGGTATGCAACCCTGTACGGGGATATGTGCGGGGGATTTGCCGTTTTGCAGGATGTGTATAAAACCCAAGTGTATCGTCTGGCCCAGTGGCGTAATAGGCAAGGGGTTGTTTTTAATGACTCGACCCTAACCAAAGAGCCAACGGCTGAGCTGCGCCCTGATCAAAAGGATACGGATAGCTTGCCCCCCTATGATCGCTTGGATCATCTGTTGCAGCATTTTATTGAGGGGTACGGTAGCCTTGAGGAGGCGATCACCCAAGGGTTTTCTGGGGCAGAGGCCGAAAAGGTCTACCGCGCCCTGCACGGCGCGGAATACAAACGACGTCAGGCGCCTTTGGGGATTAAGATCACACCCCGCGCCTTTGGTCCGGATTGGCGTTTTCCGGTGATGCGGGGGCGTTTGCCGTTTTAAAAAAGGCCTCGCTTGGGTTTAAAAACCCCATCATCATCACAAACACCGTAACCCAGCAATCCGGCCGCGCCATAAACCAGAACAGGTCCCTTGAGGCAGGCAAAGGCGCTATCCTGTAAAGCCCGCCCGTGGCGAAAATGAACCTCTTGATCCACAGACAGCTGGATACGCGGAAAATCTGCCAACAGGCTATCCACGGGTTGTAAGGGCATGCCCAAACAAAGGTCCCTTTCCCCCGTTAAATGGGTTTCATCAATGGCCCCATCGGCTGTGCGTCTTAGGGTTAGTGCATGACCTACGGTCCCCAAAGCTGCTGCCATATCCCGCACCAGACTGCGGATATAGGTGCCTGTTTCACAAACAATAGAAAGCGTGGCGGTATCCTCTGCGGCGCTTAAGAGATCAATGCTGTGGATCATCACAGAGCGTGCGGGTATGGAAAAATCATCATCCCCCTGACGCATCCGTTGATAGGCACGCACCCCACCAACATGAACAGCAGAATACAGGGGGGGGATTTGCGATTGAACACCTAAAAAGTCAGGGATGATCTTTATGATATCATCCCGTGTCACATTATGGGCCATGGTTCGCGTGACCTGCCCCAAACAATCCAAGGTATCCGTTTCCACGCCCCAGCGTACGGTCACGACATAGGTTTTGGTGCGCTTTTCAATGAGTGGCATCAGTTTTGTGGCTTCCCCCACCGCCAAAATCAGCACACCGCTGGCAAAGGGATCCAACGTCCCCAAGTGACCGATTTTTTTATAGCCTGTTTTTCTTTTGACAAGTGATCCCAGTGCAGTAGAACTGATCCCATCAGGTTTATCCATCCATAACCATCCGGAAGAATCATGCGTTTTCATCGAATTGTCTTTGTTGGGTTGATGGGTGTTTTGTTGCTTCTGGCTGTGGTTTTGGTGCAAAAAACGATGCACCCTGCCATAGAGCTCACGGGGATGCAACCCGTGAAAACTGAGGATTATGCGGATTTGATCAAAGCCGTTGGCCCCCTTCCAGACAATCCCCCGACGTTGGTTCATTTTTTTTCCAGTTGGTGCAGCACGTGCATTGTCGATCATGCTATGATTTCCGGCCTTTCAGGGGATTTTCATCTGGTGGGGATTGTCACCATGGACAAAAAGCCTGTGGTTGAGGCTTGGCTGAAAAAACATGGCAACCCCTATCAAAACATCCTGTGGGATGAATCGGGCACATTGGCCGTATCCAGTGGGATTCGGGGTTTACCGGAAACCTTTTTGATGCATCAGGGGCGCATCTGGCACCATCGGGGCACCCTAACGTCTTTGCAGACGCCAAAAACCAAACCCTGAATCTCCATCACGCGCCCGTGGATCCCAGAACATCCCCCAGATGTTCGCAGGGCACATAGGTTGCACCCTCAAGGCTTTCTATGTCCTGTTTGGGGGCGAGGATGCGGGTGAACCCCAGACGTGTGGCCTCGCGCATGCGGGTATAGGCATGGGGAACGGAACGCAGGGTGCCACTCAGGCTGACTTCGCCAAAAACCACGGTCCCCTTGGGCACCAGCGTATCCCGCAGGGACGACAGCAGGGCCACGCACACCGCAAAATCCGCTGCTGGCTCTTGGATTTTTAATCCCCCCGCCACATTCATAAAAATATCTTTGCTGGATAGGGGGCACTTTAAACGCTTTTCCAGCACCGCCACCAACATATGAAGCCGGTTTAAATCCCACCCCACCACAGTTCGGCGGGGAATGGCCAGCGGGGTGGGGCATACCAAAACCTCAATATCCACCAGCAGGGGGCGGGCTCCCTCCATAATCGCCGTCACCACATGGCCTGGGCAGGGGGGCTGATCTGTGGATAAAAACAAAGATGACGGATTGGTCACCTCTGACAACCCCGAGGATGTCATGGTAAACACCCCGATTTCATCGGTGGCCCCATAGCGGTTTTTGCTGGCACGCAGCAGACGGACATGGTGGCGGCGGTCCCCCTCGAACGTCAAAACGGTATCCACCAGATGTTCCAACACTTTGGGACCCGCCAGTGTTCCCTCTTTGGTGATGTGCCCCACAATAAAAAAGGTGATGCCCCGTTTTTTCGCCAAATTGGCCAACATGTGGGTGCTGTATCGCACCTGACTGACGGTGCCTGGGGCGGATTCGATGGCCCCAGCGTGCAGGGTTTGAATGGAATCCACCACAACAATTTTGGGGGCGGTGGGTTTATCCAGCAGGGTTAAAATATCCTCCAGATGCACCGTGTGCGCCGCCATGACCTGATCGTGGGGGGCATGCAATCGGACCGCCCGCTGGGCAATCTGATCCAATGATTCTTCCCCCGTAAAATAGGCAACCTCGTGATGTCGTGACAGGTTGATCATGGCCTGCAGCAGCAGTGTGGATTTGCCGATACCAGGTTCCCCCCCGATTAAAATCACCGAGCCCACCATCAGGCCCCCGCCCAACACCCGATCCAATTCCCCAATGTCCGTGGACATGCGCTGTGCAAAGGCCACCTCTTGCCTTTGCAGGGGCTCTAGGACTAAGCCTGATTTCTGGGGTGTTTTTCCCGCAGGGGATAGTGCCACGGTGGGCAACTCTTCGGTTAAGGTATTCCATGCCCCGCACCCTTCGCACTGACCCTGCCAACGGGGGTGGGTGGCCCCGCAGGCCTGACATTGATAATGAATTTTGGGTTTGGCCATGGGATTTTTTACTCTTTAGGATGAGAAGCGACGAAAAGCGCGGGATATTTCCACATCCCCCAAAAACGCCCGAAACAGCGCCATGGAAAACGCATCACTTTCCGGTTCCCATTCGGGGTGCCACTGGATGCCCACTGCAAAGCGGGGGGCGGTGGTGACGCGAACGGCCTCGATAACGCCGTCGGGGGCGAGGGCTTCAACGGTTAAGTCAGAGCCCAAGGTTTTAATCGCCTGCGTATGTAAAGAATTCACCCGAAGCACTGTTCCCACCGGACTCAGCCCCGCCAGAAAGCCATCAGGCGTTAAAAACACATCGTGTTTTTTGGCAAAGCGGGCGGCATCGTCGCTGGTCAGTCCCTGATCCAAGTGATCGAGGGTTTGCGGCACCTGTTTCAAATTTTGGTGCAACGTGCCCCCCAAGGCCACGTTCATTTCCTGAATCCCCCGACAAATTCCCAGCAAAGGCACCCCCTGACCCAAGGCGGCCGTGATCAAAGAAAGCGTGGTTTGATCGCGGCGGGCATCATAGCAGGCCTCTGGCAGGGCGATATCCTCCCCATAATGGGCGGGATCCACCATGGACAGGCTGCCTGTCATAATCAGTCCATCCAAATGGGGTAAAACCTGAAGCGCACTGGCCCCGATGGAGGGAATCAGCAGCGGGGTAGCCCCCAAAACATCGGCGACTACGCGGATAAAACGTTCCCCCACCCCATGGAAATGGAGTTTATCCACGTTTTTCACACAACAAGACAGGCCAATAACAGGTTGCATAAACCCACTATAATCCATAAGGTTTGGGAAAATCCATCCCACAATATAATCCGATGAACGTCAGCCTTCTTTCCAACCTGATTGCCGCCTCTCTTGTCGGTTTGGCCTTTGTTTTGCCCGAACCTTGGCACGCCTTAGTTCGGAATACCGGCCTATACGCCCTGTCTGGGGGGTTAACCAACTGGCTGGCCGTGTATATGTTGTTTGAACGTGTTCCGCTCATGTACGGATCTGGCGTCATTTTAAATCGCTTTGAATCCTTTAAAACCACCCTGCACGATATGATGATGCGGGAGTTTTTTCAGGATGATCATGTTCAATCGTTTTTAAAAAGCAAAACAAGCAGCATTTCCCTCGATCAAGATAAAATTTTTGATCATTTGGCGGATGCCATCGCGGATTCGTCCTTTGGCAGTATGCTTTCCCTGATGGGGGGGAAGAAGGCTCTGGAACCCCTGCGCGAGCCCGTCAAACAAAAGATTCAGGCCATTGTTCAGGATTTGACGAAGACACAAACGGATGCCAAGGGGCCTGAGAGTATCCGATCATTGATCAGTCAATTGATCAACGATCGTTTAAATCAGTTAACGCCGGTCATGGTCAAAGATCTGGTCCACCGGATGATCCACGAACATTTGGGTTGGCTGGTGATCTGGGGCGCGGTGACGGGGGGGATGATGGGGATTGGGGCGTATTTTATAGGGCTTTAGGGGTGTTGATTGTTGCTTTAAAAGAACAGGCCTGTTTTTTGATCTCTTTTTACTTTCTGTTGCCTGCCCTAAGAATCATGCTACAAACAAACACATCACTTGTTTTATGAAGGATTTTTCTATGCTTCCTGTGTCTTTTGCCCTGAGTTCCCCTGAGGCTGCCGCCTCTGTTGTGGTTTTTTATGACGAGGATAAGACCCTTGTGGCGGACAAGCTGCTAGACAGCGCGGCCCAAGCCCTTGTCTCTGGCCTCTTGCAAAAAGATGATTTTAAGGGAAGTGCTGGAAAAACAGCCGGTTACAAAATCGCTCTGAATGATAAAATCATCACTGTGGTTGTTGCCGGTATCGGAAAGGCCAGCGACCTTACCCCGCTCGCCTTGCAAAAAATTGGCGCCAGCATCATCACGGCCTTGCACGGCGGTCAAGAGACCACGGCGGTTGTGGCCCCTTTAGGGGCGGGTGGATCCATAGAGTACGCGGCCAACGATATGGCGGCAGGGGCTTTGCTGAAAGGGTATCGCTTCGATAAATACATCACCAAAGAGCGCCCTGACGTTAAAAAGCCCAAACTGTCGTCCTTGGTTTTTCTGGTGAATGATAAGAAGGCCGCCGAAGTTTGTTTTGAAAAAACATCGGCCTTTGTTCGCGCCGTTTATTTGGCGCGGACCCTGCAGAACGAGCCCTCGAACATCCTGAATCCCGAAACCTACGCTGAAAAAATCAAAGAGGTTTTTGCAAAACTGCCCGTATCGGTAAAGATTTTGGGCGAAAAAGACATGAAAAAGCTGGGTATGGGGGCCTTGTTGGGCGTGGGTCAGGGCAGTGCTGTGGAATCTCAGATGGTGGTGATGGAGTATCGTGGATCCAAAACCAATGATGGCCCGATTGCCTTGGTTGGGAAAGGCGTGACCTTTGACACGGGGGGAATTTCCATTAAACCCGCCGCCAATATGGAGGATATGAAGTGGGACATGGGGGGCTCGGCTGTTGTGGTGGCTACCCTTCAGATGTTGGCCGAGCAAAAATCCCCCTTTCACGTGGTTGGGGTTGTTGGGTTGGTGGAAAATATGCCCTCTGGCACCGCCCAGCGTCCGGGGGATATTGTCACGTCTATGTCAGGACAAACCATCGAGGTTTTAAATACCGATGCCGAGGGTCGTTTGGTCCTTAGTGATGCGCTGTGGTACGCCCAAGAAACGTTCAAGCCCAAAACTGTCATTGATTTTGCGACATTAACGGGCGCCATCGTTGTGGCTTTGGGGGATTTGACAGCCGGTTTGTTCAGCAATAACGACAAGCTGGCAGAGGCTTTGTTTGCGGCCTCTAACGACGCCAACGAACCCATCTGGCGTTTTCCCCTGAATGAAGAGTACAACAAAGACATGAACAGTCCCATTGCCGATATGCGCAACATCGGATCAGGGCGCGGCGCCGGCAGCATCACCGCCGCCCAGTTTCTGCAGCGCTTTATTCAAAAAGACGTTGCATGGGCCCACATTGATATTGCGGGTGTCACGGCATCCAAAAGTGGCAAAGACTTGGCCCCCAAAGGGGCCACAGGATTTGGGGTGCATTTGATGGAGCGTTTTTTTGCAGCCTATTCATCATCACAATCCTAACCCCATCACCATGTACGATCCCAGCATTTTTCGGGCATATGATATTCGGGGGGTTGTGGGGGATACCCTTACCCCCGCGTTTGCCCGTCATTTTGGCTTAGCTTATTCCCAAAAGTTAAAAGGTGCAGGCCTTTCGTCTGTGGTGGTGGGTTATGATGGCCGGTTGCATTCCCCGATGTTGGCGGAGGCCTTGCGCCTAGGTCTCTCTGAGGGGGGGGTAGAGGTTCTTGATATTGGTGTTGGCCCCACGCCCATGACGTACTTTGCAACCCAAAAAACCCAGGCATCTTCGGGGATTATGGTGACAGGGTCCCATAATCCTCCCGAATACAATGGCTTTAAATGTGTTGTGGATGGTCAGCCTTTTTACGGGGACGATCTGCGTGCCCTGCATCCCATGATGGCCACGGCTGTTTCTGCCCCTGAAAAAGGGACGATCATCCCCGTTTCCCTTCAGCAGGACTATGCTGTGGCTTTGCTGAAAGCCACACACCTGAGTGATTTTCCCGATGCCCTGACTTGTGTGTGGGATCCTGGAAACGGGGCCGCGGGTGATGTGATTCGGGAATTGATCAAACACTTGCCAGGAAAACATAGTGTGATCAATGGTCATATTGATGGAACCTTTCCCGCCCATCATCCGGATCCCAGTGAGCCCAAGAATATGGTGCAGCTGCAACAGGCCGTTTTGCATCATGGTGCAGATATCGGGCTGGCCTTTGATGGGGATGCCGATCGTTTGGGGGTTGTGGATGATCAGGGCAGAATTCTCAGCATTGATGCCCTTTTAACCCTACTCGCGCGGGGCGTTTTACAGGATCGCCCTGGGGCCACTCTGTTGGGGGATGTCAAAACATCCCGTATGTTTTTTGATGATATTCAAACCCATGGGGGCCACCCTGTGATTTGGATGGTGGGCCATGCCCATATGAAGGCCAAAATGAAAACCTCTGGGGCTCTTTTTGCAGGGGAGGGCAGTGGTCATATCTTCTTCGCGGATCGTTATGGGGGGTATGATGATGCCTTGTATGCTGCCCTTCGAACACTGGAGATTCTGGCCCAGGGTCCCCTTTCTGCCCAAATTGGGGATTTACCACGATCCTTTGCGTCCCCCGAAGTGCGGATTTTTTGCGCCGATGATCAAAAATTTTCCATCATAGAGGCCCTGCGCCAGCGTATCGAAGCATCTGGTGCCCCGCATTTGGCCATTGATGGTATCCGCGTAGAAACCGCCGAAGGCTGGTGGTTGGTCCGCGCCAGCAACACCCAGCCCGCCCTGAGTGTGCGGTGTGAATCCCTAACCCCCTCGGGCTTTCCTGCTTTGGTTGCGGATTTGATTGCACAATTAAGGGCCCTTGGGCTTAGGGCTTCGGAAGAGGATTTTGCTCTTTCCTCCACAGCCTAAGCACTTTTCTAAATTATATTTTTTGAAATCCTTGCCTTTTGACCCCTTATGCCGTGCATGGGCCGTAAAAAAAATCCCACAAAGGGATTTACGATACAAAAAAATATGTTTAAATTAGACAGTATCCTCTAAAGGTGTCGTTTTCCATGATGCCATAACGAGGTTTTTTTTGAGGAATGATGGGATTCATTGTGACACGCTCTAATCGTTTTTTGCGCTTTATTGATCGTGTTCCCTCTTTTGGATTTTTCCCCCAATTTTCTTTTTCTTATCCTGCGCGTATGCGGGATGGGTTTCTTTCTTCTTCACGTTTCATGCGGCTTTCGGCCGCGTTAAAAAGGACTAATTGTAATGACCCAAATCATGTTGATCGACGCGGAACATCCCGAGGAATTGCGCGTGGCCGTCCTGGAAAACGGGACACTCTCAGAGTTTGATTATGAATCAACGCTGAAAAAACAAAACAAAGGCAATATCTATTTGGCGAAAGTCACGCGGGTTGAGCCTTCTTTGCAGGCTGCTTTTGTGGAATATGGCCAAAACCGACAAGGGTTTTTGTCTTTTTCTGAAATTCACCCCGATTATTTTCGCATACCCATCGCGGATCGCAAGAATTTAATCGAAGAGGAGTCTTTGCCGGCCTCCGAAGAGGGCGACGAGGATGAAGATGTCCAAGTGATTAGCAATGCCGATGACCAAGACACCCCAGCGGAGGATGTGGTTTCGTTTGATGTCGAGGGTGATTTTCAGCCCATAGCTTTGGATGATGAGGAGTCTTCGGAAACGATCCCCATGGATCTGGGCGTTTCTGAAAAAAATTCAGCGGCCTCGGACATAGAAGAGGATGAATGGAAACGTCATCGTCGTCTAAAGCGTCAATACACAATCCAAGAAGTGATTAAGAAAAATCAGATTTTGCTGGTGCAGGTTGTCAAAGAAGAGCGGGGCAACAAAGGCGCGGCCTTAACGACCTATCTTTCTTTGGCGGGTCGGTACTGTGTTTTAATGCCAAACTCCGGCAGTGGCGGCGGCATTTCCCGAAAAATCGGCAGTCATGAAGACCGCAAGCGCATTCGCGGTATTTTGGATGAGTTGGAAGTTCCAGAATCCATCTCTGTGATCGTGCGGACCGCCGGTATGGGGCGCACAAAAACAGAGATCAAGCGCGATTATGATTATCTGCTGCGGGTTTGGGGCCAAATTCGAGAGGATACCCTCAGCGCCGTAGCCCCGTCATTGATCTATGAAGAGGGCCAGCTGATTCGCCGCGCCATTCGGGATATTTATGATCGTGAAACCGAGGAAATCTGGGTTTCTGGGGAAGATGCCTATAAAGAAGCCAAATCTTTCATGAAAATGATGATGCCCTCGCATTCCAAGCGAGTGAAGCCTTATAAAGACAAAGTCATCCCCCTGTTTCATCGCCACCATGTCGAGCCGCAGATTGAGGCTGTCTTTAAGCCCATCACCCAGTTGCCTTCCGGTGGCTATCTTGTGTTCGGACAAACGGAAGCCTTAGTATCCATCGATGTGAACTCTGGCAGGTCCACGCGAGAGCGCAGCGTTGAGGATATGGCCCTAAGCACCAACCTAGAGGCTGCCGAAGAGATTGCCCGTCAGCTTCGCCTTCGGGATTTGGCGGGCTTGGTTGTGGTTGACTTTATTGATATGGAAGACAATCGCAAAAATGCCGCTGTGGAGCGGCGACTGAAGGATCTGCTGCGCAAAGATCGTGCCCGCATCCAAGTCGGGCGCATCAGCCAGTTTGGCCTTTTGGAAATGTCTCGCCAGCGTCTGCGCCCCTCTATTGAGGAAATCAGCAGTCATTCCTGCCCCCATTGTCAGGGGAGTGGCCGCTTGCGTTCGGTGGAATCCCTCGCCTTGGCCCTTTTGCGGGCTGTGGAGTATGAAGGGTTAAAACAAAACGCGTTCCTGCTCAGGCTGATGGTGCCCCATGGCTTGGCTGTTCATCTTTTTAACGAAAAGCGTTCGGAAATCACGGACATTGAGCGTCTGTATGCCATACGTATCCGCATTGAAGAAAGCACGGATATTCCAGACAACGGATATCAAATTGATGTTCTTGAGAAAAAAGCCGAGGGCCATCATTTGCCGGAAAATCTGGAGGTTCTTCAGGCCTTTCAGCAAGAATTAAGCGAGCGTCAAAAGAAAAAACCATCAAACCGTCGGCCGTCTGACCGATACAAAACCGAAGATGGCGAGCGCGAAAAAGGTCGTGATCGTGACAGGGACAGGGACGGCAAGGATAGGGACAGAGACCGAGATAGAGATAGAGATAGAGATAGAGACCGTCGACGTGACCGAAATCCCGCTGTTGCGGCTGAAGGGGAAGAGGCTCAAGACGCGACCACCCAAGATACAGAGGGGGGCGAAGGATCCTTCACCGGCCGCCGCCGCCGTAATCGGGGTAACCGGCGTGGACGTGGCCAGGACCGTACCCAGCAACCTAGGGGTCCTTTTTCCGAAAGACCCGATAATCAGGGGGAATCTCAGGCCAGTTCTGATGGGGAATCTGATGGTCAGGACACTTTTTCGCCCCAAAAACAATCCTCAGAAGAGGGGCCCCGTGACGAAAACAAACGTCGCCGTCGCAATCGATACCGCAACCGTCGTCGCGGCCGGAATCCTGGGGAGGGATCTTCTGCAGAAGGATCCTCTGCAGAAGGGGAATCCTCTTTTGTTGCGCAGCCAGCGTCAGAGCCCGCGTCATCGGCTTCCGTAGATATGGATAAATCCAAAGAAAAGAAAGAAAAACCCTCTTGGTGGGAGAAAATTGTTGGGGCGGAATAGCGGTTGTCTGTTTAGCCCCACAAAAAATCATCCTGCCGCTCATCTTTCTCTTAAAGGTGTTTTTTCGTTATGTCGTCATCAATCTTGATTTTGAATGGTCCCAATTTGAATCAGCTGGGGCGTCGTGAAGTTTCTGTGTATGGTGAAGCCACCTACCAAGACTTGGTCAAACTGTGCGAAAAAACCGGTCATGTGCTGGGGTTATCGATTCAGATTCAGCAATACAATCATGAAGGGGATCTGATTGAGGCCATTCATGCCGCGGTGGGGGAAACGGACGGACTGATTATCAACGCGGGGGCCTTCACTCACACCTCTTTGGCGTTGCACGATGCCCTTCGCCTTTATCCCCACCCTTTATTAGAGGTCCATATCAGCAATATCTTTGCCCGTGAGTCTGTGCGTCACCATTCGTATGTTGCCCCTCTGGCCAAAGGAACCATTTGCGGTTTTGGGATAAATGGGTATAAGTATGCTTTGATGCATTTAGCTGAGCTTTTGAACTCTCATGACGAAAACTCCCTTAAATAAGGCGAATGTTTTGGATAAAGCCTTGGTCAAAGATTTGGCCGATTTGTTAAACGAGACCTCGCTGACAGAAATTGAATTGTCCGATGGTACGTTTAAAATCCGTGTCGCGCGGCATGGCGGAACGTCGGCCCATATGGTTTATGCCCCTGCCGCGGTGGAAACTGCGGTTCCGCCCGCGGGTTCATCCGCTTCGCCTTCGGCCCTTTCTCAAGATGCCATGAAATCCCCTATGGTGGGCAATGTGTATCTTTCCCCTCGTCCTGGGGCAGAGCCTTTTGTGAAGGTGGGTGATACCGTTGAAAAAGGCCAAACCCTTTTGATTATTGAGGCCATGAAGGTGATGAATCCCATCCCCTCACCCGTTCGCGGTGTGGTGAAGGCCATTTTTGTTCAGGATAGCCAGCCTGTGGAATACAACGAACCTTTGATTCACGTGGCTTAGGATTATCATCATGAGTGCTTTTCTCTTTACCAGCGAGTCTGTTTCCGAAGGCCATCCCGATAAAATTTGCGACCAGATTTCCGATGCTTTGGTGGATGCGTATTTATCCCGTGATCCCCACGCCCGCTGTGCCATTGAAACGGCGGCCACCACCAACCGTGTGGTTTTGCTGGGCGAAGTTCGCGGGCCCGATGATATGACCCCTGATGTGATCGAGGACGTGGTGCGTCAAACCGTGCGCCGTATTGGATACGAACAGCGGGGCTTTCATTGGAAAAATCTGGTGGTGCAAAATTATTTGCACGAACAATCCGCGGATATCGCCGTGGGTGTGGATGAAACATCCCAAAAGGCAGAGGGTGCAGGGGATCAGGGCATCATGTTTGGTTATGCCTGTGACGAAACGCCGGATTTCATGCCTGCCCCGATTTATTATGCCCACAGAATTTTGCGTCTGATGACCGAGGCCCGCCATTTGGGGGAGACCAAAGGCCTAGGCCCTGATGCCAAAAGCCAGCTGACGTTTTTGTATGAAAACGAGCGCCCTGTGCGTGTCACGTCTGTGGTGGTATCAACCCAACATACCGAAGGCATGGATGTTGCCGATGTTCATGATAGTGTCCGTCATTATGTGGCCAAAGCCTTGCCGCCGGAATTTCTAACCCCAGACACTCAGTATTACATCAATCCCACAGGACGCTTTGTCATCGGCGGGCCCGACGGGGATGCTGGATTAACGGGGCGCAAAATTATTGTTGATACCTATGGTGGGGCGGCCCCCCATGGTGGCGGGGCTTTTTCGGGGAAGGATCCCACAAAGGTTGATCGTTCGGCTGCCTATGCCGCGCGGTATCTGGCCAAAAACTTGGTGGCCGCAGGGGTGGCCAAACGCTGTACGTTGCAGCTGTCTTACGCCATTGGGGTGTCTGAGCCGTTGTCGCTTTATCTGAATTTTCACGACACCACAACCTTGCCCGAAGAAAGGGTGGCCGAAAAATTGCGTAGTTTTATTGACCTAACCCCCAAAGGCATTCGCCAGCATTTGCAGTTGAACCGGCCCATTTATCAAGAAACAGCAGCCTATGGCCATTTTGGCCGCCAGCCTACGGACGAGGGGCATTTCCCATGGGAAAAGCTGGATTTGATCGAAAAAATCCAAAAAGCGTTTCTGTAATCCGCCTGTTTTTCAAAAGGCCTGTGTGGGCCAATGGAACTGACCTGCAGCAATGGGATCACCTACGGCGCACTGGATCATGAATCGGGCCACTTGGTCGCTGGAAAATACGGTGTGGATTTTTTGCCATCCTTGGCGTGCTACGCGTACCCGTTCATCGTCATTGTGGGCATAAAACCGGATTTTTTCATGCAGTTCGTTGGTGTTGCCAAAAAAGGCGATTTCATTGTCTGAGAAGATCTCCCCAAATCCAGTATCGCGATGGACAAATGTTAAGAGCCCATTGCCCATATATTGGCCCATGCGGTCCGATGAATAAAGGTAAACATCGTTTTCCCGACTGTAATTCAGGCCCATTTTTACCGTGGCCAGCTTGGCATAATAGGCCGGACCAAAAATATGGGGATTGCCAAACATTCCCCCAAAATAACACGACACACCAGGACAGGCATCCAAAATGCCCTGCGCCACGGCGGGGCGTGGATCGTTGGCATAAACGCCCCCAATAGCATAAAAAAGGTCATGGGTATACGCGGGGCAGGCAAAGGCCTGCTGGGTTTCCATAGCCGCATCCACGGGGTTGGGGATGTGGGCAATTTTGGCCCGTTTGCCAGAAAACTGAGATAGGGCGTCTCCGGCCGTGGTTAAAAAAATCCAATCGACGCTGTCCGTGCGATTGTGAATATCTTTGACATTTTGAACGTGCATCAGGGGATCCACATTCCGGTAAATGATTTTGGTGTGGGGCAGGCTGCGGCGGATCTGATCCAGCGTGACATTCCAAATCATTTCACAGTGGCCGAGAACGATTATATCAGGCTGGAATTCCTGGGCTGCCCTTAAAAACCGCAGGTTCATGGGGGCAATGCCCACCTGTCGCCCGCCGAACCATGTGGCGCGTCGGGCCACAGTGCGATCATCAAACAGCATCACCGCATGTCCCAATCGGATCATGGCATGATACAGCTTTTGCATGATGCCGTAATGCATGGCGTATTTAAAATGCCCCGCGACCAGAATACGCATCTTAGGCCCTTTGTTGTAAAGCGACGGGTCGAAATGATAACCGATGATGGGGGGTCAGGCCGGCGGTTTTAAGACCATTCAAATGGGCGGCCGTTCCATAGCCCGCATTGTTTTCCCAACAAAACTCAGGATAGCGGGCCGCCAGTCGAACCATCAGGCGATCACGCAGCTCTTTGGCATAAATAGAGGCGGCGGCAATGGAAAAACTTAAACCATCCCCTTTGACCACGGCACTGGCAGGATAGGAGAAGGAGGGACAATGGTTCCCATCCACCAAAATATGATCAAAATCTCCATGGCGCCGTGTTAATGAAATCATAGCCCGTTGCATGGCCAGCAAACTGGCCCGCAAAATGTTAATGCCATCAATGGTGTTTCGGGATGCTGCGCCCCACGCCACAGAGCTGTAGGGGGTCAGGGCCTGCATCGCCCGCAATCTTTGGGCCGAAGACAGAACTTTGGAATCCTGAATCAGAGATAAAACGTCCTGTGGCACATCATAGGTATGAAATACCACGGCCGCTGCAACAACAGGACCGGCGAGGGGGCCACGACCCACTTCGTCAATGCCTGCCACTGGGCCCTTGTGCCTGTATTCTAAATCAAAGGTTGGCATGACGATTTCTCAGAGGATGTCATGGATCCCTGGTCAGACCCCCAGCGTCCACCGCGCTTGTACCCTTGCAACAGCTCGGGCAGCATGGGCAGCATGGACGTGGGCAGGATACCCAAATCTTCGAAGGTTTTGGTTTCCGCCGCAACAACGTTGTCGCTTTTTAGCAAAATCACCTGATCCGCCGTTAAGATCGGGCGGGGCAACTGTTGCATAATCCAGCCCAAGATAGACGCCATAAAGAAGGGAACGGGCATAAAGAAAACATCATGCCCCGTGGTTTTGATAATGGCCTGCAGGATGTCCCGAAAGGATAAAACGTTGGGCCCGCCTAAGGAAAACACCTGTCCTTCATGGCGTTCGCTGGCAATCACGGCCATCACGGCCTGTGCCACATCGCCCACAAAAACAGGTTGAAAGCGGGTTTTGCCGCCACCAATCAGGGGTAAAAAGGGAAGAAGAGAGGCCATGTTGGCAAATTTCCCCAAAAATCCATCGCCAGGACCAAAAATAACGCTGGGGCGCAGGATGCTGGCGCGGGGAAAGATGGACAAAACGGCTTGTTCACCGCGTGCCTTTGAAGAGGCATAAGCACTTTTTGAGGAAGGCGCCACGCCCAGCGCGGAAATATGAATCAAATGTTCCACCCCCAAGTGACCACAGGCTGTGGCCAGTGTTTTGGGCCACTGAACATGCAGGGTATCAAACAGGCGTTTGGGATACAGAATACCCACCGTATTGATCACCCCATCAACACCGGCAAGCAGGGTATTAAGGCTTTCTTTTGAGGATCGAAAGAGATCAAAGGCACAAGGGGTAACCTGCCCCACATGGCCCGAGACCTTAAGAGAAGCTGCCTTTTCCACGGATCGTGTGGGCACAATAACGCGGTGTCCCTCGGCGCACAGATGATGCACCACAGAGCGCCCTACAAACCCCGTCCCACCGAAAACAACAAAGGTTCCCATGCCCCTAATCCCCCCGCAGCAAATCGTTTAAGGATGTTTTGGAGCGTGTTTTTTCATCCACGCGTTTGACAATCACCGCGCAGTACAAACTAGGTTTTTTGGGATCGGCGGGGGGCAGGGTTCCTGCCACCACCACAGAGTATGGGGGAACATAGCCTGTAAAAATCTCACCCGTGGCCCGATCCACGATTTTGGTTGAGGCCCCCAAGTAAACCCCCATGCCCAAAACCGATCCTGTGCCGACGCGCACGCCCTCGGCCACTTCTGCACGGGCTCCGATAAAGCAGTTATCCTCAATAATAACGGGGGCCGCCTGCAGGGGCTCTAGGACGCCACCGATGCCGGCACCGCCAGAAATATGGCAGTTTTTCCCGATTTGGGCGCATGATCCCACCGTGGCCCACGTGTCAATCATGGTGCCACGATCAACATAGGCCCCAATGTTCACAAACGATGGCATCAGCACCACGTCCGGCGCAATATACGCCCCGAATCGTACGGTGCAAGGGGGTACAGCCCGAAATCCGGCATTTTGGAAAGCATCGGTGGACCAACCAGCAAATTTTGATGGCACTTTGTCATACCATTTTGCATCCCCGTACAGGGCATCTTTCACGCCGCCCCCCAATTCCCGCATGGGATTCAGGCGAAAATACAACAAGACAGCCTTTTTCACCCATTCGTGGACTGTCCAGGAATCCCCTTCTGGGCTGGCCACACGCAGGCGCCCTTGATCTAGGGCACTCAGAACCTCGTCCACCACAGCGCGCATGGGCCCCGCGGCTGATGGGGTCAGCGTTTCGCGCATTTCCCAAGAGGATTCAATCAGGCTTTGTTGTTGCGCATAAGAAATCATAGGGCTCAAAAGACTTTCTTGTTAAGGTTGAGAAATCATTTGGTGGTGTTGTTTCAGCCAGCGGGTCAAATCATCTGTCTGATCATCGACAAACGGGCCGTGGGCGTTTTCATCGTAACGATAGGGAAGCCCCTCGTCATCGTGCAAAATCAAAACTGTGGCCATGCCCACCTGAGAGGCCGTGACCAAGTTTTTGGGAATGTCATCAAACATCACCGCGCGTTTTGGATCCACATTAAACTGGGATAATAATTTTTCATAGGTTTCGCGGTGGGGTTTGGGGGCAAAATCGGCCTCAATAATGTCAAAGCATCCAGAAAAGCACGAGGCAATCCCCAACCGATCCAGAACACGGCTGGCATGGTGGTTTGATGCGTTGGTGAAAACAATTTTGGTGCCATCAAGGGCGTTGAGGGCAGCCTTGAGATCCTCATGAGGGGTCAGCCACGTGTAATCCACGTGATCATGGATATAGTCCAAAAAATGGTGGGGGTTGACGTCATGTTTTTTCATCAGGCCATACAGGGTTGTGCCGTGATCTTCGAAGTATTTTTTTTGCAGGGCTTGGGCCCCCTCAAAAGGCAAATCAAAATGTTTTTGCACAAAAGAGGTCATATTGGTGTCAATCTGGCTGAACAGCCGAGACGCCGAGGCATAAAGCGTATTATCCAGATCAAAAATATAAGTATCGTAGGAACGCGACTGGGGCACGGGAGAAACGCCTTTTTTTTCAGAATCCCTTATCTTTTAGCAAACCCCACCCAAAGTGTCAAAACAAGTCCCCTTTGGCAGGCCTGTTCTTCTCTGGTTAGCGAACTTTTAAGGAGGCGAGGCCCACCAAGGCCAAAATGACGGCCACAATCCAGAATCGAATGACAATGGTGGATTCGGATAAGCCATTTTTTTCAAAATGATGGTGCAGGGGTGCCATTTTGAAAATACGTTTTTTGCGCAGTTTATAGCTGCCCACCTGCAGGATGACAGAGGCGGCTTCTACCACAAAAACCCCGCCAATGACCAAGAGCAACAGTTCTTGTTTTGTCATCACAGATAACGCTCCCAAGGCCCCGCCCAGACCCAAAGACCCTGTATCCCCCATAAAAACAGAGGCAGGGGGCGCATTAAACCACAAAAACCCAAGACAAGATCCGATCAATGCAGCGCAGAACACCGACAATTCCCCTGTGCCCACAATGGGCTTGATATACAAATAATCGGCAAAGATGGCATGACCCGTCAAATACGCGATAATCCCGTAACATCCAACCGCCACCATGATGGGCACTGTGGCCAAACCATCCAATCCATCGGTTAAATTCACCGCGTTGGACGTCCCCACCAGAACAATCACTGCAAAGGGTACAAAAAACCAGCCTAAATCCCAGAGGATATCTTTAAAAAAAGGAAGACTGAGGGTTGAAAATGTCATGGGGTCGGTAAACAAATAAAGAATGGCCAAAGCCGTTGCTGCAAGCGTGGATTGCCAAAAAAGCTTTCCTTTACCGCTGAGGCCCTTTGAGTTTCGGTAGCGCAGTTTCAAAAAATCATCATAAAACCCAATAGCCCCGTATCCTAATGTGACCAGAAGGATGCTGAGAATATAAACATTCCCCCAATCCCCCCACAAAAGCGTGGAAACGGTCAAGGTCAACAAAATCATCATCCCCCCCATGGTGGGCGTGGATTTCTTGGTCAGCAGATGGCTTTCGGGACCATCGCTGCGGATGGGTTGTCCATGTTTTTGCTGGTGTCTCAGCCACGCAATAAAGGGCTTGCCCAAGGCCATGGTGAAGGCCAAAGCGGTAATTAACGCCCAAATGCTGCGAAAAGAAATATAGCGCAGAACGTTCAGGCCCGAAATGTCCTGCCCAAACGTTGTATAAAGCCAGTAAAACATGGGCAGATCTCTTGCACGTCGTCTTTTATATTCTTACTAAGGCCTACTGTTGCGGTTTCTCCTGAAATTTGTCAACATGGAAGGTATATAAAAACCTGATTTCATAGGACACTGTGGCATGTTCTCTTACGCTGTGGCGCCCATGATGGCCTATACCCATCGCTGGGCGCGGATTTTTTACCGGATGCTGTCGCAGCATGTTCTGCTTTATACGGAAATGCTGGTGGATCAGGCTGTGATCCATGGCTGCGACTTGACCGTGTTGCCGCAAGAAGGTCCCGTCATTTTGCAGTTGGGGGGCAGTGATCCTGATACCATGGCCCGCGCCGTGGGGATGGCGGAACATCATGCCTACAGTGCTTATAACATCAATGCGGGGTGTCCCAGTGATCGGGTCAAACAGGGATCCTTTGGGGCGTGCCTGATGAAAGACCCCCCTCGTGTGGCCGCCATGATTCGCGCCATGCGACAGGAAACGCACCGCCCCGTTGAGGTGAAAACCCGCCTAGGGGTGGATGATCTGGATAGCGATGATCATTTGTATCGTTTTTTAGAAAGCTGCCTGAATGCCGGATGCGGTCGCATTGTTTTGCATGCCCGAAAAGCATGGCTGTCTGGCCTGAGCCCCGCTGAAAACCGCACCGTTCCCCCGCTGCAATACGACCGCGTTCTGGCGGCCAAAGCAAGATTTCCTGAGGCAGACATCATGATCAATGGGGGGCTGAGTACCTTTGAAAATCCTTGGCAGGAAACCTTGGGTGGCATCATGCTGGGGCGGGCGGTTTGGGATCATCCCGAAATTTTGTTGACGGTGGATCCGTTGGTGACGGGGCAGGGGGGCCGTGTGGATCTTTCCGATATCGTTGGCCGCTATATTGCCTTTTGCGAAGGCGTGGAGGCGCGTTCATCCCTGTTTTTGCCACCGCTGATGGGTCTGGGGCGGGGAAAGCCAGGGGCGCGGGCGTGGCGGCAGTCACTGACCGATATCATCGCCCAGCGGACGGGGTATGGGGCCGCAGGGAAACACAACACCCTGCTGATCCACAGCGTGACGCAGTAGGGTTTTATAGGACTCTCGGGGAATTTCAATGGCCCCAAACTGGCGCAGGTGGTCGTTTAAAAATTGGGTATCCAGCAGGGCAAATCCCGAATGATTCAGACGGCACACCAAATCCACAAAGGCCACCTTGCTGGCGTTGGGAATGCGGCTGAACATGCTTTCGCCAAAAAACACGGCCCCGATGTGCAGCCCGTACAGCCCACCCACCAGTTGGCCCTCTTCCCAGACCTCTACGCTGTGGGCGTGGCCCAAATCATGCAAATCACAAAACAGGCTGTAAATTTCACGGTTAATCCATGTTTCTGGACGTTTTTCTGTGGCCGCCGCGCATCCCTGCATCACGTCGGCAAAGGCCGTATCCACGCGAATATCCCACGGTTTTTTCAGGGTTTTCCTAAGGCTTCGGGAAATATGCAATGCCCGTAGCGGCATAATCCCCCGCATATCGGGGTCCACCCAAAACATATCCTCGTCCTCTGCCCCCTCCGCCATGGGAAACAGGCCAATGCGATAGGCCTTAAGCAGGGTTTCGGGGGTGAGGTCGGGGGGCATGGGGGGGGAAGGCTTTTTTTTAAAGTTTTGGAAGAGGATTAAAACCCTTTCGGCCACTGACGGGCACTGTGGAAAACGCGGATAATCTCCAGATGTTCCTGATGGACCCGATAGGGAATGATAAAGGGGGTTTTCGGGATCACCCATTCACGCGTTCCCGCGACACGGCCAATGCGACCGGAAAAAGGGTATTCTGCTAAGTGTTCAATATGCTGCATCACATCACGATAGATACGCCGCGCGGCTTGGGGGCTTCGTTCTAAGAAATAATCAAGGGCGGATTCGATATCGTCCAGGGCCTGGGGTGACCAGATAATGGGTCGTTGCATTAACTGTCGGTTCCGATTTTGTCAGACAATCGCCGCTGCACAGTGGCGTGGGGAATGCCGTGGCCTTGGTTTAGGGACGCAATCCCTTCTTGGATAGCCTGAACCTGCCAAGCGTGGTGCTGCGTATAATCCTGCAAAGCCTGTTCAATCACCCAAGAATGCGACTGATCCAACGTCGCCGCCAAGGCATTGAGAGCCAACTGCACTTGGGGATCAAGGTGTACGGTTAAAACAGTTTTGGACATAAACGATTGCTTCCATATTCTTCAAGAGTTTACCATTTTTAGGCATAAAAAGCAATGGTTTTGGTTGGTTTTTGGGTCCGCCATCGCCAAAAACGACGGCAACCCTTCGGTGAGATTAAGCTGTAACCTCAGCCATAGCCATCGCTGCTGCCCTTTTTTCCACCATCTCTGCAATATGTTCCACAATATCTCCATCCTTCAGCCGGTGGTTTTGCAGGCCCCCCACATAGATCATATGGGTGTTGTTGCCCCCGCCGGTTAGGCCAATGTCCGTCATCATGGCCTCGCCCGGGCCGTTGACCACACAGCCGATCAGGGAAACCGTCATAGGGGTGATGATGTGGGCCAAGCGCTCTTCCAAAGCCGCCACGGTTTTGATCACATCAAATTGCTGGCGGGCGCATGATGGGCAGGAAATGATTTGAACCCCGCGGGCCCGCAGGCCCAAAGATTTCAGGATTTCAAACCCCACCTTAATTTCCTCCACCGGATCAGCGGATAAAGAGACCCTGAGCGTATCCCCAATCCCATCCATCAGCAGCATCCCCATCCCAACGGAGGATTTGACGGTGCCCGTACGCAGCCCGCCGGCCTCTGTAATGCCCAGATGCAATGGGTAATCACAGGCCGCCGCCAAGGCGCGGTACGCCGCCACGGCCAAAAACACGTTGGATGCTTTGACGCTGATTTTAAAATTGAAAAAATCGTGGTCCTCTAAAATTTTGGCATGATGCAGGGCGCTTTCCACCATGGCCTCGGCGGTGGGCTCGCCGTATTTATCGAGTAAGTGTTTTTCCAGCGATCCGGCATTCACCCCAATCCGGATGGCGCAATCGTGGTCTTTGGCGGCTTGGACAACCTCGCGCACGCGATCTTTGGACCCGATGTTGCCCGGATTGATGCGCAGGCATTTTGCGCCGGCCTCTGCGGATTCCAGGGCGCGTTTGTAATGAAAATGAATATCCGCCACAATGGGAACGCGGCAGTGGGGAATGATTTTTTTTAATGATGCGCTGGAGTCTTCATCAGGCACCGAAATGCGCACCAAATCCGCCCCTGCATCCTCTAGGGCCCTGACCTGATCCAGTGTGCCCTGAATATCGGTGGTGAGGGTGTTGGTCATGGATTGCACCGCGATGGGTGCATTCCCCCCGATCAGAACGTTTCCCACCCTGATTTGGCGAGACGGACGGCGCGGGATGGTGACATGATAGGACATGGGGATCTACGACGGCTGTTCCACAATCAACATAACTTTTTTGTATCCGGCGGCCTTAATATCCCCCATCAACACCATGACATCGCCGTAGGGAATGGTTTTATCGGCGCGGATATAGACCTCTTCGCTGGAGGCCTGCACAATGGCGGACAGGCGGGCGATCAATTCTTCACGCGGGGCTTCCCGTTTTTGAACAAAGATGGTCCCATCTTTGTTCAGGGTGATGACCACGGGCTCTTTGTCCATGTTCAGGTTATCGGCCTGTGTTTGGGGCAAATCCACCGGCACGCCAGACACCAGCATCGGGGCCGCCACCATGAAAATAATCAGCAAAACCAACATCACATCCACCAGCGGCGTGACATTCATTTCAGAAATGGGATCGTTTTCCGTAAATTTATGGCCAGCCATGGCTTATTGCCCTCCCCGCTGGATGTTCAGCAGGATATCTTCCATGAACAGTTCAATACGTCTGGCGTAACGGTTAATGTCTGTGGAAAATTTGTTATAACCAAAGGATGCTGGAATGGCTGCGAACAAACCCAGCGCTGTGACAAACAGGGCCTCTGCAATCCCTGGGGCCACCACGGCCAAGGAGGTATTTTGCGTCACCGCAATGGCACTGAAACTGTTCATGATCCCCCATACGGTGCCCAAAAGACCGATAAAAGGTGATGTCGAACCCACGGATGCCAGAAACACCAGATGCTTCCGGTAAACCTCCATATCCCGTCCCATGACCCCAGACATGGCGCGGTCCACGCGGGAGAGAAGGGCGGGCGTCTCATCTTTTGTCCATTGTTCCGGCAATTCATGCTGGGCCATTAAAAAAACGCGTCCAGCGCTGTGTTCAACGGCGTTGGTTCCAGGGGGGATGGCGTGTTTGATGTCTTTTTGGGCCCAGATATAATCCTCAAACGTCTTGGATTCCTTCACGACTTTGCGCAGGGTCCACCATTTGTGAATCATGATGCTCCATGAAATGATCGACATTGCCAAAAGCAGCAGAACAATGGTCCAAATCACAACATCGGCATTGTCCAGAAAATGAAGGAGGGATCCGGTTTTCTCCGCCGAGACCGCTTGTTCCGTCGTAACAGCAACGTTTTCCATAATCTTTTTTATCCCTGAGTTTCCCGTAAAGACGCCAAGGCCATATAAAGCGGTGGGTCCATAGCTTTAGGTTTACCGTCTTTTGATAAACACGCAAGGTGTATCCTGAGAGAGACCAAAAGATTTTTGTCCCTGAAAATATCTTGCTGCAGATGAATCCGCACGTGGCTGAGGTGCAACAGCGTGGTTTGGATGGATAAAACATCCCCCAAAACCGCCGGCCGGTGATATTTCACGGTCATATCGGTGACGGCAAAGACAAACCCCTTCAGCCATAGGGCCTGATTGGATAGGCCCAGAGAAATCAAAAATTCCGCACGCGCCCGTTCAGCCAATTCAAGGTATTTTGTATGATAAACAACACCCCCCGCATCGGTATCGCAAAAGGCAACGGTGGGGCAGGTATAAATCACCATGACCGCATGATTCCAAATCCATTCAGCGCAAAGGCCGTATAGGCCTGAATCAGGCAGGCTCCGGCGTTTCGCTTGGCGTGAACATCTTGGGCGGAACAGATCCCCCCAACACCGATTAAGGGCAGGGCGACGCCGCGGTCTTTCAGATTTTCAGAGACTTGTTTTAAAATATCTGTGGAGGGTCCCAGTAACGGTTTGCCGCTCAGGCCCCCTGTTTCCTTAGCATGGGGATTTTTTAGGGCTTGGGGTCTGGCCAAAGTGGTGTTGCTGATGATCAGGCCGTCAATGCGGGTCGCGATGATTTGATCCAAAACATCATTGAACGCCAAAGCATCCAAATCAGGGGCAATTTTTAACAGCAGCGGCGGGGCGGGGGAGAGCCCCGCCAAAGTTTCCCGACACTCTGACAGCAAACGACGCAAGGGTTCTGCCCTCTGCAAATCCCGAAGATTGGGGGTGTTGGGGCTGGAAATGTTGATGGTGATATAATCGGCAATGTCGTGAAATCGTTTTAAGCCGCGGCGATAATCAACGGCGGCATCCTGCGAATCTTTATTTTTGCCGATATTGATCCCCAAAATCACAGAACGTCGGACATCGGGGGGTAATTTTGAAAGGTTACGATAAACCGCCTCAGCCCCCGCGCTGTTGAAGCCATAGCGGTTGATGATGGCCTGATCCTCGGGCAGGCGAAAAACACGGGGACGGGCATTGCCTGGTTGGGGCAGGGGGGTGATGGTGCCCACCTCGATATGGCCAAAGCCCAAACGGGCAAGGCCTGCGACGGCTTCGCCGTTTTTGTCAAAACCCGCTGCCATCCCAATACGGTTTTTAAAAGTCAGGCCCCACAGGGTTATCGGGTCGTCTTTCAGGGTTTGATTGGGCACCAGAGCGGGATGGGATAGCCACGCAATCGCCGCGCGATGGGCGGCCTCAGGCGGCAGCAGGCAACGGGTGGCGGTCCAGATGGAGGGACTCACGCTGCCCCCACTTTTTCAGCAATTAAATCACAGGTTCCCTGAACCCCGAACAATTCAATAAAGGACCCAAAACGCGGGCCTTGTTCCTCGCCCAGCAAAACTTCGTAAATCGCCTTAAACCAATCCCGCATGGGGTCATAACCAAAGTCACGGCCCACGGTATAAACCAGACTCTGATAGCCCTCGGCGTCTGTGTCCTGAGGGGCCGAAAGAAGGTCATTTCGCAGTCGCAACAAAGCGTCTTTCTCTGTTTCTGTTGGCGAGCGGTATGTCTTTTTGGGTTTGATAAAGTCCTGGTAATACCGAACGGCATGCCCCAGCAAATGGTCCAGAAACGGTGCCTTTTCAGGAGTCAATGCAGAATCGTAACGTTTCACAAACCCCCATAACACGCTGGTGTCTTCGGCATGGGCAGCGGCCGCCAGATTTTGTAACAGAGAAAATTTCAGGGGGCTTTCTGGGGCAGGGGGGTGTCCACCATGAATAAACCACAGGGGGTTATCGTGCTGTTTTAAGGGGTCTTCCCGTGTGTAGCTTTCCAGATGATCCAGATACATATCTGTGGCTTTGGGAATCACATCAAAAAATAAACGTTTTTGCCGCTGGGGGGCTTGGAACATGTAAAAGCCCAAGCTTTCTATGGGGCCGTAGGTTAGCCAGTCTTCCATAGACAGGCCATTGCCCTTGGATTTTGAAATTTTATCGCCGTCTTCCCCCAAAAACAGTTCGTACGTCATGGTTTCTGGCGGGGCTTCGCCCAAGATGCGGCAGATTTTGCTGGATAATTTGACGGAATCGATCAGGTCTTTGCCGCTCATTTCATAGTCCACTTGAAACGCGGCCCAACGTCCGCCCCAGTCGGCTTTCCATTGCAATTTACACGCGCCGCCCAGAATGCTGGTGGTCAGGGTTTCCCCCGTTTCGGGGTGTTGCCAAGTGATGGTGCTGCTGGTTAGGTCGCGATCGATGACTTTCGCCTGCAAAACTTGACCCGTTTTCGGGCACAGGGGCAAAAAGGGGCTATAGGTTTCGCGGCGATCGGGCCCCAGCGTGGGCAAAATCACCCCCACAATGGCGTCATAATGGGCCAAAACACGGCGCAAGATATCATCATAATGCCCCGCTTTGTATTTTTCAGTTGCACTGATAAACGTATAATCAAACCCGAAACGGTCCAGAAATTCCCGAAGTTTGGCGTTGTTATGAGCCCCAAAGCTGGCATGTGTGCCAAAGGGATCAGGGACGCAGGTTAAAGGTTTGCCCAGATGTTGTGCCAAAAGGTCTTGATTCGGGACATTGGTGGGCACTTTTCGCAGTCCGTCCATGTCATCAGAAACCACAAACAGTTTTGTGGGCAGATCACTCAGCGCCGCGAAGGCTTGGCGGACCATGCTGGTGCGCAGAACTTCGCCAAATGTGCCGATATGGGGCAGGCCAGAGGGGCCATAACCCGTTTCAAACAGAACATACCCCTTGGCTGGCGGGGCTTTTTCATAGCGATGGATCAGTTTTTGGGCTTCTTTAAAGGGCCACGACGTTGCAAGAGACAAATCCACCATGAACATTTTTCCTTCATCTTTGGGTCCTGAGACTAGGGGGATGCGGGGAAAAGATCAAGCACCGCTTAGCCTGTCCCAAAAAAGGACTTTCGTGCCCCCAGCGTCGCCCGCCGAATTTCATCGCGCCGGTAAATGGCAACATTACAGATCAGTCCAAAGCCAATCATGGTGGTCAGCATAGAGGTTCCCCCATAAGACATCAAAGGAAAGGGAACCCCCACCACGGGGACAATGCCCGTGATCATTCCAAGGTTAATAAAGACATGCATAAAAAACAGGCTGGTAACCCCCAGACACAACAGCCGTCCAAACTGGTTACGGCACGATAGGGCGATGCTATAGCCATAGCCCACCAGAATCAGACACAAGATCAGGACAAAAGCGGTGCCCATCAGGCCAAACTCTTCTGCAAAGACACTGAAAATAAAGTCGGTGTGTCGCTCGGGGATAAAATCCAATCGGTTTTGGCTGCCTTGGCCCCAGCCTTGGCCAAACAATCCACCTGAGCCAAAGGCAATTTTGGATTGTGTGATGTGATATCCGGCCCCCAATGGATCCCGAGACGGGTCCAAAAACGTCAAAACCCGTTGCTTTTGATAGCCATGCAGCGCATAGCGCCAGCCAATCATGCCAATTAAGGGGGCCAGCAAAACAGCGGTTACAAAAATCCACATGGGCACACCGCTGAGGAAGAAAATCACAATGCTGGAAAGAAAAATAATCCCCGCAGTTCCTAAATCAGGTTGTTCTGCTACCAAAAAAAAGGGAATGGCGACCAACAGCAGGGCGACCATTAAAAAAGAAAAACGCTTTCTTTCCTCTGGAATGACCCCATGAAAATACTTGGCCAAAGCCAAAATCAGACCAATTTTCATGGTTTCCGAAGGTTGCAGCTGCATAAAGCCCAAATTAATCCATCGCTGGGCCCCCATACCCACATGACCAATAAAAAAAACCACCACCAGAAGCAAAACCATGCCCCCATAAATCCAATAGGCGTATTTCAACCAGGTTTGCAGGGGAACCAGCGTGACCGCCAGCAGCAGCGCAAAGGAAAACGCAAAGCGCAGAATTTGCTTTTTGGCCCAGGGATCAAAAGACATCCCCGCCACCGAATAAAGCGTCATGACGCCAAGCAAAGCCAGCAGGCACGAACACACCAAAATGCCGGTGGGCAGGCGCCGCAAATGCCCCTTGACCAGGGCAGTGTACATAGAAAAGCCGTGATATTTAGACATAGCCTAACTCGTGCATTTTTAAAAAAATATCCTTGGTCACGGGGGCCGCAGCGCGGGATCCGCTGCTGCCATGCTCGATAATGACAGCACTGGCGTATTTGGGGGTATTCACGGGGGTAAAGGCGATGAACATTCCGTGATCTCGGTATTGTCTGGGCAAATCTTCGTTTTTAATCCCTGCGGCGCGTTGGGCCATGGAAATTCGACGGACCTGCGCCGTTCCCGTTTTCCCTGCATAGGCAAACCCCACATCCAACAAACGTTGGGCGTACGCCGTTCCGCCCGGGACATTCACAACATCGCTCATGGCCTGGCGAACCAGTGTCAGATGATCGGGATGAATTCCTAAGGCAGAAAAAGCCCTGGGATGTTCCTGATGAAATAACGTGGGATGAACGTTGGTTCCCGTTGCTAAGCGAGCCGTCATCACCGCCAATTGCAAAGGCGTCGTGAGCAAGAACCCCTGACCAATGCCAGCAATAATGGTTTCTCCAGGGAACCAGACTTCGTTTTTGGCCATTTTTTTCCAGGCTGGATCGGGGACGATACCGGATTTTTCCCCCGATAATTCAATGTTGGTTTTGCTGCCCAATCCCACAAGGCGGGCAAAGTCCGCCAGATTCTGAATGCCCATTCGGCGGGTCATTTCATAAAAATAAACGTCACAGGATTTCACAATAGCATCATGCCAATTTACGGAACCGTGGCCCTCTTTTTTCCAACAATGCACTTGGCGATTGCCAAAAAAATAATGCCCTGGACAAAAAAAAGTTTGGTTGGGTTTGACAATATTGTAATGCAACAGGGCCAAAGCCGTTAAGGTTTTAAATGTTGAAGCAGGGGGATAAAGGCCAGCCACGGGTTTGTTGATAAGGGGTTTGTCAGGATTTTGGGCCAGCTGCTGCCAAGTGGCCTGATCCACGCCGGATGTAAAAACATTGGGGTCATAGGAAGGGGTTGAAACCTGAAGCAAAATCTCCCCCGTACGCACATCCAAAACGACGGCGGCCCCTGTCTCTGCGCCCATACGTTCATATCCAAAGCGCTGAAGGTCCAAATCCAGCGACAGGGTTTGCGTTTTTCCTTCGGCGGGGGGTTTGATGCTGATTTCCTTGATAATCCGTCCCGCGGCATTGATTTCCACCTGTCTTTCCCCAGGGTCCCCCCGCAGTTCGGCATCCTTGTTTTCTTCAATGCCCAATTTTCCAGACTGTGCATCGGGTAACTTTAAAACAGGATCGTTGTTTTTGGCCTTTATTTCTGCCTCGGAAACGGGGGAAATGTATCCTAAGATATGCGCCAAATCCGGACCGTAGGGATAGGTGCGAAACACGCCCTCTTCTGAGATCAGGCCAGAAATCTCAGCGCTTAAAAATTCCGCCTTGGACACGTCTTGCCATGTGACTTTTTTCTTAAAAACCAGGGGAACAAATTTTGGATTGCGGCGGGCTTGACGCAAGAGCGCTTTTTTTTCTTTGGCACTTATGGAAAAGTGTTGGCTTAAAAGATCTATTGTTTCTTCAAGTTTATCAATTTTCTCTGGCAGCAACATCAGGCGATACTGTTGTTCGTTTTGTGCCAGTATCTGGCCGCGCCGATCCACAATACGCCCGCGCAAGGGGGCGATCAGTTGAACGTTAACGCGGTTTTCTTCGGCGATTTCCCTGTATTTCAGGGCTTCATGTGACTGCAATCGGTATAGCTTTCCATAAAGGACACCGAATAAGGCCAGCTTGGCAGTTCCTAGCAAGAAAGCCCGCCTTGAAAACACATGATATCGGTTGTCTTCTAGGATCATCGATACCTCGAGGGTGCAAACAGCAGGCAAAGGCCAACCATAATCCCGTTAGCAAAAACCCATGTGGCCAAAACATCGGGAAATCCGGAAAAAGAGTCCACCAGCAAACTCTGGATTAACCATTGGGTGGAAAACAGGGCGCCGGACATAAAACCAAATCCTATAATGACATAAGATCGGGGATTTTTTTGATAAAGGTCCTCTTGATTGGAAAAAAGAATATAAAATATCAGAGAGAGAAGAGCATTGGTTCCCAAGGGTGTGTCTGACCCCATATCCTGAAAAAGCCCCAAAGCCCACACGAACCAAGGCGGAATCATCGGGTGGTTTTTCACAATCATCCAAAAAAAAATCACGGCATAAATCGCCTGAAGAGATAAGGTCCAAGGCCCGATATCCACGGAGAAAAAAAACAGAAAAACGGAAAGTCCCAACACAATGGGGGAAAAAAACAATGCTGGCAAAACCAAAAGAGGATGGGAGGAGGATGCCATATCAGTAAAGGACCTGAACCAAATCAATATCTTTGGGATGGTAAAGAGGCGCGGCATAGGCCCCTCCATCCTTGATGACAATCTTGGCAACAGGGATGCCAGCAGGTAAAAACGCGTCATCTCCCGTCGTTAAAAGAATTTCGCCGTGCATAAAAACGCGATCATGCGTATACCGCATTTCTAGGGATTGACCGTTGGTGCCTTGCAAAAGGGCCGTCTGACGGGACATTTCCCCAATGACGGGCACGCGAGAGGCTTTGTCGGTAATCAACAGGACCTCTGCCCCCCCAGAGCCCACCGATAAAATGCGACCCACCATAGCATAATGGGCGGTGACAATGTGTCTGGGCGCTATAGCAGGGTGTTTGGGCGTTTCAATCAACATTCGCCTAGCAGAGGGCCCATAATTATAACGCCGGATACGTGTTGTAACAAAAGACAGGGGTTTGCTGGGAAGAAAATGAACCTGCTCTTTAAGGGCCTCTAAATCTCTCAAAGAGGCCTCGGCGGTGCGAACGTTTTCCCGCAGGCTTACAATGGTGGCTTTCAGATCTTGATTAATTTGGTCGGCCTCGTAAAGATTTTTCCAGTCACCCACCAAGCGTTGCCATGTCTGGACTTTTGTTTGGACCCCAGAAAGAGTGTTATCGAGGGATTCTTGATAGGCGTCTTTAAGGATTTTTGCGGGACGCATACCTTCTGCATCCATGATAAAAAGGGCAATCGCGATAAAAAATAAAAGAAAATAAAGAACAGGGGGAATGGAAAGGGGGCCATCCAAAGAATCCGAGAGATGAACTTTAAGAACTTTATTGTGGCGCATTTTTTATGAGTTCTTTAGAAGAGCCGCAGTCTTCAATACTAAGGTCATGCTTGCTTAAAAGAAGGTCAAAAAAGTGTTTCCTGTTCCTTAAGGCTTGATTTTTTAAAGGCTTGCTGCTTTTTTGCCACACTTTCCTGTGGGGGCGTTAGGCTGCCGCAAATGGCCACGGCCAAGGCATCGGCCGTATCATGCTTATCAAAAAGGGGCGCTGTGGGCAGAAGGTGTCTGATCATGGCCTGAACTTGAACTTTGTCGGCATGTCCCACACCCACAACGCATTTTTTGATGGTGTTGGCAGGATATTCCAAAACAGGGATGCCAAAGGCCGCCGGTGTCATCAAAATCACGCCCCGCGCATGACACAGCGTTAAACTGCTTTTGGCATTGACGTTGATAAACACCATTTCCACAGCCGCGCGATGGGGGCGGTGGGTTTCCAGAAGATCACAAAGCGCTTTGTGCAAAAAAGCCAGCCGCTCAGGAAGACCAAGGGTTTTGGGCGGGGCAATATAACCCGCGTCAAGGTATCGCAGCCGGTGCCCGTCCGTTTCAATCAATCCCCATCCTGTTGTCCCTAAGCCTGGATCGAGGCCGATAATGCGTTCAGGAATGGGCATGGCGCTGCTTTCAGGTGTTTTTTTTTATAAACCCTGATAAACCCAAGGATGTCAATGATGGAGACCTGATGCCATGATGCCCGCTTCCCCCTTTATGATGAAAGCCTTTCATGTGGCAGATGAAAACAGGGGGCAAACATGGCCCAATCCCTGCGTGGGATGTGTCATTGTTCAGGGGGAAACGATTGTGGGTATAGGGGCGACCCAGAAGGGGGGTCGTCCCCACGCCGAAGATATTGCTTTGACTCAAGCAGGCGCTGGGGCCCAAGGGGCCACGGTTTATGTAACGCTTGAACCTTGCGCACACAAATGTGTGTTTCAGTTGATTAAAGCTGGTGTTGGCTCTGTCGTGGCTGCCATAGAAGATCCTGACCCCCGTACGGCGGGTCAAGGGTTGGAACATCTGCGCCGCGCAGGGATTCGGGTTGTCCTTGGGGATGGTGGGGCAGAGGCATTAGAGATGCACAGGGGATTTCTCAGCCGTCTTCATCGCCAGCGTCCTGTTGTGGATGTTAAGATGGGCATGTCGCTGGATGGTCGCGTGGCCTTGGCCGATGGCCGCAGTCAGTGGATTACGGGGGATGTTGCCCGTTCCCATGTCCATGGTTTGCGTTCCCAGTATGATGCTGTTTTGACATCATGCAAAACCATTGTGGAGGATCGGGCGCGTTTGACCTGTCGCTTGGCGGGGCGGGAGAATCATCAGCCTCTGCGCATCATCGTTGGCAACGCGGCGCGATTAACCCCAGATTTGCCTGTTTTTCAAGATGGTGGACCCGTGTGGCTGATGAGTGGGCAAGTCGTTCCCAATTCTTTGGAAAGGCTTTTTCAGAATATTATTAGCATAAAGCCTGAGGAAAATCTAAAAAAATCCTTTTTAAGCCTAGGCAAAGAAGGTTTAACGCAGGTGATGGTTGAGGCTGGGCCCGCGCTGATCACATCCCTTTTCCAAGAGGATCTTGTGGATCGGTGGCATTTGTTTTACGCCCCTGTGTTTTTGGGGGGGGATGCCAGACCCTTGCTGCAAGATCTGTTCACAGCAGACCTGCAACAGCACAGACTGCGTATCCTAGATACCCAAACCATGGGGGAAGATCTTTATATCCACGCCGAAACCAAGGGCCATACCACAATCCCCCATACCACCAGTGCCTGAAATAACGCGATCAAAACAACGGCACTGCCAACGTCCTTGGCTTTTTTGGAAAGGGGATGAATGTCGGGCCCGATACGGTTGATGGTGCTTTCGATGGCGGTGTTCACCAATTCTGCCCCCAAAATCATCAGACTGCTTAGCACCAAAAGGGCCCGTTCCGCTGTTGTCACGGGCAGCCATGCTGCCACCGCCAGGGCGATGATCAAAAGAAAAATTTCAAGGCGAAAGGCCGGCTCACTGCCCCAAGCCGCACGCAATCCATGAAGGGAATGCACCAAAGCGCGGCAAAGGCGGGATTGGGAAAAAATCATAATGATGCTATAGCATGCGCCTTGGCGAGGGTCCAGATTCTTGCTAGGGTTACGCCATGGACACTCTGTACCCCTATCGTGATCAGCACCCCCGCATTGCCCCCAGCGCGTTTATCGCCCCCACCGCGGTGGTGATTGGGGATGTGGACATTGGGGAAGAGGCCAGCATCTGGTTTCATGTCACCATCAGGGGGGATGTTCATTTTATCCGCATTGGATCGGGTACCAACATTCAGGATAACAGCTGTATCCATGTGACCCGGAAAACCCATCCCACGGTTATTGGTCAGGGGGTGACGGTGGGGCATAGCGTGACTTTGCATGGATGTACGCTGCAAGATGGATGTTTTATCGGGATGAAGGCCTGTATTTTGGATGGGGCTGTTGTGGAAACGGGGGCCTATGTGGCGGCTGGGGCCTTGGTGTCCCCAGGAAAAATCGTCAAAACGGGGGAGCTATGGGCCGGCACACCCGCACGTTGTATGCGCCTGATGACCAAACAAGAAATAGACTTTATACCGGTTTCTGCAAAAAACTATATACAACTATCACGGGAATATCGGGGGGTTTGTTAAGAGATTCTTAAACCATTTTCCTTACAATAGGTATTATATTGCTTAACGCCAACACAAAGATTTCTGTTGGTTTTTCATAGTTTTTTTGAATCCCGAAAGGGTCCTTGTTATGGAAATCCTTATTCTGGCTGTGGTTATGTTGGTTGTGACGGTGGCCTCGGCCGTTTTGTCGCTTTTTTTTCATCCGTAGGGTGTGGGGTTTTTTTGAAAGATCCTAAAAAACTTTCAGATAGGCAATATCTCAGCCACCAACCGGTCTATATCTCTTTCGGTATGATCAACGCGCAGCGAAAGCCTGAGCCTAGCGGTTCTCGGTGGAACCGTAGGGGGGCGAATGGCTGAAAGCCCAATGTTGTGTTGGGCCAAGCGGCTTTGAAGGTTTAAACACGCATCATTATCCCCCACCATGAGGGGGATAATGTGGCTTTGACTGAGGCCCGTGTTCCATCCTTGCTGCTGTAGCCTTTCCCGTGTCTTTTTGGCCAAAACGTACAGATGTTCGCGCTGGTTTTGCAGACTGGGGATCAGATCCAGCGCGGCCTGCACCGCCCCCAAAACCAAGGGGGGCAAAGCGGTTGCATAGATCAGTCCTGCGCATTTTTGCACCAACACCTCTTTTAGGGCGGCCGCGCATGCCACATACCCGCCGTAGCATCCTATGGCTTTGCTGAAGGTTCCGCTCACCAAGTCCACACCCTGTTGTGGTGTCACCAGCCCCGCACCCTCTGGTCCCCACGTGCCGGTGGCGTGGGCTTCATCCACAATCAGAAAAATATCCGGATACCTTTGTTTGAGTGCCCCCAAAGCGGGTAGGTCCGTGATGTCACCGTCCATACTGAAAATGGATTCTGTGACGATGATGGGGGTATGATCGGGCAGATGTTTTTGGATTAAGCGTTCCAGATGGTCGAAATCCTGATGACGATACCGCACCAGAGGGGTGCTATGGCTTCCCTGAAGCCAGCAGGCATGAATCCATTTGTCCATGATCAGCATCGGGGGTTTGGCCCAAAGGGGCAAAGCCACAAGCGTTCGCAAAACGCTGGCGTTGGTATGAAACCCCCCCCCAAAAACCAAAGCAGACTCTGTTTTTTTCAGGGTGGCCAGTTGATTTTCCACAGCCTCGTGCAGGGGGTGGTTACCGCTGAGCAAGCGGGAACCTGTGCTGCCAATGCCATAGCGGTCCATGGCATCAAGGGCCCCAGCCTTTAGCGCCGGATGTTTAGACAGGGCCAGAGTGTCGTTGCTGGTAAAATCCAGAGCGCCGTCTGAAAGCGTATTTGAAAAACGCCGCCGCAGATCGTGGGGGACGGTATCAAGAAAGCCCAAGCATCGATCATGAAACGAGGAAGACATAAAAACAGGGCCTAAAGCACGGGGAAAACAGAGCAACGACCCAGTCGTTCCCGCGTGGGCTGCTTCGTTTCCGATCTGACCCAGTGCACAGGCGCCCTGTCCGCTGCCTGTTTTCCTTAAAAACCACTATACAGGCATTGCGGGGAAAACAAAAAGTCTTTTTGGCCCTATTTTGGACGCGCCAGATACGCAGCCACCCCCTCAACCAGAGCGTTTACGGCGGCATCATCGCACAGTTCTGTCACGGCAATGAGCACATCATGTTGCCATTCGGGGCGGAATCGGCCCAGATCCAATCCCCCAATGATGCCCCGATCATGAAGATAAGCCAGCATATCATGGGCCAAATGGGGCAGGCGTAGGGTAAATTCGTTGAAAAACGTTGGCGTCAACAGCGTGATGCCAGACAGGGCAGACAAGCGCTCAGCCGCCCAAACGGCGCGGCGATGGTTCAGGATGGCTAATTTTTGATACCCCTCTTGTCCCAACAAGGACAGGTGAACACAAAATGCCAAGGCACATAGACCCGAATTGGTGCAAATGTTGCTGGTGGCTTTGTCCCGCCGGATATGTTGTTCGCGGGTGGAGAGGGTCAGGACAAAAGAGCGGCGCCCCTCAGCATCCACTGTTTCCCCGCAAAGGCGCCCAGGCATTTGGCGCAGAAATTTTTCCCGACAGGCCAGCAACCCCAAGTGAGGGCCCCCAAAATTCATAGAATTGCCCAAAGACTGTCCCTCAGCCGCCACAATATCAGCCCCCCATTCCCCAGGGGACATCAGGGCCCCAAGGGCCAAAATCTCGGTTACCAGAGCCACCACCACAATGCCCCGGGCGTGACACGCCTCAGCCAAAGATCGATAATCGCGAACATTCCCCAGAAAATCCGGGTAACTGACAACCACGCACGCTATATCTTCCGATAGGGCCTTTTCTAGGGCGTCATGGTTTCCGAACTCTATGGTTAAACCAGCCAAGGGCCTGTAGGTTTCCAGAGTCTCTGCGTAATGGGGGTGTAGCGTTTCCGCAATCAGAACATGTTTTCGTTTTGTGAAACGGGCCGCCATTAGTACGGCCTCCACCAAAGATGTTGAGCCGTCGTACAAAGACGCATTGGCCACATCCATTCCTGTAATTTCCGCCACTTGGGTTTGAAATTCAAAGAGATATTGCAGTGTCCCTTGGGAAATTTCCGGTTGGTAGGGGGTATAAGAGGTTAAAAATTCCCCCCGTCCGATCATAGCATCGACGGTGGCGGGAACGTGGTGATGGTAAACCCCTGCCCCCAAAAAGAAAGGGCCGGATTGCGCCGTGCGATTCTGGGCGGCCAAGACCGAGAGATCCCTAAGAACCTGCCATTCCGGCATGGGATTAGAGGGGGTGTCAAGGGGGGCATCAAACAGGTCGTCACGCACGCCGGCAAACAAATCTTTGATGCTGCCTGCGCCGATGGTTTTTAACATGGCGGCGCGAGAGGCTTCTGTGTGGGGCAGGTAACGCATGATTTATCCCTGAATCAGCGTTTGGTATTGGTCTTGGGACATAAGGCTGTCCAGATCAGAGGGGCTTTCCAGCGTGATATCAAAAAACCATCCCTTACCTTCAGGGTCCTGATTGATGGTTTCGGGGGCGGAGATCAGGGCTTCATTGATGGCGGTGATGGTGCCGCTGAGGGGCATATACACTTCACTGGCCGCTTTGACGGATTCCACCACGGCAGCCTCAGCACCTGTCAAGAAGGCTTTGCCCACGGCAGGCAGTTCAACAAACACGATATCCCCCAGCAAATCCTGGGCATGATGGGTGATGCCCACACGGGCGGTGCTGGGGGAGAGGGATTCGATCCATTCGTGGTCTTTGGTATAGCGTCGGGTCACGGGGGGATTTCCTTTTTGGTTAACGGTGGTAACGATGGGGGACAAAGGGCAGATTCGTGGGCATCAGGGGCAGTTTTTGCCCACGGACCATAGCAAACAGATGTTCGGGAACAGGGTTTGTGATATAGGCCAGCGCCACAACATCCCCCCGCGTGGGCGAAAACGCCCCACTGGTGACCGCCCCCACAACATGATCCGCATTATCAACAACGGGGGTGTCGTGCCGGATAGGTTGGCGCCCCTGAAAAACAAGGGGAACGAGGGTTTTGGGTGTAGGGTTTTTCAGCTGCGATACAATGGTTTCGTGTCCCAGAAACGTTGGGTTTTCCCGCTGGGCTTTTTGAATGACAAAAGACAGGCCGGCCTCAACAGGGCTGGTGTCATCGGATAGGTCCAGACCATAAAGGCATAATCCAGCCTCTAAGCGCAGCGTGTCCCGCGCCCCAAGGCCGGCAGGTTTGACGGCATCATGGTTCAGCAGGGCCTGAAACAGACTGCGGGCGGTTTTGGCATCTGTACCATAAAACTCAAACCCATCTTCGCCGGTGTAGCCAGAGCGGGACAGGGTTATTTCAGAGCCCTGCCACAGAATGGTGCGATGGGTCAGAAAAGACAGATCAAGCGCTTCGGGAAACAGGGACGCGATAACAGTCTTGCTCTGCGGTCCCTGCAGGGCGAGGATGATGGTGTTTTCCAAAAGGGTAAAGGTCACATCGCCCTGACGATGCTTGGCGATATGATCGCAAACTTTGGCTTTGTTGCCAGCATTGACGATCATCAGCGTGTCTTTTTCCCGCCGCAGGACCATAATATCATCCACAATCCCCCCCTGTGCGTTGGTCAAAACGCTATAGCGCATCATACCAGGTTTCAGGGTTGATGGATCCATGGGGGTTAAAGAACGCAAAAGGGCATCGGTGTCCGGACCATTCAGCACGGCCTGTCCCATATGGGACACATCAAACAGGCTGGCATGGGTTCGTGTGTGCAGGTGTTCTGTCAGCGTGCCTGCATAAGAAAGCGGCATGGTATAGCCCGCAAACGGTGCCCATTTTGGGTGAAAAGCGTCATGGCAGTCCGCAAGGGGCAAGGTCAGCATAGGGATCAAGGTCTAAGCACGAGGGTTTTTGTACGCTTGCCCCCTCTGTCCCTTGTGCCTGAAAGATTCAGCAATCGTAAAATTGCGTTACTTCATCGGCGGGCACATTGTGCCTCTTTCCAGAGTATCGCCCGCATGATGAATCGCTTCATCAGGGGGGGTGCGTTCAGTCCTGTGACCTGAGAGTTTCCGGGGCGGTTGCTCCTTCGGCGTGGGGGATGCCCACTTCTCCTGAATGCTCCATACGATATCAGGACTATGACGTCCTGCGGGGATCCTGTCAATATGGACGTTCGTGGTTTCAGCGGGGTACCCCTACAGCCTCGCCCGCTTTATCCTTTCCACGGCCCCTAAAACGACCAAAGCCATCAGGGGAATGGCGCCCAAAAATGGCCATGGGGGCAGGGCAATATTCAGAAGATTTTGGAAAAAGGGCACATTAAAAAACACCCCAACCAACACAGCGGTGACCATAAAGATGATTTTCAGGGGCCTGCCTGGGGCCATCAGGGTGCGCAGAAAGGTTATTTTGAAACGTCGATGACTGATTAACAAGGCAAAGTTCGCCGCAATCATAGCCAGCAAAGTCAGGCCCCGCACGCTGTCTTCGGGCAGGTTTTGAGAAAACCCCCACGCCGCCAAAGACGCCACACCCAAAAGAGCGATCATCCCTTGGCTGACTTCCCCCAGCAGATGGCGCTTGGACAGCAATGGCTCATCCGGCAGGCGTGGGGGGCGATTCATGATGTCGGCTTCTTCCTCTTCTGCTTCAAAGGCCAAGGAACAAACGGGATTAATGATCATCTCCAGCATGGCCATATGCAGGGGCAAAAACAACAGGGGCCACCCCATAGGCAGGGGCAAAGCCGCCATGCCGGCAATGGGGACATGCACAGCAATAATATAGCCCATGGTTTTTTTCAGGTTGTCATAAATCCGCCGTCCCAGACGGATGGTTTGCACAATGGCGGTAAAATCATCCTTCAGCAGTACCAAAGAAGCGGCCTCTCTGGCCACATCCGTGCCCCGTTGTCCCATGGCAATGCCGATGTGGGCGGCTTTCAGGGCGGGGGCATCGTTGACGCCATCCCCTGTCATGGCGACAACGTCGCCTCTGGCTTTCAGGGCCTGTACCAGTCGCAATTTTTGTTCGGGCAAAATACGCGCAAAAACTGTGGTGCTGCGGACCGCCTGTGCCAAGGCAGCATCGTCCATTTGGGACAGGTCGCCCCCTGTTAGGATGTTTTGGATGGGAATACCAGCCTGACGGGCGATGGATCTGGCCGTTTCCGGATAATCACCGGTGATCATCAGCACGCGGATGCCGGCTGTGTGGGCATCGTTAATGGCCTGAGGCACCCCTGGGCGCAGGGGATCTTCCAACCCCACCAGACCCAAAAGGGTCATGCCAAAAGCCGATGGGTCCTCGGGCAGGGCTTTGCCCTCAGGCCACTGTCCCTGCGCCACCGCCAGAACCCTGAGCCCCTGTTCCGCCATAGCTTTTCCATCATCATGGATGGTTTTGGCCAGAGTTGCGTTGGCCTGACACAGGGACAAAACGGTTTCCGGCGCCCCTTTGCAGGCCACGTGCAGGGTATTTGAGGCAGGATTTTGCCAAACATGAATCATGGCGGGCCGCGTGGGGGTCAGGGGGTATTCCGCCACAAGCGTTGCGGTGTTGGCGGCAGGACTGGGCAAAACAGCATGGATGGCCTGTTCCATGGGATCATGGGGCCGTGAAGACGACGCACGAACCGCCACCAAGGCCAAGGTTTCGCACGATGCATGCAAAGGGTTTCCCTGTTGCCAGAGATCCCCCTGCAGGGTTTTTAGGGATTGTACGGTCATTTTGTTTTGGGTCAGCGTTCCGGTTTTGTCGGTGCATAAAACGGTAGCCGCGCCCAGCATTTCCAGCGCCGCCGCGCGGCGGGTCAGCACATGCGCCCCCGCAATACGCCGCGCCCCCATGACCATAAACACCCTTAAAACCAAAGGGAACTCTTGTGGCAGCAGGGACATGCCCAGCGCAATGCCGCCCAAGGTGGCCTGCATCCAGTTATCCCGCATCAGGCCATACAGCAGAATTATCAGCGCACTGAATGCCAATCCCCCCAATGCGCACGCGCGGACCAATTGCCGCGTTTGGGTGCTAAGGCGGGGGGGTTCGGTTTCAATGCGGTGCAGATCCTTGCCGATATGCCCGATTTCTGTGCGTTCCCCTGTGGCCATAACCTCTGCCAGCGCCTGCCCGCGCACCACCAGCGTGCCCGAAAACACGGCCCCCAGATCATCCCCCCCTGGTCGGGGTATCATATTGTCCGTGGCCAAACGTTTGCGCACGGGGACGGATTCGCCGGTTAACAGGGATTCATCGGTAAACAGATGGTGGCATTCCCGCACCAAGGCATCGGCGGGGATACGGTCCCCCTCTGCCAAAACGAGGATATCCCCACGGACAACGTCGGTGCCCGCAATGCGTTGACGTTGGCCGCCGCGGATGACCAGCGCCCGCGGACTGCTGAGGGCGCGAAGGGTGGCCAGAACGTTTTCACTGCGGATTTCCTGAATAATGGCAATGCCCACGGACAGAGAGGCAAAAAGGGAAAGGATCAGGGCATCAATCTTATCCCCCAAAACCATATAAATGGCGGCAGAGGCCAGCAGCATCAAAAACATGGGTTCCTTGAAAACATCCTGCAAAATGACAAAAAGGCCACGTTTTTTATCGGTGGGCAGCAGATTCGGCCCCTCAAGCGCCAGCCGGTTCAGGGCCTCGGCCTGACTGAGTCCCAGCAACGATGCTGTGGTGTTCATGGTTTTATCCCCCAATGCGGTGATCAAAGGGTAGGGGGTCTTGGGGTTTCGTGCAAGGGGGGAGGGGAGTGGTGAGTAGGGAGTAGGGAGTAGGGAGTGGCCCAAGGCCCTCGGACACCCCGAAGGGTGTGCCGAGGCTTGGGTGTAGCCCACCCCAGTGGGGGGGGCAGGGGGGTCACCAGAGCGCCTTGCCTGGGCAGCGCCTTTGCCCGTCTTGACCGCAATTTTTCGGTTGCGCGGGTGTCGGGCATGGGATTGGAGACTCCGCGTAGCTTGAGGACCCAATTGGAGTGCGCATGAAGCACTTGGGGGTCTGAGCGGCCACGGGGGTCTGAGCGACCGCGGGGGTTGCGTACGCCGGCACCCCGAGGAGGGTGGCGACGGCGGTGGCGCACGAAGCGGAGAAAAAGAGTTTTCTCATGGGTTTGAACGTTCCCAATCGATGGATTGGGGCGAGGCTTGAGATTTTAGTTTAATATATGTTTAGCCCCACAATCTTGTGGTATACTGTATGGATCTATTAGGGAGGTTGATTTATGGGCAGTGTACACCATGCTAACGCCAAGACGACGGTTCGCGTTCGAAAAGAAATACAAGAATCTAAAG
>JBILMD010000010.1:0-56762 GCA_044375675.1 Alphaproteobacteria bacterium
AAATACAACACTTACCGCCCACATTATGCCTTGAAAGGATCCACACCCTCCGCGTATACAAAAACCATCCTCCTCAAGGACGCCGCTTGATCACCATATCTGTCTCAAATGAGGTGAACTCATACAAATCACCCCTTGTTTTTAAAATGTTATAATGCTAACAATAAATGTCCAAAATAAAATTTGGGATTTTCTAGTTTTTTTTAGGTAGGTTTTAACAAAAACCCTGTATCTTAAAAAAATAACAATGGAAAAAATCCAAAACTTAACCTCTTAAGGAGATATGATTGTGTTGCAGCCCTACCTTGAATTTGTGCGTTCTCTTGAGCGGGTTCACCGCCAGTTTTTAGAAGTTGTGAAAGCGGAGCTGGATAAAATCGGCATCCAAGATATCAACAACGTGCAAACCCTGATTTTGTTTAACATTGGTCTGGATGAACTGACCATCGGGGAATTGATTAACCGTGGGTATTATTTGGGATCAAACGTTTCGTATAACGTTCGCAAAATGGTGGAAAACACGTATTTAGAGCAGCAGCGTTCTGTTCATGATCGTCGTTCTGTCCGTGTGCGCTTAACGCCCAAAGGCAAAGATCTGTTTTTGAAATTCCGTGACATTTTTGCCAGCCATGCAGAACGTCTGGCCAATGCCCACATGAAAGAAGCGGAAATGCGTCAATCGTGTGACACACTGCACAAGGCCGAAAAATTTTGGTCTGGCATTATTGAATATAACCTTTACAATCCAGGCAGCGTCGCGGGCACGGGAACGTCGTCCTTCTAATCAAGACTTTCTGGGAAAGCCTCGGCGCATTGTTTCCGCAGGGGGCTTTCCCATGATTCTGTTTATTGATAATTACGACAGTTTTGTTTATAATCTGGTCCATTATGTTCAGGTTATTGGATCGGATGTGCGGGTGGTGCGCAACGATGCCATAACCCTCTCAGAGATTGACGCCCTTTCCCCCGAAGCCATCATCATTTCCCCAGGTCCCTGTTCCCCCAAAGACGCCGGCATCAGCGTTCCCTTGGTGCGTTATGCCGCTGAAAACAACATTCCCCTTTTGGGGGTGTGTCTGGGCCATCAGGCTTTGGGGGAGGCCTTTGGGGCCAACATTATTCGCGCCCCCAAACCCATGCACGGCAAACAGTCGCAGGTCCGTCATACAGACTGTGCGTTGTTTTCCCATATCCCCTCGCCCTATACAGTGGCTCGGTATCATTCGTTGGTGGTGGATCATGCGCCGCAGGGATTGGTGGTGACGGCCCGCAGTGTGGATGATGACCTGATTATGGCCATGCGTCATGAATCCCTGCCCCTATACGGGGTCCAGTTTCATCCCGAAAGCATTGCCAGCGATTATGGGTATCAGCTGCTTTCTAATTTTCTGTCGTTGGCGCGGGGGCAGGTGCCTCAGGTCTTTCCCGAACCGTATCCGCGTCCATCGATAGGAAAAATCGCCATGGCTGTGTAAAGACGTTAAACTGATGCATCACATAGAGATTTTTATGAAGCCTTTTGTTTTCAAAAGATTTTTCTTTTTCCTCTTAATCCTTGGAATCTTTGGTTTTGGGGTTTCTGGGGCTGAGGCGGCTGCCCTGCGGATTGCGCCCCATGTTGTGCATGCTGAGCAAGTGGCCCCCACCCTGATCGCCGCGCAAAACGGTTGGTCCGAGGGCGCCGTTCATCATTTTGCGCTGGAATTAACCCATACCCCAGGCTGGCACAGCTATTGGAAAAATCCAGGGGATTCCGGTTTGCCCACACAGCTGCAGGTGGATATTCCCCCATCTTTTACATTGTCCCGTTTGTCGTGGCCTGCGCCGGAACGTTTGCCCGTGTCGTATTTGGTGAATTATGGGTATCAGGGCACCATTCGGCTTTATTTTTCCATCACGGCCCCCTCCCCCTTGCCGGATTTGACGCGGCCGATTCAAATCAAGGCCACGTGGCTGGCCTGTCAAGATATCTGCATTCCTGAGGATGCGACGTTTGTTTTGCCCCCCCAAATTCTGGCCCCAAACACCCCCCCCGATGCGGCGTTTATGGAACAGCGCACGGTGGATCTGACCTATCCCACATTAAACGGACATTTTTTTGTTCAGGATGAAACGCTGGGGATTCTGCTAACCTCAGCGCCGCAAAACATTAACGAGGGGTACTTTTTTATAGATCAAACCGGTGTTGCCCCGCCCAGCGCGGCCCAAACGTTGGATCAACGGGGAAAAACTCTGCTGATGCAAATCCCGCTAGAGGAAGGGGTCAATCTGCCCCTGAAAAGCCCCCTTTCCGGTTTTGTGACGTTAAACGGAACGCCCTATACGGTGTCTTTGCCGCTGGGGTCGGCGGATGTTGGGTTTTACCGTGAACGGTTTGCGGCGTTGGGGTGGGGACAGGCGTGGCTGTATGCGTTTTTGGGGGGGCTGATTTTAAACATTATGCCCTGCGTTTTTCCCATTTTGTCGCTCAAGGCCCTTTCCATCGCCCATTTGCGGGGTAAAGAGGCACGGGAAGCCCGAATGGACGGCGTGGTGTACGCGGGGGGGATCGTGCTGGGGTTTGTGATTATGGCCGGCATTATGGCGGGCCTGCGGCAGGCGGGTATGGCCGTGGGATGGGGATTTCAATTGCAAGAGCCTTGGTTTCTGGTCACGCTGGTTTTGGTTCTGTTTGGGGTGATTCAGGGGCTGAGGGGCAAGGTTCCCGTGCATCTATCCATTGCGGTGGCCCATCATCAGGGGTATCGGGGGGCGTTTTTGACCGGTCTGTTGGCCACGGTTCTGGCATCCCCGTGCAGCGTGCCGTTTATGGCGCCGGCCATTGGCTTTGCCCTGACGTTGCCGGTGCCCAGCCTGATTACGGTTTTTGTGATGCTCGGTCTGGGGATGGCGTTTCCGTATTTGCTAATCAGTATGGTGCCGGCCATTCATCGGTTGCTGCCTGCCCCGGGCCCGTGGATGCAGCATGTCAAAACCTTGATGGTTTATCCCCTGCTGGTCACCATCCTGTGGTTGCTGTGGGTGTTGGGACAACAGGCGGGGCTTTTGGTGGTTTTGATGGTGTGTTTTGGTTTGCTGGCGGTTTCTGTGGTGTTAGGGGTGATCCAAATGTCCAAAAAACCCGTCATGAAACGGGGATTGTGGGGGGTGATGGCGGGGTTGCTCTTGTTGATTCCCGTGCTCGCCCATACCATGGATGGGCGCAGCAGGGATAACAACGCCCAGAGTCAGGGCTTTTCGCTGGACACCCTGAATGCCCTGCGGGCCAAGGATCAGCCAGTGTTTGTCTATGCCACCGCCGATTGGTGCATCACCTGCAAAGTCAATGAAAGCACAACCCTGCACCGCCAAGAGATTCAGGACTTTTTCGCCCAAAATGGCATTGCCGTTTTGCGGGCCGATTGGACACGGCGTGATGATACGTTGACGCGCTATCTTGAAACCTTTAACCGCAGCGGGGTTCCGGTGTATATTTTTTATCCCTCTGGCAATCGCGCCCCTGTGTTGTTGCCCCAGATCCTGAGTCCGTCTCGGGTCAAGGGCGTCATCACCCCGTTGCTGAAGGATCCCGCCTGCGCCGCCACGTCATGTTAAATTTAAAGAGAAAGTCGTTTGTATGAAAAAAACCTTTGCCCTGTTTGCCCTGATTCTGATGATTGGGGGGTTACGGGCCACGGCGTCTCCAGACGATCAAGCGCAGGATATTCTGACGGTTTCCGGCGTGGGGGAGATTAAGGTTGCGGCCAATGTGGCCATTGTCTCTCTGGCCGTGGAAACAACAGGAAAAACCAGCGAAGCCACCCAAACCGAAGCGGCCCGCAAAGCCAGCGTGGTTGTGGAGTTTTTAAAGGCCGAAAAGGTCAAAAATCTGCAAACCACGCAGATCAGCCTGAATCCAGAGTACCGCTATGATCAGGGCAAAAACACACTGATTGGCCATCGGGCGGTGCAGGCATTGTCCTTTGAAACGCCCACGGATCAGGCCGGACGCATCATGGATCAGGCTGTGGCCAAAGGGGCCACACGGGTGGATTCTGTAACCTTTCAGGCCGATGACGCCAGTCGTCAAAAAGCCGAGGCCGAGGCCCTGAGCCGCGCCGCCAACAACGCCCGCGCCAAGGCCAAAACTGTTTTGGATGCCTTGGGCCTGACGTGGCAGAGGATTGCCTTTATCCGTGTGGACCCCGTAGCATCCATTCAACCCATGCCCAGACCCTTTGCCATACGGGCCATGAGTGCGGAGGTGGCCCCCGCATCGGCCCCCTCCCCTACCCTTGGCGGGGAAGATACGGTGCGGGTGTCGGTGGAGATGGGGATTGTGTATCGTTAGGCGGACGCTTTAGGGATACGTCCAAACACCCCCGCATGTGGGGGCCCTGACCCCCGTGGTTTCCGGAAAGGAATACGGCAAACCCAGAAAACTACGAATGCCGAGGTAGGCAAAGGCTTCGGCCTCCATAAAATCACTATCAAAGCCGGCGGTGTCACCATCCCGCACGGGGCAGGGCAGATTTTGGGATAACACATCCACAATGGCTTTGTTTTTGCGGCCGCCGCCCACCAGCAGGCATTCTGCGCAGTCAGGTTGGTGCATCACAATGCCCCGCGCAATGGCCAAAGCGGTGACATAAACCAGCGTGGCCAGATGATCGTTCAAAGGCAGCCCGTCCAGCATCGCAGCACGCTGGGCAAAATGGTTACGATCCAGAGATTTTGGGCCTTTTTTTTCAAAAAAAGGATCGGCGAGCAAAGCCTCTGCCAAATCTGTGTTCCGATATCCGGATAAAGCCAACGCCCCCCCATGATCATAGCGGGCACCGATGGTTTTTTGCAAAATATCATCCATCAGGGCATTCCCTGGCCCCGCATCAAAGGCAATCATGGCGTCGTTTTCATCCACCAGCGTGATGTTGCTGACCCCGCCAATGTTGACAATGGCCAAGGGCTTGGGGTGTCCCCGTCCCCGCACGCGGTGGTAAACGGGCACGAGGGGGGCCCCTTGACCGCCGTTTTGCATGTCCTTTTGACGAAAATCCGACACCACGGGAATGCCAAAACGGCTGGCCAAGGCCGCGGGATCATCCATCTGATGCGTCCATCCCAAATCGGGGCGATGGTTCAGGGTGTGCCCATGACTGGCGATAAAATCCGGCCTTAGGTTTGATTGTGACAGGATCGCTTCGCAGGCCCGTTGGCACCAGTGGGAAAATTCAGCCCGAACGGCCTCATCCTCTTGATGCTGGTGGGCGCACACCAACAGGCGCTTTCGGAAATCATCCGGATACGGCACAAAGGCGGCGGCGAGGGTTTCCACCATGTCCTCTCCGTCGCTGCGAATCAGGGCCGCATCGATCCCATCGGCGGAGGTGCCGCTCATCAGGCCCAAAGAAACATACAACGGTTTTGTCATGCCCCGAACGTGCCCCAAAAGGGGGCTTAGGTAAAGGGGTTTTGTGATGAATACGGCTGCCGCCCCCACGGTTGCCTTGGCTGATGATGATGGGTAAACACCAGACTTTACTGATTAAAGATGGGCGGTGTCTAACTCGAAGTGCAACGGGTTCTGAGAGCGGCGGAAACCCAAAAAATCAAACAACAAAACCCCTAACCGTGTTTAGCACCTAAAACGATACGGCAACAAGACCAGAAAAACGCCAACCAAGGGTTTCACCCGCGTGAAACGGAACGATGTGGGCCCCAGCGGCTGAAAGGGTTAAGGGAACAGGGTTTGCGGTTCGTTCCAGAACGATTTTGGATGTATTCAGCGGCAGACCGTAAAAACGTGGGCCATGTTCTGAGGCAAAGGCCTCAAAGTGGTGCAGTGCCCCTTCTTCCTCAAACGTCTTGGCATAGCTTTCCAGCGCAAAGGGCGCGTTAAAGATGCCTGCACAACCACAGGCGGATTCTTTGTCATGCACAGCATGCGGCGCCGAATCGGTGCCCAGAAAGAATTTAGGCGATCCAGACGTTGCAGCGCGGCGGAGGGCCAAACGATGCCCTTCGCGCTTGGCAACGGGCAAACAATAAAAATGTGGGCGCATGCCACCCTGAAACATGGCGTTGCGGTTGATTTCCAAATGGTGCGGCGTGATGGTTGCGGCAAGGTTAGGCCCGCTGGATTCGATAAATGCAACGGCATCCGCTGTGGTGATATGCTCGAACACGATTTTGAGCGCGGGAAAATCGGCGATGATTTTGCTCAGGATGCGCTCGATGAAAACCGCCTCTCTGTCGAAAATATCAATGTGATGTTCTGTTGCCTCACCGTGTAGCAAGAGCGGCATACCGATGCGTTGCATCGCTTCCAACACGGAATAGATTTTCCGAACATCGGTCACGCCATGCGCAGCATTGGTTGTTGCGTGGGCGGGATAGAGTTTGCAGGCTGTAAAAACACCTTGGGCAAAGCCCAGCTCAACCTCAGCCGGATCGGTGGTATCGGTCAGATAACAGGTCATCAGCGGGGTGAACGTGATCCCGGGTTCCAGCGCGGCGGTAATGCGATCACGGTACGCTTTGGCCGCCGCAACCGTGGTCACAGGGGGTTTCAGGTTCGGCATAACGATGGCCCGCGCAAACGGGCGGGCGGTATAATTGACGACGGCGGCCAGCATGGCATCATCGCGCAAATGCACATGCCAGTCGTCGGGTTGACGGATAATCAGGCGATTGTCGGTTTTTTCTGCTGCTGTCATGTGTTTATATAATGGCATTGTTTATGATTAGGCAAGCAAACACCTAAGCCAGCCAGCGCGAGGATGGAAACGAGGGGCAGCGCAGTTAAAAAGCCTGCCAGTTCAGGGCGTTTGCCGGAGAGCCAAGAGGTGCTGAGGATGATGCTGACGGCGATGGTGATTTTTAGGGTGAGGGGCATAAAAACCCTGTGGAGAAATCATTGATCAATAATTTTCTGATGCAGAGGATAACTTCTTTTGCCAGCCTTTCTTTGGGCCTCTGAGTAACAAGCACCAAATTCTGGTGTCCAACTAGTTTTAGAAAATTCCGCGCACTCTTTTTGTATCTGACTATCCCGATAATGGTCATAACGTGTCGGGTATTCTCCTGGAAGCACGCGATAATTGTAAATGTAAGAGGCTAATGTCTCATTAGTAGAGACATCTCTAGCGGAAATCACAAAAGGAATTTTGTCAATCGTTGCGCCTAACGCACTTATATAAAATGCACATTTAGCACTCTCATCAGGCTTTAATTCACCCCATTCACACACCGCAGTACTTGTCGTTGTATTATTTGTTGCTTGACGGGGTTGCGGGGGAATTCTTGATATTTTGACGCCTGTAACTTTGGCTATCCCAACATCGTCTAAGTCTATATTGTTATCTCTAATCGTAAACTGAATGCTCGGAAAAAGTGATTTTTTAGAAATATTTTGAACGCGCACGTAGAACGCGTACTGCTCCCCAACCATAATTTTTGATGGTGGGTTTTCAATAAAAATTAATGCGGAAGGGGGAGCTGCGAGTGCAGGAAGAGTGCATAGCGTTATTATTACAAAAAATACTATCCTCAAACGCATTCTTCGCTCTCTAAATCATGGTGGCTCGGGAGGGATTTGAACCCCCGACCAAGAGATTATGATTCTCCTGCTCTACCGCTGAGCTACCGAGCCATGCGAGGTAAGGCTTTATCACAGGCTTTTGGCAAAGTCAATTTTCCAAATGGCCTGTTTTTCCGTTGTCTATCCCCCCTATCCCGTAAACAATCCCCCGTTGATGTGCAGGGTGGTGCCGGTGATATAGCCGGACTCGCGCGAGGCCAGAAAGACCACACCGGCGGCGATGTTTTCGGGTGTTCCCATGGTTTTTAGGGGGATTTTGGAAAGAATGGCCTGTTTTTGTTCGTCATTCAGCGCGTGGGTCATGTCAGAGGCAATAAAGCCTGGGGACAGCGTGTTGACACAAATCCCCCGCGGGGCGACCTCTAGGGCCAGGGCTTTGGCAAAGCCCTCAAGCCCCGCCTTGCTGGCCACATAGTTGGTTTGGCCGGCATTGCCCGTGGATCCCACCACCGATCCGATCATAATCATGCGGCCATAGCGGGCCTTCATCATGGGTTTCAGGGCCGCCCGCGACAAACGCATGACGGCGGTCAGATTCACCGCCAGTACCGTTTCCCAATCGTCGTCCGATTGCCGCATCAACAAACCGTCGCGGGTCAGGCCGGCGTTGTTCACCAGAATCTCAATACCGCCGCCTAAGGTTTCCACCGCCTGATCCATAAGGGTTTGGGCCGCGCTGGGCTGGGCCAAATCCGCGGGAATGACGTGGGCACGGGGGCCCAGTTCGGTTTTCAGGGCCATCAAAGCGCCTTCGTTGCGGCCCGTTAACACAACATTGGCCCCCTGATGATACAGGGCGCGGGCGATGGCTTGGCCCAGACCGCCAGAGGCTCCGGTGACAAGGGCGCGTTGGGCTGTCAAATCAAACATGGCAGGACTCTCTGAAACGGAACGATGGTTTTTTTTAGGATGAAAAAGAAGAACTGGCCGAAACCTGAGGCGCAGGGGCAGGCGCAGGGGATGGGGATGACGAGGATGAAACGGGCGCAGGCGCTGGGTTTGCCGGTGTTTTAGAGGAGGTTTGGCCCAAAAAGCGTCTGAGATCCTTCGCCAGACTGCTCAGGCGATGCACGGCGGCGTTGGATTTAACGGCATCGGCCGAGTGTTCCAGCAGAACCACAGCCAGACGGCCAATGCGGAAACTGACGGCCTGCAGCATCTCGTACAGGGATTTCAGGCCCGCGGGGCTTTGGGAAAGTTGAGTGCTCAGCTGCTGCGTGTCGGTTTGCAGGGATTCGTTGTTTTTCTGCAGGCTCTTTACCGTTTCATGACAGGCCTGCAGATAACCGCTCAGAATCCCCGTTTCGTGGGCCAGGGTCAGAGAGACTTCATCATACTGCTGACGGATTTGGGAAAATTGGTGCGTGGCTTGCTCCAGAGCCTTTTCTGGCTGGTGATAGGAAACCAACGTTAAATTATGCTGCATCATGGCCACATCCTGACAAAATCCCTGCAGGGCGCGGATCAGGTCCTGAAAACGGTCGGTGGCCATGCTAAGGTTATACAGTTTCACGTCCAAACGCTTGGTTTCCTGTTGATGACGGCCCATTTTCCGCAAAATTTGCCCGCACAATGTGGCCATGTCCTGATATTCCGTCATCATGTCATGGATATTCAGGGCGGCTTTTTGGATGCTTTGGCGGGTTTGATCCGCCAATTCCCCTGTTTCCACCGATTTGGCATGATCAAAGGTTTTTCGGCGCATGAAATCATCGGTAAACCCGAAAACTTCCTCCAGCAGCAGGGCCAATTCTTCGGATTTTTCCCCCGCCATTCCGCCCAGCGGCACGGCCCCACCCACGGCAACCGGCACTGGGGCTGCCGTGACGGGGGCTGTGGTGGGGTTGGACAGGGTGCGTTTGGCCTCTTCCTCAATTTTCTGATCAATATGAACCAGCAGGGCCTGAATGGCGCGGGCCAGCACACCGATTTCATCATGACGGGCGTGGCCGGGGACTTCGGTACGTTTGCGGGTTAAAAACGCATGGCTGGTATAACTGGTTAAGGCCCGCAGGGGTTTTTCCAGCATCCGCTGAATATAGAAAAAGGCAAAAACGGCCACCCCGACAGAAAAAAGAGCCGATAGGACCAACAGCATGGACACTTTGTTGAAACGCTCAATCAAGCGCTCGGACCCCTTGGGTTTCAAAACAGACCACGATAAACCGACTAGGGGATTCACCGCGTCGTTGTCCAGAAAATCACCATTTAAGGTCGCAACCAGAGTGGTGCGTTCCTGAATGCTGCCGGCCAGTGTTTCAAATTCCCCGAAAAAGGCAGAAATGTTTTTGCCCAAAGCCTCCAGCGCCGGTTTCATTTTTTCGGGGGCATTTTGTTGCATCTGCAGAATGCTGTCATCCAGTGTCAGGAAATGCTCCCGAACCAACGCCAAATCCGATGGATTTTCAAAGGCCTGATACCGCAGCATGGCCAATTTCGCCTTGGTTAAAACCAGCTGAAAATCCAAAAGACGATCCTGCAGAGCGGCATCTTTGGGGCCCAGTTGGGACAGGGCGGCTTTGATGCTGTCTTCCAAATCAGACGGGGATTCCTTGCTGTTTTTCTTGGGTTCGGGGGGCAAGCGTAAATCCACCTGATCAATGGCCCTTAAGGATTCCAAAGATTCCTCAAACGCCGAAAGCTTACTAAGCGTGGTTTGCAGGTTTTCCTGCCAATCTGGATTGCCCGATTGTTTCAGCATCAGCTCCAGTGAGGTTTTGTATTCTGCATTTTTTTTATCAAACGTTTGGTAATCGGCGGCTTTTCGGGACGTGATGGCTTTTTGGGCGGATTCTTTCCAGGGGGTATAGCGCTGCTGCAGGTGGTTGCCTTGGAAAACATCCATGGTGCGACCTTCCTCCGTCACAAAATACCGGTATCCCGACAGGGACGACCATCCCCACGCCACCACGGCCACCGTGACCAAGGCAAGCAGAAACATCACCATATGCATGGCCAAAAGCCGCTGGGTCAACGACAGACGCTTCAGGATCATGAGCCCTCTTCCCCTTTTTTGCCACCATAGCCATGTTTGCCCATTATGGCAAGGCGCAACACAAACCGCGCACACAAACCGGCCTTGGGCAACGCCCTTGACTGCCATTTCAGGGCGGTTAAACTGTGATTATTGTTTATGACAGGAGGTTTCCCTTGCCGTTTCTTTTGGTGATTCTTTTGATTTTATCGGGATGTGCGGGCCAGCGTCCCCCGCGTACCAATCCCTTTGCCCTGAATGGGATGGTGCAGGAACCCCCGTCAGAGGGTTACGGCGTTGTGGTGGCCCATCTGAATTCGGAATGGCCGGATACAACGGTGATGCGCTTTGTTCCCTTTGATGCCGCCACGGGCAAGGCCCTGAAGGTCAAATCCACCCCCGAAACACAGGATACCGATGCCGCAACTGAGGATGCCCCATCGGCCATGCTGGATGACGAAACCCCCGCCCCCGTCACCGAAGCCAACCCCTACGGCGGGGTGGTGCATGATGCTTTTGATTTGGTCCCTGTGGATCAACCCTATCAGGTTATCGCCCTGAAACCTGGGCATTATATGATTGATACCATTGCCCTGCGCAGCGAATGGGCCGCCAAAGGCGGTCTGCACAAGGTCAGTCTGAAACCCATGTATGGGGGGTTTCAGGTGAATGCGGGGGAATTGCTGTATCTGGGGGATATCAACGTGGCCACGGACCGGTCGGGATACAAACATTCCGATACGCTGAATCAAGCATCCGGTGGCCTTGCCATGCTGGTAGGTGCCGTCATATATATGGCCACCCCGACCTTTGGCGATGATGATGTGGCGCTGGGGGTTGTGGACAAAACAACCGAGGCCAAAACCTATGTTAAAACCACCTATCCCAAATTAAATCGCGACATGATTTACCGACCCCTAGAACTGGGCTATTACGCGGGGCAGAATCATGGGGGGTAGGGGGAAAAGCCCGTTATTGCCGAGAAAGACTGTTTAACAATGACAAACCGATTATAAGATTCTTACACGTACGATCATGATTTTTATTGTCTCTTACACGACCTTCAATAACACACGCAACAAGAGGTTGTTCTAAAAAATCTTTAACTCTATTTAAACCAGAATCGATATTTTCTTTGGCTATCTGAACAGATGCCTGTTGTTGCTGCGGGGTTGGTGGTTGACTTATTATATTTTGATAAAACTCAGAACCACATGGGATGGCAAGACATGTTAGAGCAAAAAGTTTCCGTCTATGCGTTGAAATAAAGGAAATACAAGAGGTAACAGAAAAGTCTCTTTTTTTCCCCATGACACAACGCTTAAATTCATCCTGACTCTCCCCCCATCCTCCCCCATATCCCCCACCCCTGTCTGTGACCTTTGTCACAGTGTGGCAAACATCTGGTTTTTGGGGGGCGTTTGGGGTAAAGAGGGGGGGTTATGACCCAGAATGCTTTGTTTCGTTTGTCGTCCCCCTTTACCCCCTCGGGGGATCAGCCGGCAGCCATTGCGGCATTGACGGCGGGGTTGGATGCGGGGCAGCAGAATCAGGTGCTGCTCGGCGTGACGGGATCGGGGAAGACCTTTTCCATTGCTCATACCCTCGCGGCGGTGCAGCGGCCGGCCTTGGTCATGGCCCACAACAAAACACTGGCGGCGCAGCTGTATACGGAAATGAAGGACTTTTTTCCCGACAATGCCGTGGAATACTTTGTGTCCTATTATGATTATTATCAGCCAGAGGCCTATGTCCCCCGCACCAACACCTATATTGAAAAGGACTCCGCCATCAACGAACAAATCGACCGTATGCGCCACGCCGCCACGCGGGCGTTGCTGGAGCGTCGGGATACGATTATCGTGGCCAGTGTGTCGTGTTTGTACGGTTTGGGATCGGCGGAAAATTACGAAACCATGGTCATTGATATCATCGCGGGGCAGCGGGTGGCCCTGCCCGATTTTTTCCGACGGTTGACGGAAATTCAGTACAAACGCAACGATATTGCTTTTGCGCGGGGCTGTTTTCGGGTGCGGGGGGATGTTGTGGATATTTTTCCGTCCCACTACGAAGATCATGCGTGGCGTTTGTCCTTTTTCGGGGATGAACTGGAAAGCATTCAGGAGTTTCAGGTCCTCACCGGCCAAACCACGCAAACATTGAGCGGTATTCGGATTTTTGCCAATTCCCACCACGTCACGCCGGCCCCCACCCTGCGTCAGGCCACGCACCAGATCAAGGCCGATTTGCAAAAACGCATCGCCGAATTTGAAGACGAGCAAAAATGGATCGAGGCGCAGCGCATCCGCGAACGCACGACCTTTGATCTGGAAATGCTGGAAACCACGGGTATGTGCAAGGGGATTGAGAATTACTCCCGCTATCTCTCCGGCAAAAAACCAGGGGAGCCCCCCCCAACGCTGTTTGAATACCTGCCCCGTGATGCCGTGTTGATTGTGGATGAATCCCACGTCACCGTGCCCCAAATTCACGCCATGTATCGGGGGGATCAGGTGCGCAAAACCACATTGTCCGATTATGGCTTTCGTTTGCCATCCTGCAAAGACAACCGCCCGCTGAAGTTCGAGGAATGGGACACCCTGCGCCCCCAAACCATTTTTGTCTCCGCCACCCCCGCCGCGTGGGAATTGGATCAGGCGCAGGGGGTCTTTGTGGAGCAAGTTGTTCGCCCAACCGGTTTGGTGGATCCCGTCATTCTGATTCGCCCCACCACGCATCAGGTGGATGATGTTATTGCCGAATGCCGCACCTGCGCGGCCCAAGATCAAAGGGTCTTAATCACCACCCTAACCAAAAAAATGGCAGAGGATTTAACGGGTTATTTGAACGAGCTGGGCCTGAAATGCCGCTATGTCCACGCGGATGTGGATACGTTGGAGCGCATCGAGATTCTGCGGGACCTCCGTCTGGGGGTCTTTGATATCCTAATTGGGATTAACCTGCTGCGCGAGGGGCTGGACATCCCCGAATGCGCCCTGGTGGCCATTTTGGATGCGGATAAGGAAGGCTTTTTGCGCTCACGCACATCCCTGATCCAGACCATCGGGCGGGCGGCGCGCAATGTTGAGGGCCGCGCCATTCTGTACGCCGACCGGATGACCAAATCCATGACCGAGGCCATCGACGAATGCACCCGCCGCCGCGAAAAACAGCTGGCCTATAATGCCGAGCACGGCATCACCCCGCAAAGCATTGTCAAAAAAATCGCCGAATCCCTCTACGACGCCCCCGCCCCCACAAAAACCAAAGGCAAAGCCGCCCCATCCCTGATCCTGAGCGATCAAGAACGCATCGCCCTGAAAATCGACCTGGAAAAACAAATGCGTCTGGCGGCGGAGAATCTGGATTTTGAAGCTGCGGCAGGGCTGCGGGATCGGATACGGGGGTTGGGGTGAATTATGCCAAACAATAAAAGCCTTTTTAATTGTAAATTCAACGGCAAACCAACGCCTGTTTATACGGCATTATCACAGCCAAAATCTGAAAATCAGGCGGCTATTTTCGAGCATTTGGAAAATTTGTATACAAAATATCAGCCTGTTTTAGATCATGACTTTGATAAAAAATTTCCCATAGAAACAAATCAAAGATACTGGGAGTTATCTCTTGCCCATTTTTTAAGCCAGCAATTTACGTTAGAGCCTCCTAAAAAAAAGGGGGGAGGTCCAGATTTTTGTTTTCAGCATGAGGGCAAAACCATCTGGGTTGAGGCAGTTGCCCCAACATCAGGCATGGGAAAAAATAGAGTTCCCGATTTGATATACGGATCTCAAACAGCACAAAAAAGACCGAGAGAAAAAATTATTCTTCGTTATCAATCATCTTTGCACAATAAGGCCAAAGAATTTGAAGACGATCGAAATAACGGCATAGTGAAGAACGATGATATCCAAATCATTGCCGTATCGGATGCGGATCTTCCCTTTGGGAGAAAAAATGGAGCATGGGGACATCCTTATATTCTTAATGCTCTTTTTCCTATCGGGGATTATCGTATAGAAATTAATCGTAACAGCGGTCAATCTGTAGGAGAAGGGTATGGCTATCAAGAAGAACGACTAAAGGCAAACAATTCTCCCGTTCGTTACTTTTTTCAAGAATCCAATGAGTTAATAAGCGGTGTTCTTTACCACGCTTCCCATAAGAGTAGTTTGGTTTCGGATGAATGGGAGGACATAAACAAGAACCAACTGTACTGCATCCACAATCCTTTTGCGAAACACCCTTTGCCACAGGGACTTTTTAAATGTGGCCATGAATACACGGCGGACTATGATGGGGATGGTGGGTTTATAATAAACTATGCCCCATTGGACCCTTAAGCAATGAAATTGTTGGTTTGGGGGAGCTGCGTTAAGCTTCAGAAAGCCCACCATTCCACTTTATCGCATCTATTGCCATAATCATGTTTTTCTGTCATAATGGGTTGCTGCTTAAGAGAGACCCCTGCGCTGTGCCGACCCCCAACAATCCACCGATGAAACGCATTAATGCCACCCTGCCAGAACCTTTGGCACGGTTTTTTGCCCAGATGACTGGCGAAACGGGATTATATGAAACCCCCAGCGAGTTTATTCGTGATCTGATTCGTCGTCATATGGAAAAAACCGTGGATGACGAACAGAACGTCCTTCACACACTGTTGCGGCAATCGTTGGCGGAAAATCATTATACGCCCTTGACAGCCCAAGATGCCCTAACGATTCGGCAAGGCTTGCAGTAAGCGACCATGTATACTCTTCACAAAAGCGCCTTATTCATGCGCCAGTGGCAGACTTATGCACAGAATTATAAAGACAGGGCAGGAATACAGATTGCAGAACGGTTTATTGCCGCCGTCGAGGGGGCTCTCTTATTTATTGGATGGATATTGCGCATCGTTTCATCGTGGATACATTTGACCCTTAGCGTTAATCGTAAAAAGGAAACAACACCATGACCCCCCCCAACAAAATCATCATCTTTGAAACCGCCAGCATCCGCCGCACGTTCCATAACGGCGAATGGTATTTTTCGGTTGAGGATATTGTGAAAGCCCTGACCGATAGCGCCGATACCAAGCAATACATCAAGAAAATGCGCACACGTGATGACGCATTAAACAGCAACTGGGGTACACTTTGTACCCCCCTTCCCATGACCGCGGCTGATGGCAAACAAAGAAACGTGCAAACAGCAACCGCGGAGGGCATCTTCCGTATCATCCAGTCCATCCCTTCCCCCAAAGCCGAGCCCTTTAAGCGTTGGCTTGCCAAGGTGGGCTATGAACGGGTGCAGGAGATTGAGGACCCCGAGCTGGCCACCCAGCGCACCCGCGCCCTGTATAAAGCCAAAGGATACAGCGATGCATGGATTGAAAAACGGATGCGCGGCATTGCCGTGCGGGAGGAGCTCACCGAAGAATGGCAGCAACGTAACGTGGGCGGCGAAAAAGAATACGCCATTTTAACGGCGGAAATTTCCAAGGCCACGTTTGGCCTAACGCCCAGCGAATACAAAGACCACAAAGGGTTAACCCGCGAAAACCTCCGCGATAACATGACGGATTTAGAGCTGATTTTCTCGATGTTGGGCGAGGCCTCCACCACCGAAATTGCCCGCACACAGGATGCGCAGGGCTTTGCTGAAAACAAACAGGCCGCCAAAGCAGGCGGCAAAATCGCAGGGGATGCCCGCAAAAATCTGGAAATTGAAAGCGGGCGCAAGGTCGTCACACGGGATAATCATTTGCAGATTACCCGTCCGAAACAGATCAAAAAGACATAAAAAAACGCTTGCGTTCCCCATTTGTTTTCTGGAAAAACAAATGCGTTTGGCGGATGAGAATCTGGATTTTGAAGCTGCGGCAGCCTTAAGGGATAAAATACGGGGGTTGGGGTGATTATTTTCTTTTCAACATATTCAAATTAAGATATAGTTATCTATGGAATGGACTGTCGTTTTTTCGGATGAATTTGTTCCAGAATTTGCTTTGCTGAGCCCTGTGGTACAAGAGGAGTTGCTGGCCCATCTTAAAATGCTGCAATTTTTTGGCCCTCGCTTAGGACGCCCTCATGTTGATACGCTGAAAGGATCAAAATTTAACAATATGAAAGAACTACGTTTTCAAGCGGATCATGGTGTGTGGCGGGTTGCCTTTGCATTTGATTTCGATCGCCAAGGCGTTGTTTTGGTGGCAGGGGACAAAAGCGGAGGCTCTGAACAACGTTTTTACAAAACCTTGATTCGCAAAGCTGACCAGCGCTTTGCAATCCACGTATCGAAGGGAAGATAATATGCCTGTTACCCTAAACAACATCATCACAAAACTCTCCCCCGATCAACAAAAGCGTGTGAATCTGCGGGCCAAACAGTTGATTGCGGAGGAAATGACTTTGCAAACATTGCGTAAATCCTTAAGCAAAACCCAAGTGGATCTGGCTGCCTTGATGGGCGCCCAACAATTCCAGATTTCCAAATGGGAGCGCCAAAACGATCTGCCCGTATCCAAAGTTCGGGAATTGGTGGAGGCTTTGGGGGGGCATCTAAAACTGATCGCGGAATTTCCAGACCAAAAACCCAAAGAGATTATAGGCATAGGGGAATCCGCTTAAATAATCCGATGCCCATCGGGATCGAATATGGGGGTTGGGGTGATGGGTTTTTGAAATGTTCGCATTTGAATTCTCTCCTTGAACATTATACCAAAGGCACTAGAATGCCCCCCATAACACCGTCCACAACCATAAAGGGATCCTGACGCATGAAAGGCTTTGAGGGCAATAAAATTTTCGCAGCCATTCTGGTGGCTATGATTCTGTATGTGGCCAGTGGCATTGTGTCTGAAACGGTATTTCACGGAGTCCCCGGCCATGCTAAGGACACTGCCCGCGCCTATCCCGTGATGGACAGTCAACCGGCGGTGGCAGAAACCACGGCTGAAGCCCCCAAGGGTCCCGAGCCCATTTCGGCCTTGCTGGCCTCCGCTGATATGGCGGCGGGGCAGGCCATAACAAAAAAATGTTCGGCCTGTCATAGCTTTGAAGAAGGCGGCCCCAACAAAGTCGGCCCTGGTTTGTGGAACATTGTGGGCAGTCCTAAGGCCGCTGCACCAGGGTATACGTATTCTGAGGCCCTTAAAGCCATGGCCGCTGAATCGTGGGATTATGAAAAGCTGAATGCGTTTTTATATCACCCCAAAGTTTATGCCCCTGGCACAAAAATGGCCTTTGTGGGTCTGCCCAATACCCAGGATCGCGCCAATCTGATTGTTTATCTGCGTTCGCTCTCCAAAACCCCGCAGCCGTTGCCGTAAAATACGTTTTGGGTGGGGTCCGCCATGCGTCCTTTGGTTGTGGATATGGATGGGACCCTCATCGGTCATGATGTGACGGTGGCCCTTGTCTTTGCCGGCACGCGCACGTGGCCCCATCGTTTGTACCGATTGCTGCGTTTATGGTTCACAAAGGGCGGGGGCATGGCCAAGGATTCCTTGGTATCAAAAGTCACCTTATCCCCCGAACGTCTGACCTATAACAGGGGTGTTGTGGCGTTGTGTCAAAAGGCCAAAGCCGAGGGCCGGACGGTGGTTTTGGCCACAGCATCCCCCCAAATTTTGGCGCAGCGGGTGGCGGATCATTTGGGCTGTTTTGATCTGGTTTTGGGCAGTGATGCCACAGTAAACCTGAAATCACAGGCCAAGGCGCAGGCGCTGGTGGACCGCTACGGCGCAGGGGGTTTTGATTATGCCGGCAACAGCATGCAGGATCTGGCGGTTTGGAAACAGGCCCACACGGCCTATCTGGTGCATCCCGATTTTGGGGTTCAGGGGGCTTTGCTGAATGCCCATGACACCATTGTTCCCGTCAGTATGGATCCCAGCCTAATGGAATCCCTGCGCCGGCGGGTGTTTATGGCTCTGTTTGTGGCCATTATGGCGTTTTTGTGGGTGGTGTTTGGGCCGGATAAAACCTTGGGCCCCTTTTGGCCGGTGGGGATTTTTGTGTTTTGTCTGGGGGTGATGCTGCTGAAAGATATCCCCGATCAACAGGCCATGATGCAAAACAAAACGCCCCCCCTGTTGATCTATAGCCCCAAAATTCAGGCCCTTTTTAGTGGTTTGATGCTGATCGGATCTTTGGCCGCACTGGCGGTTATGCCGTTTTTGGTGTAGGCCCCCCACCCTCTGGCCCTCTTTTTGCATCCCTAAGGCACCACCCCATGATTTACCCTCTGTTCATCACTAGGGGTGTAACATGGGTTCATCAAAGAATCGTGCGGACAGGCAAACAATGGCCGATATCAGCTTTGGAAACATTAACATTAACGACAATGGGTCCATTAACCTGTCATCCAAGGTTTTGGGCGTGGACCTGAATGAATTGGTGGATGGATTTGTTAAGGCCAAAAGCGTCCCCATCAGCCGAAAAGAGGTTGAGGTTTCCAAAAAAAGTGCCACCCTTGCCGCCTATGAAGAGTATGAGGGCCTGTTAAGCGCCCTGAAAAACCCCGCCAGCAATTTACGGCGGCCCAGTCTGGCCCAAGGTGGAACGGATGTTTTTGGCCAAAACATCGCGTACTCCACATCCTCATCGGGCGCAACGTCCACGGCCATTACGGTGACACCCAAAACTGCAACGCCCCTTGGCACCTATAGCCTGACGGTGAATCGACTGGCCAAATCAGATGCTGTGCTCAGCAGTGCGGTCGATACCTTTTCCAATCAAGACAATCCCCTGATTACCGCCACCGGAACGCTGTCCGTTGGCGGCACCGCGATTTCTGTCACGGCGGGGGATAGTTTAAAAACCGTGGTGGATGCCATCAACGCCCAAACCAGCACCACCAAGGTCCGCGCCCAGATCGTGGATTTGGGCAACAGCACCTATCGTTTAAATTTATCTGCCACAGAAACGGGCAAAGCCATCACCCTGACGGGGTCCGATGCAGGGGTTTTGGATGATTTGAACCTCAGCGCGTTGGGGTCTGGGGAAACCGATGCCTCCTTATCCGCAGAGGTTGTGTATAACGGCGTCACCGTCACCCGCAGCAGCAACACCATCAAGGATTTGATCCCCAGTGCCTCCATTGATTTGTTTTCCGCCAATCCGCTGGATAAAATTCGGATTTCTGTGGAAACCAACAACCAAAACGTTCGCGCCCAAGTGGATGCGTTTGTTGAGGCCTATAACGCCCTGCGGGATTTTTATGACACCCAAACCCTTGTCAACGGGGATGGAACGGTTCCAAAAACATCGATTCTGGTGAATCAATCGGCCTTTCGGGGGTCTTTTTTGGGTCTGGAAACGGTGTTAACGGGTGGTGTTTCTGGGATCTCTTCCGTAAACAGCCTTCGTGATGTTGGCATTACCCTGGATGATAACAACCGGTTGGTTGTGGATGATGTAAAACTGAACGATGCCATTGTGGATAAGGGCGATGCGGTGTCCAAACTGTTTGGATTTACCAGCACCAGCACCAGCAGCGATTTTTTTGTGGCGCGGCGTCCGGAGTTTCTCAATATCTCAAAAAACAATGGGTTTAGCAGCACGAATCAAAATTTTTTCTTAGATACCCCCCCTACAAATTTGTCGCCATCTCTTATTAATACGGACATTGTTGTTCGTGTTTTGGAAACCAATGATTCAGGAAAACCTACCAAAGCGGAAATGGTGGTGGCGGGGGTGACGTATAATTCAACGCAGGTCACGATTTCATCGGAGGGATCCATCATTCCCCCGAGTGGTATTGGATTAAATGGGGCAAAATTTTCTTATGGAGGCGGGGTTGTAACCTCAGGGGGGACCCCTCAAACCAGCACCATCAAAATGACAAGGGCAGATGTAGGGAACTCAGACGTTCTTGTTCGGGTTTTGCAAACAGATTCCTCAGGCAAACCCACCAAAGCGGAAATGGTGGTGGCGGGGGTGACCTATGATTCGACAAAAGTTACCATTTCCCAAGGGGGCGCCATTGTCCCCCCAGAGGGCATTGGTCTGGATGGGGCCCGTTTTGGATATACAGGGGGTGTTGTCACCTTGGGCAGTCCCAAAACCTCCACCATCAAAATGACCCAAGGGATTGCCGATCAGGCCGCCAGTTATTTGGATAAAACGCTCAGCATAGACGGTATTATCGCCAACCAGAAAGAAAGCGTTAAAAAGGACATTGACAACATCGACGCCCAAATTATCACGCTGAAAACCCAGGTGTCGGATTATGAAAAAACTCTGCGGTCGTCTTTGCAGAATACAGAAAACCGTGTTTCCCAGCTGACCGCCACGCAGAATTTTCTTAAGGCCCAGACGGATGCCTTAAACTCAAATAATTAACGCCCCATAACCGTTTTTTATCTTTTTTGGACTACGATTGAGGGATGTATAAAAAACACGCCCAAAGTGCCTATCAGGCCACGAATGTTTCCAGCCTGCCCCCGGGGGAGCAGATTGCCCGTCTGATGGAAAAAGGGGCCAGCTATATCAAACAGGCCAAAATTCATGTTTTGGCCAACGAATACGAAGCCCGTTACAACGAAACAGAAAAATGCATGACCATAGTCACGGGGCTGATGGGATGTCTGGACCGCAACCCCGCCACGGATCAAATGTGCGATGTTCTGGAAAATTATTACCAGTTTGTCCAAACCATGCTGGCCAAAATCAACATCAACAATGACCCCCAGATTTGTGATGCCGTTATTGATTCCATGACCACCATGGCCGACACGTGGCGGCAGATTCAAAAGGTTTGCGAAAAAGGGGAAGATTAAAGGACAGACCCCCGATCCCTGTCACCCAAGAACCCGCGCAAAAATCTCGTCCACATAACGCAAATGGTGGGCATCGTCACACAGAACCACCAGGGTTTCCGCAGGGATATAGGCCGTGATGGCCGGATCGGATTGCAGACGCTGGCAGAACAGCCCCCCCTGATGCCACGTGTCCATGGCGTTTTTTTGCACCAAGGCATAGGCATCTTCGCGGCTGCATCCGCGCTGCGTCAGTTCCAGCAGAATCCTTTGGGATGCATGCAGGCCCCCCAAGGAATCCAGATTATTTTTCATCTGATCCGGATACACCTGCAACATCTCAACAACACCCGCCGCGCGGTGCAGGGCAAAATCTAGGGCAATGCACGCCGCCGGCAGCAGGGTGCGCTCGACTGAGGAATGGGAAATATCCCGCTCGTGCCACAGTGCCACGTTTTCCAGGGCCGGAATCACCGCTGCGCGAATCACACGGGCCAACCCCGTTAAGTTTTCCGTCAAAACGGGGTTACGTTTGTGGGGCATGGCCGAGGATCCCTTTTGCCCCTTGGCAAAATACTCCTCAGCCTCCCGCACTTCGGTGCGTTGCAGGTGGCGAATTTCCGTGGCCAGACGCTCTAAACTGCTGGCAATTCCCCCCATAACCCCCACAAGAAAGGCATGACGGTCCCGCGGGATGACCTGTGTGGAAATGGGCTCGGGCGTCAGGCCCAGTTTTTCGGCGACATAGCTTTCGACGGATGGCGGGATGTTGGCAAACGTGCCCACAGCCCCCGAAATGGCGCAGGTGGCAATATGGGACCGCGCATACAACAGGCGGGATTTTTGCCGGTCCATTTCCGCATAAAACGTTAGCATTTTCAGGCCAAAGGTGATGGGTTCCGCATGAATCCCATGGCTGCGGCCAATGCACAGGGTTGTTTTGTGGGTCAGGGCTTTGTCTTTCAGCGCCGCCAGCAAACGGTCCAGCCCCTGCAGCCACAAATCCACCATCTGGGTCAACTGAACGGACAGACAGGTATCCAAAACATCCGAAGACGTCATGCCCTGATGCACGTACCGCGCCTTTTCCCCCGACAATTCGGCAATGTGGGTTAAAAAGGCGATGACGTCATGCTTGGTGGTGGCTTCAATCTCTAAAATGCGGGCGGAATTGATGCGATCGCGGGCGGGTTTCATGGCCTCCGCCACGCCCTCGGGGATAATGCCTAGGGCTTCGAGTTTTTGCGCGGCGTAGTATTCAATATCAAACCAGATGCGAAACCGGTTTTCGTCGGTGAAAATGGCCGTGGCTTCGGCGCGGCTATAGCGGGGAATCATCATAATGTCAGAACCATCCATAAAGGCAACACCGGCACTTTAGGGTTTTGGGGTCTTAGCTGTCAAGCAGGGGATGCGGGGATGGCGCAGAAAAATCCATTTTTTCAATCCCATAAAGAAAAACGTTGCAATCCCATAAGAAAAAAGCATTTCATTGCCTGTTTCCGAATGTCTTTTGCTGTTTATGATTTTTTATATTGTGACGATCCTGATTTTGCTGGCGCTCTCGGCGTTTTTTTCGGCGGCGGAAACGTCCCTTACCACGTCATCCCGCGCCGCCATGCATCAACGCGCCAAAGAGGGCAACCGGCGGGCCAAAACCGTTATGAAACTAAAAAACGATTCCGAATCGGTGATTAGCGCCATTTTGCTGGGCAACAACCTTTTGAATATTTTGGCCACGGCCATCACCACCGCATTTTTAGCCAAGTTTTCAGAGGATGGCGTTTTGTATGCCACCATCGTGATGACCTTTGCCATTTTGATTTTTTCTGAGGTTTTGCCCAAAGCCCTCGCCCTGCACCATGCCTCCCCCGTGGCGCTGGCCATTGCGCCTATTGTGCGGGCTTGGCTATGGATAACGTGGCCAGCCATCTGGACCATTCGGCTGATTATCCGTGCTTTGGGCGCAACGCCCTCTTTCCCAACCACGTTGGCGGAGGAAGAATTGCGCGGGGCCATCGATTTGCACGGTGAAAACAGAGGGGGAACCAAAGTCAACACCGAGCGCACCATGCTGCAAAGCATTCTGGATCTGGACGATGTCACCGTGGATCAGGTTATGCGCCACCGCAACAGTGTGTTTATGCTGAATGTGGCCCTGCCCACAGAGGATATTTTGCGTCAGGTCATCAAAAGCCCCTATACCCGCGTGCCCCTGTGGCAGGACAACCCTGGCAACATCGTGGGGATTCTGCACACCAAAACATTGCTGCAATCGTTGGATGGGGGGATGTCTTTTCAGGATTTGCCCATCACCAGTTTGATGAGCCTCCCTTGGTTTATTCCTGAAAATGCCAATTTGTTGCAACAGCTTCAGGAATTTAAACGCAAGCGCGAACATATCGCCATCGTGGTGGATGAATACGGGACCTTTTTGGGCATCATTACGCTGGAGGACATTTTAGAAGAGATTGTGGGCGACATCGCCGACGAGTTGGATACCCCCAACCGAGGCTGGCGCAAAGCTGGCGATAACGTTTATTTGATTCAGGGCAGTATGACGTTACGGGATCTGAATCGGGATTTGGGATGGAATTTACCCGAAGACGACGCCGCAACGCTGGCAGGGCTGTTGATGCACGAATCGCGAACCCTGCCCCAGGCGGGTCAAAAATTTCGTTTTTATGGCCAAACCTTTGAAATTGTCCGTCGCAAGGGGAATCAAATCACCTTGATCCGTGCGGGTGACGCCGCTGGGCGAGAGGAAGCCACGGACTGAAACGCATGAACGCAAAACCGTGATCCCAACGTTGGATCCGCATCCGCCATTTCTGCATCCAGAGCCAAAGCAATGGATGTCAGGCCGCGGATATAGATTTTTCGCAGCGTGACATGGCTGCGGCCATCATGATCTTCCATCAAGCGCCAAGAAAGGTTGCAGGCACGGGCCCAAACAATGCGGCGCTCTTCGGGTGTTAAAATAAAAAGCCAGTTGAGCACTTCATCCATGGCCGATATTTCTTGGGGGGTGCTTTTGTGGCGCGAATGTGTTTGATAGGGCTTGGCGAGCCAGCTTTCCGGCATGCTGCGCACCACATCCGGCCAGTAACTGGCATAGCCCGCAAAGGTTTTATGCGGAAGAGACCGTAGGGTCTGGGCGGCTTGCTTCAGGGCAGATTCAACGATGGAAAGGGATGTTTTCATATCGTATTCCTTTAAAAACGAACGTTAAAAAATGACTTTTTCAGTTTTTTGGTTACCGTCTATCAACATTGAAAAAAGAGAAGGGGAAGGGAAAGAAAGGCAACCACAAAGGGGCTGCTCGATCCCAAAAAAGAGAGTTTTTTTGGGGGGCTTTATCCCTAAGGCATGAACACCCCCCGAACTTACTTGTGCGCAATCATCATACCGCACAGGCCGTAATCATAGCGGGTGGCCACACGGGGATAGGACAGCAGTTTTTTATTGCCCCGTCTGGTTTGAAGGCTGTTGGCCAAATCAATCACATCCACGATGGGCAAAGGCTTGCCGTCCACAGCCCAAGCCCCCGTGTCAACATGATAAGAAAGGCGGGCACCAAGCACGGTACGCGCCTTTTGAAACAAAGGAATGGCATCCTCTTCGCCGGATGGCAAACACGAAGAACCTTCCAAATTTTGGGAAACAGCTTTGATGGAAAAAGGCCTAGCCTTTATGGTTTTATAGGTTATCATGGTTGCTCCTAAAATATGTTATTAATTTTAAAATAATAAAGAAGAGGTATTTTAGAAAAAATCTCTAATCCACAGACACTTCCCCTAACTTTGATTGTTAAACACACTTGAATTTTTTGTCAAGAGGGGTAAGGAAAGATTTGCAATCAGAGGTTGAAAGTCTTTAAATCCCCCGCTTCTCTTCCAATTCTAACCACCGCACTTCCGCCTTTTCCAAGTCCCCTTCCGCTTTTTGTAAGTCTTTAGCCAGATCATCAAAACGGGCGGGGTCGGTGGTGTACAGGTCCGGCAGGGCCAAGTCTTCGTGCAGTTTTTCGATGGTTTTTTCCAGTTTGGCTATGGTTTTGGGCAGTTGCTCCAGCTCTTTTTTCAGGGCAAAAGGTAGGGGGTCCGGTTTTTTTTCAAAGGTGACGGGCGCTGGGGCCGTGGATTGGATCTTGGCTTGGGCCTTGGCTTTGGCGGTGGGTTTTTGTCCTGTTTTTTGGGCTTTTTGTTCCAGATAATCGGTGTACCCGCCCATATATCCCTCTATAACGCCCTCGCCCTCAAAGGCCAGAACTTTGGTGACGGTATTGTCCAAAAAGTCCCGATCATGGCTGACCAGCAGCAGGGTGCCCTCATAGTTGGCCAGAATGTCCTGCAATCGGTCCAGCGTGTCCATATCCAAATCGTTGGTGGGCTCATCCAAAATCAGCAGATTGCCTGGGTTGGCCAGCACCTTGGCCAACATCAAACGGTTTTGCTGCCCGCCGGATAATGTGCTGACGGCATCGCGGGCCTGTTTGGGATCAAACAGAAAATCCTTTAAATACCCGCACACATGCCGCAGGGATCCCCCGACAGAAATATAATCGCCCCCATCAGGACACAGGGTTTCCCACAGGCTCTTGCTGGGGTCTAGGTCACTTCGGGATTGATCGAAATAGGCAGGCTCTAATGTTTTGGCGCGGCGGATGTGGCCGCTATCGGGCGTCATTTGCCCGAGCAAGATTTTCAAAAACGTGGATTTTCCTGATCCATTTTTCCCCAGCAGGCCAATGCGATCCCCCCGCATCAGGCGGAAATGAAAATCCTTCATCATCATCTGTGTGTGATCGTCATGGGTAAAGCCATGGGTGACCCCCTTGCATTCAATCATCAGCTTGGACACATCCCCCGCCGGCAACGGATCCAGCGCCACGGTTCGGATGGTTTGACGAAAGGCGGCCTTGTCCGCCTTCAGCTTGGCCCGCAGGGCATGCAGGTTGTCCATGCGTTTCTGGTTACGCTTGCGCCGTCCGGTGATGCCCCCTTGGGTCCAGGCAACTTCCTGTTCTAGTTTTTTTTCCATGTTTTGCAGGGTGCGGGCTTCCTGATCCAAAATGCCCTGCATCCAGTCGTCAAAATGGGCATATCCCCGATTCAGGGTGCGCACCTGCCCCCGATCAATCCACAGGGTTTTTTGGGATATGGCCTTTAAAAACGCCCGATCATGGGACACGCACAGAATGGCGCCGGCGTACCCCGCAATATAATCCTCCAGCCACGCAATGGCCCCCAGATCCAAATGGTTGGTGGGTTCATCCAGCATCAGCAGGTCCGGCGCATCCACCAGACTTTGGGCCAGCGCCGCCCGCCGCAGCTGCCCCCCTGAGAGGGATCCCAGCAATGCCGAGGGCCGCAGATCCAAGGGATCCATCACCATGTCCACCAGATAATCCCGATATTCATCCCCCGCCAAGCCAGCACGGACAAAGGACGCCACCGTTTCCGACGGATCAAAGGCCACCTGCTGGGCCAAATACCCAATCCGCATCCCTGGATACAGGGTGCGCTTACCGGTGTCAGGTTCCATCTCCCCCATCAAAAGACGCATCAAGGTGGTCTTCCCCGCCCCATTGCGCCCCACCAGACAGATTTTCTCTCCCTCCCCAATATAGAGGGTTGTGTCCTGAAACAGGGGCTTTCCCCCCATATTCAGGCAGATGTCTTCAAGGCTGAGCAGCAGGGTCATAGAGGGCTTATCCACGCCTTAGTGTTGTTTGGGGGAGCATGATAGCAGACTATGGCGTGGGTGGGGAAATTTAAAGATGTGTTTGAATTTCGCTTTTTAATTTTGGAAGCTCTTTTTCAATCACTAACCAAACCTCTAAGGGATCAACACCATCATAGGCATGGATGTCTGATCCTTCACAGCCACACCGTTTCCCTTAAAACGTTTTCCTTAATAGAGGGATGCAAGCGAGGGGCCAAGATTAAATCCACAGGGGCACCCAGCAGATGACTCAGTTCCTCCGCCAAATCCATGCGGTCAAACAAACTATGGGGGGCTGGCCACTCAATGATGAAATCAATGTCACTTTTTTGGGTGTCCTCCCCTCTGACGGTTGATCCAAAAACGCCCACACGATCCACGCCGTAACGGTGGGTTATTTTATCAATGTCCGGCTTGTGCTGGCAAATGACTGGCCATCGTCCCATGATGAATCACGCTTTGGTATTTTTTTCAGGATAAACGGTTTATTCTGAATATCAAAATACAAAATCAAAGAGAGAGCAGGGTTCTATCCTACGCCCCCCCAAAGAAAATAAACAAAAAAAAGCGCTGACGGCCTTGCATAAACAAAAACAGCATCGTATAAGGGAGGTCTTTCATTAACCAAATCAAGGGCATTGTTCATGCAACACCACAAAGCACAGCAAACATCTCAATCCAAAGAATCCTTTGGCGCGTTGCTGGATGAAGTTTTAGGGGCGGAGGGCAAAATTGAGGGCTCTGTTCTGCGCGGTCACGTTATGGATCTTTTTGGGGGCTTTGCCCTGATTGAAGTGGGTTTAAAATCTGAGGGTATGGTCCCTTTACAGGAATTTGAGCAAGCCGATGGCAAAACACCCGCCGTGGGTGATGAAGTCGATGTTTACGTGGATCGTTACGAAGATCGCGACGGAGCCATTGTGCTGAGCCGTGAAAAGGCCCGCCGTGAAGAGGCGTGGATTGAATTGGAAAAAGCCTACGCCAAAGATGAGCCCACCACCGGAAAAATTTTCAGCCGTGTTAAGGGTGGTTTGATGGTTGATTTGCAGGGGGCTGTGGCGTTTCTGCCCAACAGTCAGGTGGATGTGCGCCCCATACGGGATCTGGGACCGTTGATGAACATTGAACAGCCGTTCCAGATTTTGAAAATGGACAAAAAACGCGGCAACATTATTGTGTCCCGTCGTGCCATTTTGGAAGAATCCCGCACCGAAGCCCGCGAAGAGTTCCTGAAAAACATCATCGAGGGACAGGTTGTCAAAGGGGTGGTCAAAAACATCACCCGCTTTGGGGCGTTTGTGGATCTGGGCGGTGTGGATGGATTGTTGCACGTCACCGATATTTCATGGCGCCGCGTCAATCACCCCAGCGAAGCGTTGGAAATTGGCCAAACCATCGAGGTTCAAATCACCAAAATCGACCCAGAAACCAAGCGCATTTCTCTGGGCATGAAGCATCTGGAGGAAGACCCCTGGAAAGTGGCCGTCACCAAATTCCCCGTGGGCACCAAACTGACCGGACGCATCAGCAGCGTCACCGATTATGGGGCGTTTGTGGAATTGGAGCCTGGCATTGTGGGTCTGGTGTACATGTCTGAAATTTCTTGGGCAGACAAAAACCCCGATCCTAAGAAAGTTGTCAACATCGGCCAAGATGTGGATGTCATGGTTCTGGATGTGGACACCGACAAACGCCGCATCAGTCTGGGCATGAAACAGTGTCAGGATAACCCCTACAAACGCTTTGCAGATGAAAACCCTGAGGGTACTCCATTGCAAGGGGTTGTGGTGCGCACCTATAACACCAAACTGCTTATTGAGCTGGATGGTGGCATCCGTGGCACCTTGAACGCCGATGATTTCACCCCCCAGGGCTCAGGGGCCGAGGCCCTGAAAAGCATTGCCAAGGGCGATGTGATGGCGGTGACCGTGTTAAAAGTGGATCCGGCGGAAATGTCTGTAACGCTTGGGGCTAATGCCTCCGTGCAGGCGGCCCAGCCCAGCGCATCGAAGGCTGCGGAGGTTTCTTCCTCAGCCGCCCCCACCCCCGCCGCTGTCAAGCTGAAAAAGGGCGATATCGTGACCTGTACCATATCGGAAATCAAGGATGGTGGGATTCATGTAACTCTGGCGAACTTTGATCAACCTCTCTTCATCAAAAGATCCGATTTATCACGGGATCGCAGCGAGCAGAGGCCCGATCGTTTTGCCAAAGGCGAAAAGATTGATGCCCTGATTACCGCCCTGAATCTGTCCAAGCAGGAAATCACCCTGTCCATCAAAGCCCGTGAAATCAAAGAAGAGAAGCAAATGATGGCTGAATATGGTTCCGCCGACAGCGGCGCCAGTTTGGGCGATATCTTGGGCCCTGCCATTAAGAAAAGTGCCAGTGCCAAAACCTCAAAAGATGAAGCCTCTTCTTGATATAAAGGGGGGAGGTAGAGAGGGGCGGGTCATGCCGTCCCTCTGATTTGTTTATTATTTGTCGTGTTAGAAAGGTGTATTGATTATGAAACGCTCTGAACTTATTGATGCCTTGTGCAAAGAAAACCCACACCTGACCGCCAAACAGGTTGAAGAGGCCGTGGTTTTGTTTTTCGAGGAAATTACCCAAGCCTTGGCCCATAACGGCCGCGTTGAACTCAGGGGCTTTGGATCCTTTGCCGTACGTCATCGCGACCAGCGCCAAGCCAGAAATCCCAAAACAGGGGAATCCGTGTTTGTTGCCGCCAAAGCCACCCCATTTTTCAAATCTGGAAAAATCCTGCGGGATCGGTTGAATCCATCCAATAAGAAAAAGGGATAAGCCTTTCTGATTCCCTTAGGGCAACTCACTTTTAAAGAAATCCCTAAAAATCAGACAGATACGCAAAAAAGACCCAAAAAGCAGGCAAAGAAATCCCTTTGTCTGCTTTTTGCTTTTGCCCCCTGTGTTCGAAATGATACACGCAAATTTTTCTCATCCTTTTTTTTTGATAAAAGTCCTTTTCTTTGGTAAAAAAAAATGTATATTCACAGTCGCTTGTGAAAAAGAGATTGAAAATCTCCGGCATCCTGCGCAGTTATTCATTCATCATCAACGTTAAGGTAACCCTATGATAAAAAAAATTCTTTTGTCCGTCTCTCTTTTGGTCGCTGTTGCTGCCTGTGCCGGCGGTGAAGACAACGTTTCCACAGGAAACGAATTGTCCGAAACCACCACCAGCACAACCGCCAGTGATGTTAACGTCACCACCTATGGTACAGATCTGAGCCAGATCAACGAAAAACAAGGTGCCTTTGACGCCGCTGTTGGCGCCAACGTGTACTTTGCTTATGACAGCCACGCTTTGGACGAAGACGCCAAAGCCACTCTGCGCAAGCAAGCTGAATGGTTGAAAACCAACCCTGATTTGGCCCTGATCGTCGAAGGTCACACCGACGAGCGCGGAACCCGTGAATACAACCTTGCTCTGGGTGCCCGTCGTGCCACCGCCACAAAAGACTTCTTGGTCGCTTCCGGTGTTTCTTCTGGCAGCATCACCACCATCAGCTTTGGCAAAGAGCGCCCTGCTGTTGCTGGTTTTGACGAGTCCGCTTGGTCCAAAAACCGTCGCTCCATCACCGTTCTGAAGAAGTAGTTTTTTTCAGAATTTTTGAAAAAAGAGGCCCTGACGTGAAAACGTTGGGGCTTTTTCGTTTTGCTTGAGCATCCCCTGTTGTCCCGCTATAGTCCGCGGTATGGCAAAAACAAAAAAAACCCATCTTTCCTCACCGCTGGCCATGGCGCGTCGTCGCCTGATCCTTGTCTTGGGGGGCCTCGGGCTGATTATGCTCCTCATTGCCGGCCGGCTGGTGCAGCTGTCTTTGGGGGAGATGGGCAATGATCCTTTTATCCCTGAAACAGTGCCCAAGCGTGCGGATATCGTGGATCGAGAGGGGCGCCTGCTGGCCACAGACCTGATGACGTATTCTGTGTATGCCAACCCATCGCGCCTGAAAAACCCTAAGGAAACGGCCAAGGCCCTGTGCCGCGTCTTCACCGCGCAGGAATGTGCCACCATCAAAAACAGCCTGACATCCAAAAAACATTTTGTCTGGATTGCCCGTTATTTAACCCCCAAACAATTTTATGCCATTAACTATCTGGGCTTACCTGGGGTGGAATCGTTTTATGAACCCCGCCGGATTTATCCCAAAGCCCGACTGGCCGCCCATTTGATCGGCTACACCGACACAGACCGCAGCGGACTCAGCGGTATTGAGCGGGCCTATGACCCAAATTTGGTGAATCGTTCCAATCCCTTTGTCCTCAGCCTTGACAGCCGCATTCAGGACCTCAGCATGCGGGCTCTGAAGGAGGCCATCGACAAACACAAAGCCGTGGCCGGCATGGTGGTGGTGGCCAGTGTGAAAACGGGGGATGTTCTGGCGTTGGGATCGTATCCTGATTTTGATTTGAATGCCGTTCAGCGGGCCAGCGAGGATCAGCGTCTGAACCGTCCCGTCACAGGGGTTTACGAAATGGGATCCACCATGAAAAGCTTTTCCATCGCCACAGCGCTGGATCAGGGGGCCATCACCATGACAGACACCTTTCCCGTAGGCGAGCCCATAAAAATCGGCCGTTTCACCATTCGGGATTTTAAACCCAAACAGGGCCAGATGACGGCCACCGAGGTTATGATTCATTCCTCGAACATCGGCACGGCCCACATCATCAGTCGTGTTTCCGGACCAGACCAACGGCGTTTTTTGCAAAAGTTTGGATTGCTGGATACAGCCATGGTTCCCTTTGATGAAATTGGCAAGCCCATGTTGCCCCAAAATTGGAGCGAAGTTTACCGCACCACCGTGGCCTTTGGTCACGGCCTGTCCGTTTCGGCCATGCAGCTGGTTCAGGCGTTTGGGGCCCTGGTGAACAATGGCGTGATGGTGCCGCTGCATTTTGAAAAAACCGTGGGTCCCGTCATGGGAACCACGGTGATTAAACCTGAAACCTCGGCCATGATGCGCACCATCTTACGGTCCGTTGTGGCCTCGGGCACGGGGGGGAAATCGGATGTTCCAGGGTACGAAGTCGGGGGGAAAACAGGCACCGCAGAAAAAATTACGGGACGGGGGTACAGCCGCAACAAACGCATGGCCTCTTTTATTGCGGCCTATCCCATGTCGGATCCCCAAATTGTGGTGTATGCCATGGTGGATGAGCCCGTTCCCACCAAAGACACCTACGGTTACGCCACAGGCGGTTGGGTGGCGGCGCCGGTGGTGGCCAAAATTGTGGATCAAGCCTCTCCTTTGCTTGGGATCATGCCCAAACCTGTGATAGAGTCCCCCGATGCCATTGTCTCTGATGCCAACACCACCAGCCCCCCAATAGCCGATGATGACGCCGTTTCTTTGTCCCCCGACGACCAGTGATCTTGCCCCTTTGGGGGTGGTTTTGCCGGATAATTTTCCCCGTTTTACGGGCCTTTCCTTTGATTCTCGCAGGGTGCAATCCGGCGATGTGTTTTTCGCGCTAGAGGGCGGGGGTGTTGACAGCGCTACCTTTATCCCTGATGCCATCGCCCGCGGGGCTGTGGCGGTGGTGGCCTGCCACCCTGTTGCCGCTGAGGTGCCGGTTTTTGTGGTGCCCTCGGCGCGGTGGGCGCTGAGTGTGTTTTGCGCCGCCGCCTTTGGACCCCAGCCGGAAACCGTGGTGGCCGTGACGGGCACCAATGGCAAAACCTCGGTGGCCAATTTTTGTCATCATTTGTGGATGGCTTTGGGCTTGCCCTCTGCCGCCATGGGAACGCTGGGGGTGCAAACCACGCGGGATTTTGTCCTTTCTGACAGTTTAACCACACCCGATCCCATCACGCTGCATCGTCAGTTGAGGGATTTTGCCCAAACCGGCATTCAGCACGTGGCGCTTGAGGCCTCAAGCCACGGCCTCGATCAACACCGGCTGGATGGGGTCAGGCTGCTGGCCGCTGCATGGACCAATTTCACGCAGGACCATCTGGATTATCACAAAACGTTTGATGCCTATTTTGCCGCCAAGGCCCGTTTGTTTCTGAACGTCTTAAAGCCCACCCATACCGCCGTTTTGGGGGCCGAGTTGCCGGAGTCTTTAGAGGAAGCCTGCCGCCAACGTGGCCTGAGCGTTTTGCGTTTGGGGCGTGATTTGGATATTCAGGATTTACAGCCCACCCCGCAGGGTCTGCAGATGACCTTGGTGTATCGTGGGCACAGGTCCCCCCTGACGCTGCCGCTTTATGGGACGTTTCAGGCGGAAAACGTGGCCGCCGCCGTGGGGCTGTTGCTGGGGTGCGGCCATGATTTTCGTGATATTGTGTCTGTTTTGCCAGGGCTGCGCGGTGTGGTGGGCCGGATGGAAAACGTCCACAGCGGCGATGTTTCTGTGTTTGTGGATTATGCCCATACGCCGGATGCTTTGGAAAAGGCCCTGAACAACCTGCGCCCCCACACCGCTGGCCGTTTGTTGGTGGTTTTTGGCTGCGGAGGCAACCGCGATGTAGGCAAACGGGCGTTGATGGGGGCCGTGGCCTATCGTTTGGCCGATGGCGTTTACATCACGGATGATAATCCCAGATTCGAGGATCCCGCCCTGATTCGTCAGGCCATCATGGCGGCTTGTCCCAACGCCACAGAGATTCCCGATCGCGGCGGTGCCATTCATGCGGCCCTAAGGGCGGCCAAGGCTGGCGACACCGTCATCATCGCCGGCAAAGGCCACGAGCAGGGGCAAATCATAGGCCAAGACACGATTCCGTTTTCGGATCATGCTGCCATTCGTTCTTTTTTTGGGGAAATTTTATCATGACACTCTGGACCACAGCGGAGATCAACGCGGCACTTTCTTTACGTTGCAGCGAACCCCTGAGCATCACCGGCGTGTCTTTGGACACCCGCACCCTGAAAGAGGGGGACCTGTTTGTCTGTCTGCGCGGGGATCACCATGATGGTCACCATTATATCGACGCGGCTTTGGCGGCGGGGGCGGGGGCGGTGTTGTCAGAGGAAGCCCACCCCGACCCCCGCGTCCTTCGGGTTTCAGATACCTTTGCCGCCATGCAGGCGCTGGCCCGTTATCGCCGAAACCAACTGGATGATGCCTTTATCATCGGCATTACAGGCAGTGTGGGAAAAACCACCACCAAAGAGATTCTGCGCGTCATGCTGTCCCCCCAAGGGGTCACAACGGCCACCACGGGCAATTATAACAATCATCTGGGCGTGCCGGTGACGTTGATGCGCTGCCCCAAGCAGGCGTCTTTTGTCATTGTGGAGATGGGCATGAATCATGCGGGAGAGCTGCGGGATCTCACCCATCTGGTGCGGCCCCATTTGGCGCTGGTGACGACGGTGGCCCCGTCCCATATCGGCAATTTTTCTTCCCTCAGGGACATTGCGCTGGCCAAAGCGGAAATTTTTGAAGGGCTGGCCATCGGTGGCATCGCCCTGTACGGGGACGATCATGCCTATACCGATGTTCTTTTCAATGCCGCCCAAAACAGTGGGGCGCGGCATCATGTATCCGTTCCCACGGCGGGTCTGGCCAACCGAACTGTGTGGGAATGGCAGGGATTGTCCTTTGATTTGACAGATTATGCGGATGATCCCGCCCTAAAGGCCTGTATTGTTTGCGCCCTGACGGCAGTGGGGATGGCGGGGGCGGACGTGAAAACGGCCTATGACGCTCTGTCTACATTTCAGCGTCCTTCGGGGCGGGGGAATATCCTGGACCTATCCGGCGTGCGGATCATTCATGATGCTTATAATGCCTCGCCGGCATCCATGCGGGCGGCGTTGCAACGGCTGGCGGCGTTGCCATGTTCGGGGCGGCGTATAGCCTTGCTTGGCGATATGCTGGAAATGGGCAAACACAGCGCGGCGTATCATACCGCCCTGCTGGATGATCTGGTGGGCAAGCCCATCACCACCGTTCACACCGTGGGCCCCGCCATGGCCGCTCTGCACGCCAAGCTGCCCAAGCATCAACAGGGCCTGTGCGTTCCCGACGTGGCCGCGTTGGGGGATGCCTTCATTAAAACTCTAAAGCCCAAGGACCTGATTCTGATCAAAGGATCCGCTGGTGTCAAACTGGGTCAGGTTGTGGATCGTTTAAGGGAATCGTTGGTTTTTTAAGGCACACAGCCGTGGTTTCTAGAATGGGCTTATCAGGTTTGGCTAAGGCAGCAAGCCCGCCTGCTTCTCCAACCTGCTTCTCTCTTGCGAACGGGGGGCAAGGGGGGTATAGTCGGTTCCAAGGGGAATTTTTCCTCTGCTGAAAAAAAATTTCATCATGAAAGCATGGGTTTATGACGGTTTCACGGTTTGCGCTGTTGATGTGTTTTTCTTTTTTTATCGTTTCGTGCAGCACGTCAGACATCAAGACCGACCCCACCTATCCCAAAGGCGAGACTGGCAAGCGACGGGAAAAGGTCGGCACCATCACCAACAATGAAAAGGGCATCACGCTTTTTGGTCCCGGGTCACAGGACAGGGCGGCCGCGGAAGATAACGGCATTGGGGTGAATGCGTATTTATGGAAAGCCACGCTGGATACCGTATCGTTTATGCCCATTGCCTCGGCGGATCCCTTTGGCGGGGTCATTATCACAGACTGGTATTCCATGCCCGAAACCCCCAACGAGCGGTTTAAAATCAATGCCTTCATCACATCAAAAACCCTGCAGGCCAGCGGTATTAAGGTGACCGTTTTTCACCAGAAACGGGGTCCCAAACAAAACGATTGGGTTGACCAGAAAACCAATGCCGCCATGGCCACGCAGATGGAGGATGCCATTTTAACGCGGGCCCGTGAACGCAAAGTTGATGATGAACAAAAACTGTGATTCGGCGCTTCCTTTCCTTTTTGGTTTCCCGTGTGGCCCCGTGGGTCGTCATTCTGCTGAACGTTGGTTTTTTGGTTTTTGTGGCTTTGCTGCTGTTTGTGTTTCAGGACCATTCTGAAACATCACCCTTTGATGTGCTTGATGACGTGACGTCCCCGCCGGTTCAGCCGGAAACTGTCCCATCACCACGCCCCGCATCCTCTGCTAAGGTGCCGGAAAAGGACACGGTTCCGCCTTCGTTTTCATCGGCGGTGGCCCAAGATTTGGTCGAGCGTAGCGCCTTTGGCTTTGTGCCCAAACGGGGGTCTGGCCCCGATCGCACCCCTTGGCAGGTGTATGCCAGATCTGATTTATGGCCGGAAAAACCCCCCTATGCCACGGTGTCGTTGGTGGTGGAGCAGATGGGGATGAATCCCACCTTGCTGGATCAGGCCAAAACCGTTTTGCCGTCAGGGGTGGCTTTGGCCTTTAATCCCTATGCTGAGGACGTTTTTTCCCAAATGCAAAACGCCCGTGATGCTGGGTTTGAAACTCTGCTGTCCTTGGCGCTGGAAACACGCAATTATCCCTATAGCGATCCTGGCCAAATGGCCCTGCTGACGGGCAACCTGCCTGAAAAAAATCAAGAGATGGTTTTTCAGCAAATGGCCACATCCCAAGGATATATCGGGATGATCCCCATGATGGGGAAAATTGCCCGCTATGATGCGCCGGTGATGGATTTAATCCTGTCCCAGATGACCGCGCGGGGGTTGATGTACGTGGATGCCGCAGAGGGCACGCAGGCCACCGTGAATGAAAAACGCTGGAAAAACGGGGATTTGCCCTATGCCCGCGTGACGTTGCGTTTGGAATCGATTGAGGCAAGAGAGGCTTTTTTCAAAACATTGGCCCAAACCGCCCTGAAACAGGGATCCGCCATCGGCATCCTGCCCCCCTATCCCATTGTTTTTAAAGATGTGAAAGAATGGGTGAAAACCCTGCCCCAGAATTATGCCCAGCTGACGTTTGTGCCCCTGTCGTATCAGGGACGTTTGTTTCTGGACGCCCCCAAGCCGGAACCTGAACCCGAACCGGAACCCGCCGCTGATCCCGAAAAAGACGAGAAAAAGGACGAGAAAAACAACGATAAAAAAGACAAAAAAGAGGCCCCCAAACCCAAACCCAAACCAGAGGGAGGCGGCCATTGATCGGTCTGTTGGGTGAAGCCATGTTGTGGCTGGCCTCTTTGTTGGCCTTTGCAACCCTGTTAAACCCCCATCCGTGGATGTGGCGGGTTCAGTCTGTTTTTCCGTCTGTGTGTTTTGTGATTTTGCTGGGGGCGTTTGCGTCCTCGGATGTGTCCTTGGCTTTGGTGGCGGAAAGTGGTGCATGGGGGGATACCTTGCCATTTCGTTTGGCCTCAACATGGGCAAATCATCAGGGGTCGTTATTGTTGTGGTGGGCCATGATCGGCGCGGCGGGGTTTTTCTTCCTCAGGAAAGGGGATTTTCCTGTCCCCTTTCAACGGCAGGCCCATCGCTGTCATGCCCTGCTGGGGTTTTTGATGGGGACATATCTGTTGTTTACGGGCTCCCCCTTTGCCCCCTCAATGGGGGAGCCGGCTTTGGGCCTGAACCCCCTGCTGCATGATCAGGGGCTGTTGATTCATCCCCCGATTTTGTTTGCGGGGTATGCGTTAACGGCCTTGGTCAGTGTTGTGGCCTGCGGTTTGTTGACGCAGCCTTTTCCTTTGACCCCCCCTTTGATGCGTTTGTGGCGTTTGACCATTGCGCTGGCGTGGAGTGTTTTGGGCATTGGCATTGGCCTTGGGGCGTGGTGGGCCTACCGCGAGTTGGGCTGGGGGGGATGGTGGTTTTGGGATCCGGTGGAAAATGCGTCGTTGTTGCCGTGGTTGGTGCTAACGGCCCTCTTGCATGCCGCGCCGCAGGCCAAAACCCGACAAACATTTTATCGTTGTGCGTTGCTATACAGCTTTCTGGCGTGGACGTTGTGCTGGCTGGGCACCTTTTTGGTGCGGTCAGGATTGCTGATTTCGGTGCACAGTTTTGTGTCGGATACCTTCAGGGGATTTCTGCTGCTGGTGATGCTGATGATTCACACCGTTTTTCTGGCCGTGCTCTGGCGACGGGCCACCTTTCCCCCCGCGCAAGATCCCACCATTGCGCTGGGGTCCCGTCCTTTTTTAATGGGGATGCAAAATTATCTGGTGCTGGGCACGGCGGCGTTGGTGGGTTTGGGGTTGTTTTATCCGTTTTTTGCCCTGTCTGTGTTTCATGACGCCCTGTCTGTGGGGGCGGGGTTTTATAACCAAACAGTGTTGCCCCTGATGGCCCTTTCCATCGGGGTGTTGGTGTTTTTGCCCGGGGGGGTGAAATTCTGGACTGTTAAAACCATGGGCATTACCCTGATTTTGGCCGTGATCTTGGCGGCGGTTTTGCCCCTGAGTGGTTGGGCCCAGTTGTGGACGTTGCTGCCCGCCAGTCTGCTGGTGTCGGTTCTGGCGGAGGCACGGCGGGTTAAAATCGCCCGAACCTTGGGCCATTTGGCCATGCCCCTGTTTGCCATTGCCATTTTGGGTTATGGATACGGACAAAAGGACGTGGCTTTGGATTTAAAAACCAACACGCCGGTGGTTTTTCAGGGGGAAACCCTGACCCTGCGGCGCGTTTTTACGCAGGATTTCCCCATGTACACCGCCCTGCTGGCCGAGGTTGATCGCGTTCATGGTAAGCGCCAGAGCACATTAACCCTCGCCAGACGACATTACAAAACCAGAAAAACCGTCACATCGGAAATGACCCTAACCCGAACCCCATGGCAGGATCAGGGGTTTCTGTTGGCGGGATTGTCCGAAGATGGGCAGCAGATTTCCGTGCGTGTCCATATTCGCCCTGGGATGACATTATTATGGGCCTCGTTTGCTATGATGGGCCTTGGGGGGCTGGCCGCCGCTTGGCGGCAGCGATAGGGGGAATCAAAAAGCGTTTGTTAGGATCGCGCCTCAGACACCAAGGTGTCTATGAAATCAGCATTCCAAGCCATTTGGCGATCGGTGAAGGGGTATCCGCCCCCTTGGGCAGGGGCGAGGGCTTTTCGTGGCAGGATGCCAGCGATATGCAGCTGAATCTGATAGGCCGTGCGGGCGGATAGGTCGCTGATCCAACACAGGCTGAGGATCCCCATGGGGCTTTGGGCTTCTAGAACGCGCTGAACCTGTTCATGGTTTTTACGGGATAACAGGCTGAGGGCCCCGATGACATAAAACCGGTCTTTGGCTTTGGCGGCTTCGTAAACGGCTTCATCGGTTAAGGTGCCACTTTTTTTGTGTTCCAGAGCCTGCTTTAACCCCTGTTGCAGCAATCGCAAATCACGGATACGCCCCTGCTGATTGTGCAGGCGCTGGGTTAGCGCGGGGGAAAGATCGCCCCGCTCAGAAAGGGCTTGCAAGGTTATTTCTGTGACGGTGGGCTCCATGATAATTTCTTCACAATCCACCTCGGTTAGGGATGGGCAAGATCGCAAAATGGGGCCTGAAACCTCAGGGTTGGGATCTTTGGCCAGCAGCATACGCAGCCCCCGCGGCAATGCCCCGCACAGGCGCAGCGTCACCGCCATCCCCACCCGAACACTGTCCACAACATCCCGCGCACACATCGTTAATACAGACACCAACCACTCCGGCACTTGCTCTGGCTTATCTGAATAACTTATCATTTTTTTTGCTAAAATAATAGCATTTTCTTCGCGCAGACTCACCTCAGGATCCTGAGCAAACAGTGCGTAGGCAGCAATGGGTACCGCAGGATTCAAAAGAATTGTTTTTCGGATAAAGGGATCGGGCCCCTGCGCCAAACGCAGCAGGATGGCCTGTTCGTCTTTGTCCTGTTGGCTATAAAGAGAAGCGTTATTCAAAAGCATACCATGAAGGAAAAGCATCTAAACAAGATCATCAAGGCTTTGGGGGGGGCTCCCCCCCAAAGGGGCCCTGAACTATGCCAGAAAACCCTTTAATCCACCCTTAACGTCATAGCCTCTTCATAGGCCGAGCGGGATAAACAAAGATTGGTACGTCCCTGAAGCGTGATTAACTGATGGGGAATCGAGAGAACTTGCAAGCTTTCAATGGCATCGCGAATCATTGCCCCAGGCAAATCTGTGGTGACCACCAGACAATCATTTTTTTCTGGATGGGGTTGGGGTTTTAGACATTTTAAATACAAAGCATGACTTTGGATGTTGGGCATGACTGACTCCTTAAAAAAATAACCGTGACGTTTTTTGTTGTTTCATTAAAGATAGCATGACTGCCCATTGAAATTCAAGAAAAACATTGTTTTTCCTGAAAAAATTGCTGCTATGCACAAAAATGATAGGGGGGGGTATGTTTTTCTGGGAAGAATCAAAAGGAAAATTTTTTTGCACTGCAATATACGGCCCCTATTTCAGGGAAAACATACCTATGATTGTATGATTGCTTTGGCTTCTCTTAAAAAAAATTCTTACAAACAGGGGAAAAATTGTTTCCATCAAACGATAAATACGGCGGGACGGGACGGTTTTTTTCGGCTTGGCGCAGCGGACCCCTTGAGGCCCAAAGAAAAGTGCGGGGGTGGAAGGCGCGTCTGGGGTCCAGCACATCCCCCATCAGGGATGGCTATCGTGGGCGGACTGAGGTATGCTTTTGGAAGGTTTTTGCCTTTGGACTGGATGCACCAACACCGCTTGGTCAATGTCAAAATCGCTGGTGTCGAGGTCCTCATCTGGGATAGCCATGGCGCGGTCCCAGTCGGATAAGCTGGTCGCCTTGAGCATTTGTTCCCTAGTCATTCTTGTTATTTTCATAACGTCTCCTCTCTTTTCTGCTGGCTTTTCTGAAAGAAATCAATCGGATGTTTTCACCTCTTTTGGTGTAAACCAAACAACATAGCGTTTCCTTGTTTACGGCCATATCCAAAAAACGTTCTTCATTTCTGACAAAAAATTCAAACGTTAGTTTGCGAGGGTTATCAAACAGAAACGGCGCTTCCAAAAAATCCAAGCCATGCTTGAGGATATTTTTTATCCGCTTGTCCTCATCCCATTCAAACATAAATGAATCTTACATGAAAACTATATTTTTTTCAAGGACTTATTTGTTGACAGGGGTTGCGTGTGATGTAATCCCTACACATCCAATCGCTTCACCTTCAGCGCGTTTTCCTGAATGAAGGCGCGGCGGGGTTCCACAACGTCGCCCATCAGGGTGGAAAACAGCTGTTCGGCTTCGTCGTGGTGGTTCACGTGGACTTTGTAAAGGCTGCGGGCGGCGGGATCCAGTGTGGTTTGCCACAACTGATCGGGGTTCATTTCCCCCAAACCCTTGTACCGCTGGATGGACAGGCCCTTTTTGGCTTGTTCAAACCCCACCGTGATGACATCCAGGGGATTGTCAATGCGGTGCACGGTGTCTTTCAGGGTCAGGCGGGCCGTGTTTTCAAACAGGGCCAGCGTATCCCGCGCGGCGTTGACCTTTTGCGCTTCATGGGATCTCAGCAAGCCCACCGTCAACACCAAGGTCCGCAGAATTCCATCTTCGGTGCGCTGAAAGGTCATGCCATCATTATCATTGTTCGATAGGGACCACGGGTTGGCATCCCCCGCATTCAGGGCGTCTAGGACCGCGCTAGGTTGATACAGCCCTTCCATCCCCAGCATGCCTTTCATGGCCAGCTTTACAAAGGCCTGTTTGTGGCCGTATTTGCGGCCCAGATAGTCCAAAGATCCCTCGCACGCCCTGAGTTTTTCCAGAACATCCCGAACATCCCCGCCGGATCTCTGGCTGCCATCGCTGAGGGTCAGAACCGCATGATCCACAATGTTGTTCAGCAGGTATCGGTCCAACGCCGCTTCGTCTTTCAGGTAAACCTCGGAATTGCCGCGCTGCACACGGTACAGGGGGGGCTCGGCCACGTACAGATACCCGCCGGCAATCAGCTCTGGCATTTGGCGAAAGAAAAACGTCAAAAGCAGCGTGCGAATGTGCGATCCATCCACGTCGGCGTCAGTCATGATGATGATTTTGTGATAGCGCAGTTTTTCAACGCTAAAGTCATCTTTCCCAATACCGGTGCCAAGGGCGGTGACGAGTGTGCCAATTTCCTCGGAATTCAGCATGCGGTCAAAACGGGCCCGCTCAACGTTCAGGATTTTTCCACGCAGGGGCAAAATGGCTTGGTTGGCTCGTGATCTGGCCTGTTTGGCGGAACCGCCGGCGCTGTCCCCCTCAACAATAAACAGCTCGCACAGGCTGGGGTCTTTTTCGGAACAATCGGCCAATTTCCCGGGCAGGTTGGCAATATCCAGCGCCCCTTTGCGGCGGGAGAGTTCGCGGGCTTTTCGGGCGGCCTCCCGCGCGGAGGCGGCTTCGTAGGCCTTTTCCACGATTTGCTTGGCCTCGGCCGGATGTTCCTCTAACCACTGGCTGAGTTTCTGCACACAGACGGTTTCCACCACAGGGCGGACCTCAGAGCTGACCAATTTATCCTTGGTCTGGGATGAAAATTTGGGATCGGGGACCTTGACGGACACAACACAGGTTAATCCCTCGCGCACGTCATCACCGGTCAGTGAGATTTTATCCCGCTTGCTGGCGGGGGCCAGCGCCGTCATTTGATTCACGGTGCGGGTTAAGGCGCCCCGAAAACCAGCCAAGTGCGTTCCCCCGTCCTTTTGCGGGATGTTGTTGGTAAAACACAGCACGTTTTCGTGATAGCTGTTGTTCCATTGCAGGGCAATTTCCACGGAGACACCTTCGCGTTCCCCCTCAATGGAAATGGTGGAGCTAATGGGTTGCTTTGCCCGATCCAAATACCCAACAAAGGCGGAAATTCCCCCCTGATAACAAAAATCCGTGCGCTGGTCTTCTTCCCCGCGTTCATCCATCAAGGTGATGGATACGCCGGAATTCAGGAACGCCAGCTCGCGCAACCGGTGTTCCAGCGTCATATAATCAAAAACAATGGCGGAAAAGGTTTCAACGGATGGATAAAAGCGCACGGTGGTGCCCTTTTTCCCCTGCGCATCGCCCACCACGGCCAAGGGGGCCACGGCGTCCCCGTGGGCAAAGCGCATTTGGTGGGTTTTGCCGTCACGGTAAATGGTCAGCTCCAGCCACTCTGACAGGGCATTGACCACAGAGACCCCCACCCCGTGCAAACCCCCTGAGACTTTGTAAGAATTCTGATCAAATTTCCCCCCTGCGTGCAGCTGGGTCATGATGACCTCGGCGGCGGAGATGCCTTCTTCGGCATGAATATCCACGGGAATCCCCCGCCCGTTGTCGGATACGCTGACGGAACCATCGCTGTGAATGGTGACTTCAACACGGTCACAGTGTCCGGCTAGGGCTTCATCAATGGCGTTGTCCACGACCTCGTATACCATATGGTGCAGGCCGGATCCATCATGCACATCCCCGATATACATCCCTGGCCGTTTGCGAACAGCCTCCAAACCCCGCAAAACCTTGATGGAATCCGCGCCGTACTCTTGGGCGGCGGCGTTGTCTTGGGTTTCTTTATCTTGATCTTCTTTTTTCAAGGCCGTCATGGATGGAACTCCGATCATCATCGTGTCCCCCACTATAGGGGGAAAAGCGCGGGATAGGAAGGGGGTTGTGGAGGGGGGAAAATCAGAGGAATCACCCCCATCACACACCAATCCCCCGCCCCAACGTAATCCCCGCCGGTGAAACATGGCAGGTATAGGCCAGCATCATCACCCCCGCCCGCTGGGCATCGTCAAAGGCAGCGCCGTAGGCGGGATCAATGTCACGGGCCACGGCAAAGCGGTCCACGTCATCCCGCTGGCCGATATAAATCAGCGCGGCGTTATGGCCCATGGCCGCCAACTGCGAAAGCTCTTTCAAATGCTTAACCCCCCGCGCCGTGACGGCATCGGGAAATTCCAGCAGATGGGGCTGGCGTTTCATGTGGGCATTTTTTACCTCAACATACCCCCAGTTAGGCAAAAAGAAATCCAGCCGGCTTTGCCCCACCGTGCTCTCTGGCTGAACGCTGGTATAGCCGGAAATTTCGGGCAGGTTGCGTGCCAGCAGGGCCTCCTTCACCAGACGGTTGGGATGCTGGGTGTTGATGCCCACCCACGTTCCCTCGGCATACACCATCTCGGCGGTATAGGCATGGGTGCGCTTGGGGCTGGGATGATGGGACAGCACCACGGGCATGCCCGCCTCCTTCACCCCCATCAGGGATCCGGAATTGGGGCAGTGGGCTGTGATGATATCCCCGTTTTCCAGTCGAACATCCATCAAAAAGCGTTTATACCGCTGAATCAAATGGCCGGAAACGGTTTCTGTTAATGCAATCACGGGGCAAACCGCTGGGCCGCTGGGGCAATCAGGGTCACTTGCCCCTGATCTTTTTTGTAAACGGCCATGGTCCGCTGGATGGTGCCCGCATCCTGAAAACGAAACAGCCCCACCAGCCCCTTGAACCCCGCGGCGGTTTTCAGGGATGCCTGAGCGTCCCCCCCGCTTTGTTCCACATAGGCCGCCAGCGAGACCATATCATACGCAATCACATCCAAACGGGACGCATCCCGTCCCAAGGTCTGTTGGTAATAGCGCTGCACCTCTTCCCAAACCTGTTGATCCACATCGGCAAAAAACACAGGCTTGGCGGTGGGTGGGGCGAGGGCAGGTGCAATCACATCACTGGCAATGCCCTCTAAAACCGGCAAAACAGACTTTAGCGGGGATCCCGACAGGGCCACCACGGTGGTGAAAGCATTGCCCGAGGGTGTGGGTGTGCATCCGGCGGTGGAGGACGCCGCTTGGGTCAGGGTGGGGCTCAAGTCTTTAAACGACGCCTCTTGATAATACATCATACCCAGAACGCGGGCCCCCTTGGCAGTCAGGGTTTGTTTTAAAGTAGGCTCTAGAGCATAGCCGGCCTTGGTGGCGGGCAAAATCAGAACATGGCAGGATCCCTGACCCGCCAGCGCATTGGTGGCGGCGAGGATTTCCGCAAAGGGATCAAATCCCGCCACAAAGAGCGGCGGCGAGGCAATGCTGGTGGTGTTGGAAAAGGCAATCAGGGGCGGCGCCCCAGCAGTATTGGCCAAGGCGCCGCGAAGGATCTGCGCCTGTTCAGCAAACACAGGGCCAATGATCAGCTTGACGTTCTCTTTCAGGATGCGCTCTTTCATCGCCTGCACTGTGCTTTGGGACAAAGAGGCGGTGTCCATAACACTTAAGTGCAACCGGTTGGCACTGGGCAGACGGGCCAGCGACAACGCGGCACTTTCGGCCAGCGCCTGTCCCAGTGCCTGATATTTACCGGACTGGGGCACCAGCAGGGCCACGTGCCATCCTTGGCCAGACGGGGAGGAATCAGGGGAAGAAAACGCCATTTCATCCGACACGGTCACAACATTCGAAGGAGGCGTTCGCTTGCCCCCTGAATCAGGACCCACCTGCGTCAGGGGGGCGGGGGCATTGCGGCGGGAAACGTTGGTGTCCACTGGCAGGGCGCAATTTGACAGCAGCGTCACGATCAGGGATAGTGTCAGGAATTTTTGGATCATGTATGGCCTCTCTTTCCTTTGGTTTGTACCTTGTTGCCACCCCTATTGGCAATTTAAAAGATATTACCCTTCGCGCCTTGGATATTTTGCGTCAGGCGGACATCGTGGCCTGCGAAGATACCCGCACCAGTCGCACCTTACTGAATCATTACGCCATTCGCCCATCCCGTTTGATGGCCTATCATGATTTTTCGGATGAACGCCAGCGGCAAACCATGATTCAGGCCATTCAGGGGGGGGCGGCCGTGGCCCTGATCAGCGATGCGGGCACACCCTTGATTGCCGATCCTGGGTATAAACTGGTTCAGGCGTGCCATGATCATGGCCTGCCCGTGATTCCCATTCCGGGCCCCTGCGCCGCGGTGGCGGGGTTGATTATGGCGGGCCTTCCCACCAACCGTTTTTTGTTTGTGGGGTTTATCACCCCCAAAGATTTAGATTGGCCCCGCGAAACCACCGTGGTGGGGTATGTGTCCTGTCATGATATAACAAAGGTTCTGTTGGCCATTCAGCAGCGCTTTGGGGATCAGGCCCAGATTGCGCTGTGCCGCGAAATCACGAAATTGCACGAGGGCACGTTCAGGGGCGCCCCCCAAAGCGTTTCTGAGGCCCTGTCCCTTCGCGCCGTTCAAGATCCCAAAATTATGGGTGGGGAATGGGTGCTGGCGGCCCACATCGCGGCGCAGGTTTTGGATCCCCAGACCCTAGAATCTGACATCAAAGCGCTGGTGCAGGCCCACGGGGTGAAACAGGCCGTGGCCTTGGCCCAAGGGCTGTGGGATGTGCCAAGGAAAACCCTGTATGCCTTGGCCCTGAAGGTAGCTAAGGATCAAACGTCATGAAACGCACAGGGGATGCCACGGGCCGACGGGCCGAAGAACGGTGTTTGGAACGCCTGCAGCAACAGGGCTATCAGATTCTGGCCCATCGGTATCGCAATCCGGCGCAGGAAATTGATATTGTGGCCTGCTGCGAAACCTTGGTCCTGTTTATAGAGGTCAAAGCCCGCCCCACCCTGAATCATGGGCGAGAGATCCTCACCACCCTTTCCCCAGAACGTTACGCCACTGCGGCGGGGTGCTTTTTGGCCGATCATCCCCATTATGACCAGCACGATATCCGCTTTGATGCCATGATTGTCACCCCTGATGGGAACATTCATCATTTGGAAAATCTGTGGGGCGTTTAAATCCGTCCTTTGTTACGGAAACGTCTTCACAATCACCCGATTGGCGGTCATTTCAGGCAGCCAGACTTTGCCGTCCTGAATCAAAAAATCCGCGGGCCCCGACAGGTCCGTCATGACGGGTACGGGTTTGCCCCCCGCCAGCGGCATACGGTACAAAGACCCACTGGCCCAATCCGAAACAAACAGCCCGTCGTTATAAACCGCAACCCCGTCCAGAGTCCCCAGCAAGGAGGACTGTTGCACAAAACTGTATTCGTTTTCCCCTTGGCGCGTGATTTTCAGCACAGGGCCGTTGCCTTGTCCGGTATCCCCAAAACCCACCGCATAAACCACGTTCCGATCAAAGGCCAAACCATTGGGACCCCGCAAAAGATCCACAGGAAACGATTGCACCGCCCCATCAGACAGGGAAATGCGGTATAAACGCCCAGAATCGGTGCCGGAAATCAACAACCGATTGTCGGGCAGGGCCACAATGTCATTCAAAAAGGCCACAGGTCGCTGGTCAAACTGAACGCGGCGGGGGGCCAAAGAAAACACCTGGTCCAGTTTTCCCGTGGCAACGTCATAACCATAAACCTGATCAATATCTGTCACCCACAGGCGATCATAGGCAAACAGCAACCCCTTGGGCGCATGCAGCCCCTCAGCCCACTTGGCATCCAAAATTGTGCCATCAGGGGAAACCCGTGTGATGTACCCATCGCCATCTTTGGCGGTGGGGGCCATCTCTTGCCCAACATTGGAAATGTAATAAGATTTGCCATCAAAGGCCACACTTTCGGGATGATCTAACCCCGTAATCATGAATCCCTCATCCGTGGATTGGGCCACGGCGGCAGGGGCCCCCATCATCACCCCAAAACACACCATCCCAAACGCGAAGAACATGCGTGCAGAAATCCGTTGGATCATATCCTTTTTCCTTCCTTATAAAGGCAAGATTTTCTGTGGCCATGGCCATACACAGTTTATACCCTAAATTTCAGGATAAGGAAACAGGAAGCATGGGCAAAACAGGCGGCAAAGGCACATCCCCCCCCCTTTGGCCATCCACGAAAAATAAAGTCACCCTGTGTCCACTTTTTATGCTATAGTATAATGAAATGACGCTTTTCTTTCATGTTGTTTTTCAATGGGGATGTTTGAAAAATGGCGGTTCATAAGAAAAAAAACATTATCCTCGTTGTGGATGAGGAACCTCAGATTCGGAAACTGCTGAACATTTTTTTAGAATCCGAGGATTTTAAAATTATCGAAAGCACCTGTGGCAAACAGGCTGTTCGTTTATGTCTTTCCACCAAGCCCGATCTGCTTTTGCTGGATTTAACGTTACCCGATATGGATGGCAAAACCCTGATTAAAACCATTCGGGAATGGTCCCAGGTCCCGATTATTGTGATTTCTGCCCAATCGGCAGATGAAACCATTGTTGAGGCCCTGAATTTGGGGGCCAATGATTACATCGTCAAACCTTTTAATATGGAAATTCTTTTGGCCCGAATTAACGTGAGTTTGCGTGTATGGGCGATGCAGGAAACGGGGGAGCCTCAACTGCACAATGGCCCCCTGCGCATGGATTTGGTGCGGCACGAGGTTTTTTTTAACAATACCCTGATTCCGTTTACCCCCAAAGAATATGACTTGCTCCGTTATTTCATGACGAACTGCGGCAAAATGTTGCTTCATAAAGACATTTTGAAAGATGTCTGGGGGGCTGCGCATGGCGAAGATGTGGCGTATTTACGGGTTTACATCGGACAGATTCGGGAAAAAATTGAGGAAAACCCCACATCTCCTCAATTGATCAAAACGGAACCAGGCATTGGCTATCGCATGGAAAATTTAACAATCCTTTCAAAACTTGCCAAAAAATTCCGTCTTTACGATGCCTCTATTTAGGGCGTGTCATGCTTTAAGCGAGGAAAGATCCTTACGTTTTCTTTATGCCTCGGCTCTTTTGTCATGTGGTGCCCTTGTGTGGCTTCTTTTAAAATAGTGGCATGAACCATCAACAAAAGGAGCTTTGCATGTTAAATTATATCGTCACGTTTTTTATTCTGGCCATTATTGCGGCTGTCTTGGGGTTTGGAGGACTGGCGGCCAGTTTTGCTGGTGTGGCCAAAATTCTGACCTTTGTTTTTCTTGTGTTGTTTGTCGCCAGCTTGGTTTACACGCTGTTGACGGGACGCCGGTCTGAACCACCTGTTCTGTAAAGATTATCATCACCAGAAAGCCAAAAACCCCCGCAATCTAAAAGCGGGGGTTTTTTTAAAGGGGTCTTTTTAGTACCCCTTTTTGCCTTCAGATTCGCTTTTTTCCAAGGTTGTTTCTTTGCTGGTCCAGGCTTTCAGCTCAGTCCACCATTGGCTTAGCCGTTTATCGGCGGATTGCAGCAGGGTTGGATCTTTTTTGGTAATCACGTTTTGGATATCCACGACATCTTGGCGCATCACAGCGATGTCTTTGTGACGGTCTTTATAGGCATCGTTTGATTGCATGGCATTGAGGGCATCATCCGCATGCACAAGGGCATACCGCGCCCCATCGTAATTTTTCATGGCCAAAAAATTTCTGGCGAGTGCAATGTTATCTTGGGCTTTGTCGGCAGGCCTTTTGATTTTGCTATCCATGGTCACCACCGCGTCGGTCAATCGGGCCAGCTGTTTGTCGGCTTCTTTTAAATCACCCATCGTTAAGGCTTTTTCTGCGGCGGCCAAAAACACCTCAACCCGATCACCACTGAGATCCAAACTGAGATACACAATATCAGCATCGGTAACGGCCAAAGAATTGCTGGCCCAAAGGGGGCCGTTGCTCATTTCCTTAACTTGGATCAGATCGGTTGTGATGGGGAAGTAGTGATTTTTGTATTCCGTATCATAATCATAAACCACACGCCCAGATTTCAAATCCGAAATCCGTTGTTTATCAATAGTGGTGTTTTTGATGATGGCCGCCATATTGCGGGCCTGGGTGATGTGCTGGCTGGCCAAGTCCACATTTCTCATCGCCAGAGCCACGCGGGCAAAGTTGACATGTTCCACAAAATTGGCTGCAGCAACACGGGGATCATTAACCGAGGCCTGAGTGATCGTCTCGGTTCCCGTTTGGGCCGCGCCCATTGTGATGGTATCAGCAGCAGCCCCGATTGAGGCCTGTTGCAAAACCAGACACGACGTCAGGAACGTCGTAAAAAGAAGGGGATAACGTTTCATGATAGGATTCCTTGCATAAGGGGATGAACAATAAAAAAAAGGCTGAGCTTGCGCCCAGCCTTTTTCGGCCTATCTAGTAGGGTTTTTTCGCGTCAGAAGGTCTCGCCGCTTCCCCTGTTTTGTTGGCAGGATTGGGGGTTTGTTGTGGTTGCTGTGATGGCTTTCCAGGTTGTTGTATCGTTCCTGATTTCATATCAGGTTGGGTTTTATTCGGTGTTGTGGGTTGTTGCGTAGGCATGAAAAATCTCCTTGATTTTTTGTTGACAAAAAGTGCCACTGAAACAGGGACACAAACAAGGTGTAAGGGATCCGGTGTAACGAAGCGATAGGGGGCACAGGGCAAAGGCATCTTTTTTGCGTAAAGATGGGGGCCTTAATACCCGCCGCTTTGTTCCGCCACCACGGCGGCGGCGGCGGCATCCAGATGATATTGGGGGACATCGCGCATCAGGGCGGTGATTTTATCGTAACCTTCCAGATCCACCAAAACCGAAGGATCATGCCGTTTGGCTTTGTCCATAAGAATTGTATAACGCTGGTGCAGAGCTTTGGTCAGGGCGTTGGGTTTATCCTCCATGGCGGCATCCAGATTTCCGCTGTGCAGGGTATAGCTGTCTGGTCCTGCGCTGGGCAGACAGGTGGTGAAGGTGGCCTCATCCAGCCCTCTCAGCCGGATACGCCAGCAGCGGGAACGCACCGTAATCGGCAAAGCCCCCAGGGCCGACGTGGTCAGAATCAACAGCGATCCTGCGGGCGGTTCCTCCAGCCGTTTCAGCAGAGCATTGGCCGCCTGATGGTTCATGGTTTCCGCCCCCGCAATGATCAGTGCCCGCCCCGCCCCCAAACTGGACGTTTTGCCCAAAAAGCTGCACGCCTCGCGGATGGCATCCACAGAAATGCCGGTTTTATCCTCAGGTTTTTTCACCATCATCACATCGGGGTGGGTGCCCTGCATCAGATGGGTCATCACACGGGCCTCTTGGTTTTTTTCCAAAAACGCCGCCACCAAATGCTGGGCCATCATCACCGCGCCGCACCCAGGGGGCCCATACACCACCCACGCATGGGCCAAACGCCCCCCCGCCAACGCATCATCAAACGGCCGCAGGGACGGTCCATGATACCGGATCAAGGCCGTCATGGCCTCTGGCGAAAGGGGTGTTAGCATAAGACGGGAAACATTTCCTTCTTTTTAACCTTCCCCACGGTATCATTTTCAGATTGACGATCCAAGTGAAACTCGCTAACTGTTTTGTCTGTGTTCCTCGGTAGCTCAGTGGTAGAGCAAGCGGCTGTTAACCGCTTGGTCGGGGGTTCGAATCCCTCCCGGGGAGCCATTTCATGTTACAAAACTCCACTCTCCCCACGCCTTTTCGCCAGAAACCCCTTGTATTCCCGCCATGTTGCGGGGTGTTTTGTTGCAATGTCGCCTTGTTTTGGGGGCGTTTTTTCTCCGTTTCTCCGCTTTTTCTCTGCCCCTGTTGACTGCACCAACAGATTTATTTTCTGAAAAATCAATCTGTTGTAGGACATGATGGAGAAGCGTTTCGTTTCCCGTCCCAAAAACGCCCGTATCGCTCTTCGTACAAACTTTTTGCAGGGGTTCGGCAGGCATAAAAAAACGCCTGAATTTCAGGCGTTTCAGACACTTGCAAATAGAGAAAAGTTCATCCTATTCCAAAATGCACCCGTTGCAGACGCCAATCGAGGGGAAACGGACGCAGGCATTCGGCCAGCGACAAACCACGCGGCGCTTTATCGGTCAGGATCATTTCGATGATATCCGGCGCCAGCAGCATCAGGCGGGCAATCTTGGTGCTGTAGGTGTAATTGACACCCTCCTGCGCGGCCAATGCCTTGATGCTGTGGGCTTTGTTCTGATCAAGAGCCTGTTGCCAGCGATAGGATTGAACAATCGCTTTCACCAGCGGGTCGTTGACCTTCGCCGCATTATTGCCTGGCATGATGATGAGCTTTCTCCCGCTGCGCCGCGCCAGCTTCATCGGGATAAACACCTCAAACACCTGTTGCGGGTTATCCTGTTCAGGCACAGGCCACCTCCAGCTGTGGCTCCATTTCCAAGCCCGCCATCCGCACTCCGTCCGCATTGAGTTGCAGACGCACGCCCGTGGGTGCCACAATCACTTTATGGATCAGAAGACGCACCAGCCGCCGCTGTTCGAGAGGGAACAGTTGGTCCCAGATTTCATCAAGGCGGCGCAGGGCATCCCCCACCGCATTTTCACGGATAGGGGTTGCACTCAAGGTCCGGGCTTTGCAGTACACCTCAAACACCAGTTCTGGCGTGCTCAGCATCTTGCGCAGTTGCCCTATCACAGCGCCCTCCAATTCCGCTGCCGCAACATTGCGGATAGTGCAGGTATTAAAGCCGTGCTTAATGGCTTTTACTGAGGTGTAATAGCGGTACAACTTACCGCGCTTTTTGGTATAGGACGGCGTAAGGGCATAGCCATTCTCTGCGAACACCAGCCCTTTCAGCAGGGAGGCCTCGCCTTTCACCTGATAAATCTTGCCACGCTCTTGGCTGTTCTCTGCCAGCCGTGCGTGCACCTTGTCCCACAGTTCCTGTGTGATAATCGCCTGATGCTCACCGGGGTACACCTGATCTTTGTATGTGACTTCACCCAGATAAATCCGGTTGTTGAAGATGTTATAGAGGCTGCTTTTACTAAAGTCCCTGCCGCCCCGCAGGCGTTCGCTTTTTGTCGTTCGCTTGCGGCTGGTATAGCCATGTTCCCGCAGATATTGTGCCAGAACCACCAGCGATCCTTGGGCGAGGTATTGTTCAAAAATGATCCGTATCAGCGCGGATTCTTCGGCATGCGGCACCAATTTTCGGTCTTTGACCTCGTAGCCAAGGGGCGGACAGCCACCCATCCACATGCCCTTGCGGCGGCTGGCGGCATATTTGTCGCGGGTGCGCTCAGAAATGGTCTCACGCTCAAATTGTGCGAATGAAAGCAGGATATTGAGCGTCAATCGCCCCATGCTGGTGGTGGTATTAAACTGCTGGGTGACGGAAACAAACGTTGCGTTATGCTGATCAAACACCTTGATGATGCTGGCAAAGTCATTGAGCGAGCGGGTTAGGCGGTCGATCTTGTAAACCACCACCACATCAATCTTGCCCATGGCAATATCGGCCAGCAGGGCTTTCAACCCTGGGCGTTCCAGACTGCCGCCGGAGAAGCCGCCGTCATCGTATTTCGTTTCAATCAGTTGCCACCCCTCGTGGCGTTGGCTGGTGATATAAGCCTCGCCGGCCTCGCGCTGAGCATCCAGACTGTTGAATTCCTGATCCAGTCCCTCGTCGGTAGATTTACGGGTATAGATGGCGCAGCGGACAGTTTTCTTTTCCTGCATCATGCGGCCTCCCCGTTGTCGCGTTCGGGCGTGCGGCGCAGACCAAAAAACAGCGGGCCGTTCCAGCGGCTGCCGGTGATTTTGCGGGCGACTGCCGAGAGGGATTTGTACAGGCATCCCTGATAGGCATAGCCTGTTGCCATCACCGTGACACGGTGTTCTGCCCCCTTCCATTCTCGAATCAGGCAGGTGCCCTCCATCGGCATGTCAGGGTCACTGGTAGGCATGGGCATTTGTCCGCTGGCCAATTGCTCAAGGTGCAGATTGACCTCCTCGCCAAGGCCGCCAAAGGCCAGCTCCTGCAGGCGATAGGCCAAGCGGGTTTTGAAGTAAGCGGTGTTAAACGGCGGCGGCTCTGTGGTGTATAGGGTCTGCCAGAGTGTTTTCAGTTCATGGGTAGACATTGTCTGGAGGGCAGCCACCCGCGTGGGAATTGATTCTTGCATGAGCATCTCTCGTGTAGGTTGTGTCTTCATGGATGCTTGGAACCAGCGGGGAGTCCAGAGAATTGTTCGCAGACTTTTCCCCCAAAACACGCACGACAACAACGGCAAGAAGATCGGTGGCCTGTTCCCATCGGGATTTCGGGGACAGGGTGTGTTTATTGGCCATAGGGTGGGCTGCCTGGCTTCACGTGCATCAATGCCTTAAGAACAGCAAACAGATAATCATAGCTGCCTTCGGGCACTTGGTTAAACAGGCGCAGAAAGCGCAGCGATGCGGGCGGCATGATGGCATCTTCCACATCTTTCCCTTGGGCGGGGAAAAAGACCGCAACTTTTACCCCGAACAGCTCGGCGAAATGATACAACCTGCCAGCGGTGATGCGATCAATACGGTTTTCGTATTTCTGGATTTGGCTGCTGCTAACACCAGCACTTTTGCCCAGCGTTACCTGGCTGACGCCTTGAGTCACGCGTAGGAATTTTAATTGGTCGGCGACATAAGCGTCGACGCGGTCATAGAGAGCGACCATACACGATCTCCTAATTTTGCTAAGGGTGACAAGTGGAATACCAATCAGGGATGCAAATACCGCCATCGCAGCAGCCCAAGAGCCAATTCAGGACCAGCCAAGTGTGAAACGCGGCAACTGCCAGTGAGATCAACAGCAGGCCCAATAGACGCAAGGCAGAGACAAGAAAAATGCAAACACGAATACGCATCGGTGTATCATCCATGATTAACAATCCATGGGTGTATTCGTAACAGATTTGTCAAATTATTGTCTATACATTTTTTGCTATTTTTTCATTCCCTGTTGTCAAAGAAAGGAATCGTCCGGCAAAACTGGGCTTTTCAGTCGCGAAAAAAATTAAACGCGCTTGATGTGAATAATCGGGCAGACCTTGGTCAGCTTCACATCCAGCTGTACAGGCGATGCGGGGGCATGCAGCACATAAGTGGTAGGCTCAGAGCCCTTGGTAACCCATGCCAGCACCTTGCGCCCGCCTGCGGTTTCCACATAGCACTCCTTGTTGAGGAAGAGCTTCTCATTGGCTTGGTGCTTGTCTTCAAAGTACAGCAGATCGCCGTTGCCGTGGTACGGGAACAGCACGTTACCCTTAACCCGAATCGCCACCGTACCCGCAGGGAAGCTCTCGAGTTTTTCCACCTGTTCAGGCTTGTTGGCGGGTGGTTCGGTAATGGTGGCTTTGTCGCGGATAAGACCAATAACGGGCACTGTAGGCGCGTCTAACTGTTCGGTGTCCAGATCCTCAGGGGCGCATTGTAAGGCAGCAGCCAGCTTGGAGCGGTATTTGTCGGAGAGCTTGCGTTCGCCTGATTCCAAGCGGCTCAGCGTGGATACTGGCTCTTGAATCATTTCCGACAATGCGGTCAGCGAGAGATTCAGCCGGCGCCGCAAAAACGCAAGATTATTTGTGCTCATGTTTTGCACTTTACTAGAGACAAGACGTTTCGTCCATTTTATAAATAACAAAAATTGCGCAATGCAATTTTTGACAATAAATGGAGATTGCCTTATGAAGCTTAAAGAATGGTTAACACTCAGCAGTACGTCGCAAACTGATTTTGCCCGTGCCGTTGCCAGCCCCATCTCAACCATCAACCGCATGTTAAAGGGGCAGAAGATCCCCACCCATGATCTGGCTGTGCGGATCTACTTTGTAACGCATGGCGCGGTGCAACCCAATGATTTTTATGATCTCCGTGAAGCGCCGCCAGAGGTAAGGCCTGCACTCATCAACCAAACCCGAAAAGCATAGGGGGATTTATGAGCCGCAATCCCTATATGCCCCTCTACATTGAAGCGTTTTTGGCCGACACTGCAGGGCTGACCTTGGAAGAACAAGGCGCGTATATACGTCTGCTGTGCCACATGTGGATAAACTGTGGAAAACTTGTGGATAACAACAAAATTATCGCCAGAATTTTGGGTGTTCATGTGAATAAGTGGCTGAAGATACGCCAGAACCTAGAGGGTTACCTACCCAGTAACCCACCCGGTTACCTCTCAAATCCCCGCCTACAAAAAGAGCTGGATCGCGTTAATGAAAATAGAACAAAAAAGGCCTTGGCGGCGAATACCAGATGGATTGGTAATTCCTTGAAAAACAACGGAAGGCTTGATGCAGGTGCATCTGATGTGCATATGCAAAAAGAATGCGGGTGCATATGCAGATGCATCCCGTGTGCATCTCCATATGCATCGATTTTGCATCGACATACTATACCTATATTTAATAATTATAATTACTTAGATCTTAATGTTGTAGGCAAAACCTGTGGAAAATTTTTTGAACGGGAAGAGGCAGAAAGGTTAGTCGCCATCTCAACCAACGACACCGTGCATTGAGGGGGCTGTTTATGAGCAAAAAACCCCGCAAGCCCCGCCAACTACCCAACGACGGGCTAGACAAAGGCACGCCCGAGTACCAAGCCAAAGTCACGCTAGTGAAGGTAGAGACTGACCAGAAGAGCTTTGCCTACCGCGTGAAAGACCAGCGCCCGATTGACAAATACCATCGTTGGTACGTTGAGGATGAAGCTAAGGGCATCAGCGACTCTGGTTGCCGAGGATTGAACCACGACCAGTTTGGCATAGCGGACAGGATGTTCAGCCTGTACACCCGCACGATGTTTTTACCTACACAAGGCAGCCTGCTGCAGGTGCGGGTGGATACCACCAGCAAGCCAGCAGTGTTCCAGATTGAACGCTGTATGCAAGCCATCCATGATTACCAGCACATTGCACAGCAACTGAACACGGGATCGCTGGAAATCGTGGAAGCCATATGCTGCCAGGGCTACACACTGGGGGACATCGAGACTGCTAAGGGCTGGCGAAAAGGGTACGCCATCGTGCGTCTGCGCGAGGCTCTCGATGAGCTGGCGGGGGTGTGGCGACGGCGTAATAAAAAAGGCTCTAGACTAGGAGTTAAGTTTTTTTGTTAGAAAACCTTGGCTTTTGTTGAGCCTGTGAGTATGTGGATAACACAGCTAAACTTGGCGTGCAAATATATCCTTGGCTGTGTTATCCACATACTCA
>JBILMD010000023.1:0-14580 GCA_044375675.1 Alphaproteobacteria bacterium
AATACAACACTTACCGCCCACATTATGCCTTGAAAGGATCCACACCCTCCGCGTATACAAAAACCATCCTCCTCAAGGACGCCGCTTGATCACCATATCTGTCTCAAATGAGGTGAACTCATACAGGATCAATATCCCCCCTTGCTATACCCTTTCAGCTATGCTAACCAGACGGGGCTTTGGGGAATCAAGAACCACGGAATCATGACGAAAACGCTTGGCCATCACCGCACTGCCCGAAACTACGCCGCGGCTCTGTTAGAGGAAGCCCGCGACTTTTCCGCCGTCGCCGTCACAGGGGATTGCTTAACGGCCCTTGCGGATCTGATCCGCCAAGATCCCAATGTTCCCTATACCCTGAATGCCTGTTATCAAAAACCAAAGGCCAACAGTCCCATAGCCGCATTTTTCGCCGATCGCGGATGCACCCAGCCACAGTTTATTTTGCGGTTTTTGGCCCTGCTGGCCATGCATAACCGGTTTTCTTTGTTGCCCGTCATTGCCGATATGTATCAGCGCCTGTATGACGAAGAGCAGGGGATTGTGGATATTTCCGTTATCTCAGGCACGCCCCTGACAGACGACGAAGAAACCCAAATTACCACCCTTTTGAAACAGCGTTGGCCCCAGCCCCGTGTGATGTTTTCTGTCAATACCCTGCTGCTTGGGGGATTTCAGATTCTGGTGGGCTCGTGCCTCTACGATCTGTCGTTGGCCAACCGTCTGCAGCAGCTAAAAACCAAACTTTCCGGCGTGATTGCCCGTTCATACGAAGGAGACCTTCCCCAATGACACAAAAAACAACCCAAGCCATCTCTGAAATCGCCTCCGTCCTAAAGCGGGAAATTGCCGATTTTTCCGCCAAGGAAGATTTAAACGAAGTGGGCTTTGTCCTAACCGTGGGGGATGGAATCGCCCGCGTGTATGGGCTGGACACCATTCAATCGGGGGAAATGGTGGAATTTCCCAACGGCGTGAAGGGTGTGGCGCTGAGTTTAGAAGAAGGCAGCGTTGGTATCGTGATCATGGGCGATTCCCGTGGGATCAAGGAAAATGACGTCGTCCGCCGAACCCACCGCATTCTGGAAATTCCTGTGGGTATGGGCTTGCTGGGCCGCGTGGTGGACGCGCTGGGCAATCCCATTGACGGCAAAGGCCCCATCGAAAACGTCACCATGCGGGAAACCGAAACAAAAGCCCCCGGGATCATCGCCCGTCAATCCGTTTTTGAACCTGTGCAAACGGGGATCAAGGCCATTGATGCCCTGGTGCCCATCGGGCGTGGCCAGCGGGAATTGATCATCGGCGACCGCCAAACCGGAAAAACCACCGTGGCCATGGATGCCATCCTGAATCAACGGGCCATGAACGAGGCCGCCGCGGACGACAAAGGCAAACAGTTCTGTATCTACGTCGCCATCGGCCAAAAACGCTCCACCGTCGCGCAGATTGTCAAAACGCTTGAGGAAAACGGCGCCCTGCCGTACTCCATCGTTGTGTCCGCCACCGCGTCGGATCCCGCCCCCATGCAGTTTTTGGCCCCCTACACCGGATGCGCCATGGGTGAATTTTTCCGCGACAACGGCATGCATGCCTTGATCGTGTATGATGATCTCAGCAAACAGGCCGTGGCTTACCGTCAGGTATCCTTGCTGCTGCGTCGTCCCCCCGGACGGGAAGCCTACCCTGGGGATGTGTTTTACGTGCATTCGCGCCTGCTGGAACGCGCCGCGAAAATGAGCGATGAAGAAGGCGGAGGCTCCCTAACCGCCCTGCCCATCATTGAAACCCAAGCCGGTGACGTGTCCGCGTACATTCCCACCAACGTGATTTCCATCACCGACGGGCAGATTTTCCTGGAAACAGGATTGTTTTATAAGGGGATTCGCCCCGCCATTAACGTGGGCCTATCGGTCAGCCGTGTGGGCTCCGCCGCCCAAACCAAGGCCATGAAGCAAGTCGCCGGCAGCATCAAGCTGGAACTGGCCCAGTACCGTGAGATGGAAGCGTTTTCCCAGTTTGCCTCGGATCTGGATGCCTCCACCCGCAAATTGCTGGACCGCGGGGCGCGGTTGACCGAACTTCTGAAACAAAAACAACACCATCCCCTGTCTATGGAAGAACAGGTTGTGTCCCTTTATGCCGGTGTCAACGGGTTTTTGGACACGGTCCCCACGGCCGATGTTGTGGCGTTCGAACATGCCTTGCTAACCCTGATGCGTACGGTTCATGCCAGCACCCTAGAGACCATTCGCAAAGACAAAAAAGTTGATGAGCCTATCAAGGCGAAACTCAACACCATCATTCAGGATTGTCTGGACAGCTTTCTGGTGAAAAAGGCGTAGGTTATGGCGAATCTGAAGGAACTTCGCGGGCGTATCAGCAGCGTGAAATCCACGCGAAAGATCGTGACTGCCATGAAAATGGTGGCGTCCAGCAAGCTGCGCCGTGCGCAGGCCAAGGCCCTTCAGGCTGTTCCCTATGCGGATGGACTGGCGGCGATGCTCAGTGCCCTGCGCGGCGAAGCCGATGAGATGGCCCCCCCTTTGTTTCGTGGCTTTGACAATCCATCCCCCAAACATTTGATCATTCTGATTGGATCGGATCGGGGATTGTGCGGGGGCTTTCACTCTGCGTTGTTTAAATTCCTGCGCGAATTCACAGCCGACCTGAAAGCCAAGGGCCAAGAGCCCCACCTGTTGATCGTGGGCAACAAATTGATCAGTCGTATGGGCAGCATCATGCCCGTGGCCCATACCGTGCCGAACATTTCAAAAACCCTCAGCTTTTCTGCTGCGGAATCCATCGGCCAGTGGGCCATGGATCGGTTTCTGCAGGGGGACTATGGCCAGTGCAGTGTGATTTACAGCCGCTTTGTGTCGGCCCTGACTCAGGTTCCCACGTTGCAGGGGTTGATGCCTCTGCCAGAGAATGCCGGCCATCAGGACGATAAAAAACCCACAGATCGTCCCTATTTGTACGAACCTTCCAAAGACGAGATTTTTGCGCAGATTCTGCCCAAAAATGTTCATGTCCAAATTTATCGGGCCTTGCTGCAAAGCGCGGCCAGCGAAGAGGCCGCCCGTATGAATGCCATGGACAATGCCAGCCGCAATGCCAAAGAGGTCATTGATGATTTGACCTTGCTGTACAACCAAACCCGCCAAGCACAGATTACCAACGAACTGATGGAAATCATCGCCGGATCCGAAGCGCTTTAAATGAAAGGAAAGCCCTGATGTCTCACCAAAACATAGGAAAAATTACCCAGGTTATGGGGGCCGTGATTGATGTTAAATTTTCCGCCCCTTTGCCGGATATCAAAAACGCCCTGCACGTGGACAATCATGGCCACCTGTTGGTTTTGGAGGTTGCGCAGCATTTGGGCGACGGTGAAGTCCGCTGTCTGGCCATGGATGTGACCAACGGTCTGACCCGTGGGCAGGACGTTGTGGACAGCGGGTCCCCCATTACTGTGCCCGTGGGCAAAGAAACATTGGGCCGTATTTTTAACGTGTTGGGCGACCCCATTGACGAGCGCGAGGCCGTTCACGGCCAAACCCGCTGGAGCATCTACCGCGAAGCCCCCGATCTTGAGGACCAATCCACCGACTCTGAAATTTTGGTCACGGGGATTAAGGTTGTGGACCTTTTGGCACCCTACGCCAAGGGTGGAAAAATCGGTCTGTTCGGCGGCGCCGGTGTGGGCAAAACCGTTTTGATCATGGAGCTAATCAACAACATCGCCAAGGCCCACGGGGGCTATTCCGTATTCGCCGGTGTGGGCGAGCGTACGCGGGAAGGCAACGACCTGTACCACGAAATGATTGATTCCAAAGTCATTGATTTAAACGGCGATGCCTCGAAAGTGGCGCTGGTCTACGGACAGATGAACGAGCCCCCCGGGGCCCGTGCCCGTGTGGCCCTGACAGGTCTGACCATGGCGGAATACTTCCGCGATGAAGAGGGGCAGGACGTTCTGTTTTTCGTAGATAACATTTTCCGGTTCACACAGGCAGGGTCCGAAGTGTCCGCGCTTTTGGGCCGTATTCCCTCCGCCGTGGGGTATCAGCCCACCTTGGCCAGTGAAATGGGGGAACTGCAGGAACGCATCACCAGCACAAAAAATGGGTCCATTACCTCTGTTCAGGCCATTTATGTCCCTGCGGATGACTTGACCGACCCCGCGCCGGCGGCGTCCTTTGCGCACTTGGATGCCACAACCGTTTTGTCCCGTAGTATTGCGGAGCAGGGGATTTACCCTGCGGTGGATCCCTTGGATTCCACGTCCCGCATTCTGTCTGCCGATGTGGTGGGCGATGAACATTACGCCGTGGCCCGTCAGGTCCAAAAAGTCCTACAATCCTATAAATCGCTGCAAGACATCATCGCCATTTTGGGGATGGATGAATTGTCCGAGGAAGACAAACTCACCGTGGCCCGCGCCAGAAAAATTCAGCGGTTCCTGTCCCAGCCCTTCCACGTGGCGGAGGTCTTCACGGGATCCCCAGGGGTGTTTGTGCCGCTGGCGGAAACCATTCGCGGGTTTAGGGAAATTTTGGACGGTCACTACGACCACCTGCCAGAGGCCGCGTTTTACATGGTGGGCACCATTGACGAAGTCAAAGAAAAGGCCAAAAAAATGGCCGTGAAAATGGCAGCCTAACCCATGACCGACCCCATCACGTTGGATTTGGTAACGCCGGAAAAACGGGTTTGTCAGGAACCCTATACCATGATCGTGTTGCCCGGGGCAGAGGGCGAAGTGGGCATCCTGTCCCAGCACCAACCCATCATCCTGACGCTGAAGGCCGGCGATATCCGCCTGTATCAGGGCACCACCGTCACCAAAACCATCCCCATCACCGGCGGTTTTGCCGAATTTTCCGGCGAAGTCTGCCGCGTTTTGGCCGATGGGTTGATAGAGAATTGAAAATCTTAATCGCCCCCTCCCCTTTGGGGAGAGGGCATAGAAAAAACCAAAGCCCACCCCAATCCCGAAGACGGGGGGATAATATATCAGGACTTGCGCACACCCTTTGTCATTGCGAGCGCAGCGAAGCAATCCAGAAGTACCGCCACGGGAAACACTGGATTGCCACGCCTCCTCCGGAGACTCGCAATGACGATGTGCGCAAGTCCTATATATATAAACGTCAAAACCTTTATTCCCATCCTCCGCGTGGGATGGGGGGGTGGCGTGTCGGGGTGTTTCCTGATTTATTCATCATAAACATCCCGCCGATGGCGAATGGCCACGATGGTGACCACGGCATCATCGATGCGATAAACAACGCGATAATCGCCGATTCTTAAACGAAAATGCCCTTTTAAACTATAGAGAAGGGGCTTGCCTACCCGTGCAGGGTCCCGCGTCAGTTTTTCAAAAATCACCGTTTTTATGCGTTCTTTGACGGGATGGGACAGGGCAGGGATGTGTTTTTTAACGACGATTTCAGTGTAAACCAAATCATAGGTCATCCCCAAGCATCCTGATGCGGATAGGTTGTCATACCGGTTTTATCCAGTGTGTTGGCCAATCGGGCCAAGGCCATGTCTTCCTCGGACTCCATCGCGGCGCGAATACAATCCGAAGCCACACGGGACAACGATTGCCCCCTCTGTTGGGAACGAAGGGCGAGCATTTCCAGAATATCCGGCGATAACGTGACATTGATGCGGGGATTTTTGGTGGGCATGGCGAAACATCCAAACGACTGGGATCAAAAAAGTGTGCCACCAAAGGGTCACTTTGTCAAGGATGATGGGAAGAAAAACGCCCCCTACCGCTTCCCGCCGCTCACCATCATATCCCGCCACAGCATGGTAGGCAGGGTGCCGCCGGTGACGTTATCCATGGGTGTGCGGTCATCGTTGCCCATCCAAACCCCCGTGATCAAAGAATCCGTGTACCCAACAAACCACGCATCCCGTTCATCCTGACTGGTGCCGGTTTTTCCGGCGGCGGTTTGGCTGGGCAATTGTGCGGCGCGGCCTGTGCCGGCGGGGTCCTCAACCGCCGCCCGCAGCAGGCTATCCATGGTGGCCACGGTGGCTTCATCCACCAGACGTCGGGTTTTTTCGCTGCCCTTGCGCTGATACAGGACATTGCCGCTTTGATCCACAACCCGCGTGATGCCGAATGGCAACACCAGATGCCCCTGATTGCGCAAAACGGCGTAGGCCGTGGTCAGTTCCATCAGGGACACTTCACTGCTGCCCAGCGCCGTGCTCAGATCCGGCCGCAGCGGCGAGCTGATGCCCATAGACCGCGCCCGCGCCAACACAGGACGCACCCCCACGGCCTGCATCAGGCGGATATGGGGGATGTTATAGGATTTGACAAAGGCCTCCCTCAGGGTGACGGTGCCATGAAATTGATTTTGAAAATTCTGGGGTTTCCATGTTTTGATGCTTAGGGGCGTGTCCTCCAGCAGGCTGGTGGGGGTGAAGCCGTTTTCCAAAGCCTCCAGAACCACAAAGGTTTTAAAGGCGGACCCGGGCTGCCGCTTGGCCTGTGTGGCATGATTAAACTGGGAAAAATCATAAGAAATCCCCCCCACCATGGACACCACGGCCCCACTGGGGCGTAGGGTTACCGTTCCCACCTGGGAAACGTTATGATCCAAAGCGTACCGGTTCATGATGTTTTCCGCCGCCAGATCCGCCCGATTTTGCGCGTTCAAATCCAACGTTGTGTCCACCCGCAGCCAGGCATGGTCTTTGGAATTCACGTAATACGGCAGCTGTTCCATAATCCAATCGGTGAAAAAACGCACGTTGGGGCCGGCCAGCGGGCGGCGTATGGCCATGCGGGCCTGTTTGGCTTGGTTGCTCTGATGCCGTGTGATAAAACCGGATTCCAGCATTTCCTGCAACACCACATTGCGCCGATCAATGGCTTTTTCTGGGCTGCGCAGGGGGTTTAGGTCCGAGGGGGCCTTCACCAATCCCACAATCAGGGCGGCCTCTGGCAGGGTCAAATCCCGTGCGGATTTCCCAAAAAACCGGCTGGACGCCGCATCCACGCCGTAGGCACCGGCGCCAAAATAAACGCGATTTAAATACAGGGTCAAAATCTCTTCTTTGGACAGTTTGCGCTCGATCCAAAAGGCCAAAATGGCCTCGCGCACCTTTCGATCCATGGATCGCTCGTTGGTCAGGTACAGATTTTTCACCAGCTGCTGGGTCAGGGTGCTGCCCCCTTGGACCACGCGCCCCTCATAAAGATTGATGGTCATGGCCCGCAGCAGGGCCCAGAAATCAAGTCCCCCATGGTTGAAAAAATCCCGATCCTCCACCGCCAGCAGGGCCCGCACCAGATGAACGGGAAAATCGGCATAGCTCAGGGGTTCCCGCATCAGGGGGCCATAGTTGCTGAGCAGCTCCCCCCGCGCCGAAAGAATTTCCACCGATGGGGACAGGTTATCCCGCTCTGTTAATGTGGAAACATCCGGCAGATTGTATCCATAAATCCCCAGAAAAACCAGCAGGGCAATCACCCCCCACACCATAAAGGTCGCCAGCCACTTCAACCCCCAAACCAAGGGGTGGCGCTGCGCCTTCTTGGCAGAAGCCCTCTGCTTTTTCACCCCAACAGTCTTCTTTGGTTTTTTCTTTTTCGCCATAATCCAAAGACTATGGCAGCGATCCTAAACATGGCAACAGGTTTTTTTAGCGACGTTATCCTATGGCCCAAAGCGTATGATCTCTAACAGCAGAACTGTCGAATTCAAAAGACTGCGCCAAGGCTCTGACCCTTGCCTCAATAAACCTTTTCTCAAGCCTTGGCATGCTTTATAAGAGAACCAAAGCAAAAGATTTTAAGGAGAGCCCCCCATGACACACACCCTGCGCGTTGGACAGAAAAGCTATACTTATTATCCATTGGAAAAGGCAGGACTCAAGGGGGATTTGAAAAATCTGCCCTATACCCTGCGGGTTTTGCTGGAAAATGTCCTGCGGAAAAGCCCCAATGTGGCGGCGGATGTGGCGGCCTTTGATGCGTGGCTGCGGGATAAAACCTCAACGCACGAGCTGGCCTATAGCCCCGCCCGCGTCCTGATGCAGGATTTTACCGGCGTTCCCGCCGTTGTGGATTTGGCGGCCATGCGCGATGCCCTGAAAACCTTGGGCGGGGATCCCGAAACCATCAACCCCCTGTGCCCCGTGGATTTGGTGATTGATCATTCGGTGATGATTGATCATTTTGGCACACCGGATGCCTTTCAAAAAAACGTGGATCTGGAATTTGAACGCAACGGAGAGCGTTACAGCTTTCTGCGCTGGGGCCAAACGGCGTTTCGCAATTTCCGCGTCGTGCCCCCCGGAACCGGCATTTGCCATCAGGTGAATTTGGAATATCTGGCCCAAGTGGTGTTTGTGGACAATGAAACCCAAACGGTGTATCCGGACACGGTCGTGGGCACCGATTCCCACACCACCATGGTCAATGGCCTGTCTGTTTTGGGATGGGGCGTGGGCGGGATCGAGGCCGAAGCCGCCATGCTGGGCCAGCCCGTATCCATGGTGATTCCTGAGGTTGTGGGTTTTGAGCTGACCGGCACCCTGCCAGAGGGGGCCACGGCCACGGATTTGGTGTTAACCGTCACCCACCTGCTGCGGAAAAAAGGGGTTGTGGGAAAATTTGTGGAATTTTACGGCGCGGGCCTGTCCCAGCTGAGCCTGGCGGACCGCGCCACCTTGGCCAACATGGCCCCCGAATATGGGGCCACGTGCGGGTTTTTTGCCATTGACGAGGAAACCCTGCGCTATTTAACCATGACAGGCCGCAGCATAGAGCAAATCGCCCTAGTGGAAGGCTATGCCAAGGACCAAAACCTGTGGCGCGACGATGCCCACGTGCCGGTTTACACCGACACCCTGCGTTTGGATTTGGCCACGCTGCAACCGGCCTTGGCGGGGCCTAAGCGGCCGCAAGACCTGTTGCCGCTCTCGCAGGTATCATCCCAATTTCATGCCACGGATTTTGCCGCCCTGTCCGGCCGCACAACCCAGATTTCCACCCCACTGGCGGGATCGCCAGAGCCGCTGAGTGATGGGGCCGTGGTCATTGCGGCCATCACCAGCTGCACCAACACATCCAACCCTGCCGTTATGCTGGCGGCGGGCTTGGTGGCGAAGAAGGCCCGCGCTTTGGGATTGACCCGCAAGCCGTGGGTGAAAACCTCGCTGGCCCCAGGCAGTCAGGTGGTCACAGATTATCTGGCCAAGGCGGACCTGCAGGGGGATCTGGATGCCTTGGGCTTTGCGCTGGCCGGTTATGGATGCACAACCTGCATCGGGAATTCTGGGCCCTTGCCAGAGGCCGTGGAGGCCGCCATCAAAAAAGACGACCTGCTGGTGGGTGCCGTCCTGTCGGGCAATCGGAATTTTGAGGGGCGGATTCATCCCCTCGTCAAGGCCAACTATCTGGCCAGCCCCCCCTTGGTGGTGGCTTACGCCCTGATGGGGACATTGACGAAGGATTTGAAAACAGAACCGCTGGGCACAGTCAATGGCCGTGATATTTTCCTGCGCGATATCTGGCCCACCAATGCGGAAATTGCTGAGATCATGGCCCGCTGCGTCACGCCAGAAATGTTCGAAGCCCGCTATGGCAGAGTGTTTGAGGGATCCCCCGAATGGCAAAGGGTTAAGGCCCCCACAGGCACAACCTATGCATGGGATCACAACAGCACCTATATCCAAAACCCGCCCTATTTTGTGGGCATGACCATGGATACACAGCCTTTGGCCGATATTCGGGGCGCCAGACCCTTGGCCATTTTGGGGGACAGTGTGACCACCGATCACATTTCACCGGCGGGGAATATCAAAGAAAGCACCCCCGCAGGGCTGTATTTGAAACAGGCGGGCGTGGCGCCGCAGGATTTCAATTCCTACGGGGCGCGGCGCGGCAATCATGAAGTGATGATGCGCGGCACCTTTGCCAACATCCGCCTGCAAAACGCCATGCGGCCGGAAACCCAAGGCGGCGTGACCAAAATCATGCCCGCCGGCCAAGATGCCACCATTTACGATGCCGGCATGCATTACCAAGCCCAAGGCACCCCGCTGATCATTGTGGCTGGCAAGGAATACGGCACGGGTTCCAGCCGTGACTGGGCCGCCAAGGGCACCCGTCTGCTGGGGGTTAAGGCCGTGATTGCCGAAAGTTTCGAGCGTATCCACCGATCCAACCTGATTGGCATGGGCGTTTTGGCGTTGGAATTCATGAACGGGGACAGCGCAAAAAGCCTGTCGCTGCGGGGGGATGAAACCTTTGATCTGGCGGGTGTGGCCACGCTGAGGCCCCGCGCCCACATCACCCTAACCCTTCACCGCGCCGACGGCACAACAACCACAACACAGGTTTTGGCCCGCATCGATACGGACGAGGAAATGGCCTATTTTGTCAATGACGGCATTTTGTCCTATGTCCTGCGGCAACTGGCGGGGAACCGGTAAGGCATAAAGGAAACAGGGGGGCAGCAACAGCCCCCTTGACCGGCCCCAGAGGGGCGAGAATCACGGGAAAATCTTTGGGGACACGTTGGGGAGAAATATGGTGCGCCCGACAAGATTCGAACTTGTGACAACCGGATTAAAAGTCAGGTGCTCTACCAGCTGAGCTACGGGCGCAGAAACATCCGATGCCATGGCCAAGCAAGTGACTTTTGGCATCAGAGGATGGATTTTTAATAGATTTTGCCCCGCGCTTCAAGCGATTTTTTTCATAAAAAAACCACCCCAAAAAATACCCCCTCAGACCTTGGCCTGAGGCGGTGGGGGGTTAGGCGCGTTGGTTAGCAATGGCTTCTTCAAGAGCCCCAATATCCAAACTCCATGATTGTTCTAGCGGCGTTTCATCGACTACTTGCGCTGCAGGTGCCAAGTCAATGGCGCCCAAAGCGGATTTAAGGGCCTCTGCATCAAATTTATTATTTGCCAAAGCCATCACATCGTCGGTCACCTTGCCATCAAGTGTTACACTATCTTCTGTTTTTTCTCTGATGGCCTTAATCATCGCGGCTGTGTTTTTGGCGTCCAATCCGGCGACTCTCAGGGCAGCGATGGTACGAACATCTGATGATAAATTTTTAGAGTTAGCCGCCAATTCAACAGCTTTGGCAATCTGTTCAAGTTTCGTGGCTTCCTGTCCTTCAGGAAGGTTCAAAGTATTATCTGTAATGGCCTTGGCTGCAAGATAAGCGGGGCTTGACCCTACACCATCTTTGATACCATAGGTTTCAAGACGTGCTTTAAGTGTTTCAGCCAATTGTGCTTTGTAAATTTGCTCTGCGGGTCCATCAGGAACATTCACTCCCCCTGTTTTTAATGCTGATAGAGCAATGCCTTCGTAATTAACGTTTGTGTCGTTTGTTTTTAGACCTTGAACAATGACCTGATCTAGGAATTCATCGTTAACATTATTACTGATCGCATCCTGTGCTGTTTTTTTCAAAGCTTCAGTTTGTTTTTGTTGGGCCTCGGCTTCGGCGGCTGCCTTGGCTTCGGCGGCTGCCTTGGCTTCGGCGGCTGCCTTGGCTTCGGCGGCTGCCTCGGCTTCGGCGGCTGCCTTGGCTTCGGCGGCTGCCTTGGCTTCGGCGGCTGCCTTGGCTTCGGCGGCTGCCTTGGCTTCGGCGGCTGCCTTGGCTTCGGCGGCTGCCTCGGCTTCGGCGGCTGCCTTGGCTTCGGCGGCTGCCTTGGCTTCGGCGGCTGCCTCGGCTTCGGCGGCTGCCTTGGCTTCGGCGGCTGCCTCGGCTTCGGCGGCTGCCTTGGCTTCGGCGGCTGCCTTGGCTTCGGCGGCTGCCTCGGCTTCTTGGGCCTCAGCTTCTTGGGCTGCTCCCGTAAAGGAATCGCCAGTACTCAGCAAATCCTGTGTTGTATTATAAGTGGGGAATATTGTCGTCCCCGCCCGAACCATAATGGATTCTGGCTCTTTCCCGTTTGTGCAATCCGCATAAACATCAGCAATCGCCTGTTTGATGTCCTGATCGCTCATGGTGGGATCTGTTATGGCGACTTTCAGGTTTCCAGACCGCTCGAAAGCAACATCAACCCGCCCATGATAAAGGTTGTACATTTCTGGGGAAAGCACAACCTGTCCCGAGCTGACATTAAGTGTGGCCCCAGAACCAGCAAAATCTGATTCCCGAACACCTGAAAGGGTGGCAACGATAGAATGCTGCTCTAAAGATCGACTCGCTTCAGGACTGCCATTTTGGTAGGCATCGTTTTGTTTCCGAAACGCTTTATTTCTTGCATCTTGTTCAACTACGGCATCTGCACGGGCATCTAGCCATTTTGTAAAGTTCTTCCTAACGCCATTAGCGGCAAAACCAGTGGCAACGGCTGCGGCCGCCAGTCCGACAACCCCAAAACCCCCTGTGGCACCAATGAACACCCCTATACCCACAATCGCCGCACCTGCCAGCATCATGCGCATAAAAGGACCCGCTTGCTTCATTCGGGTTTCATGACCTGAGACTATAGGCTGCAAAACATGGCGATTCAAAGGTGCAAAAACGGCACGACCCAGCGTGGTTTCCCAGATGTTGGCGAAGGTGCCCTTTACATTAAATATACTGATTTTTGCGGTGTTGGCATTTTTAGCTATTTCGTCTCTACGGGCTTTGGCAGTTTGACGTTCAAATTGGGTTAAGAGGCGCCCTCTTTGTTGGGCAGTAATCCTATAATCCCCAAGAGCGCCCAATTTTGTTGTCAATTCATCCTGTAAAGCAGGGGATAATCCCTCCAAAGATGCCTCTAATCGTTTATCAAAGGCTTGTTGGTTTAGGAATTCCCTAACAGCGCGAGCGGTAAGGGCCGATTGACGATTAGTGGATACCGTTTCAAAATCAGGAGCAATACGCTTTAAAACACTTTCAAATGCAACAACTCTCTCGTTTGTTGATTCGGTTGTATCACTCGGATTAGCAATCTCTTCACCAAAAAAAATACCCCTTAAAAAATCTTTATCCGTCTGGCTACGCAACAAAGCAGAGAGCTGATTATGACGTGGGGCATTTCCAACTTCAACATCTAACCTTTGAGTAGCAGCGTCGTTCTCAGCCATAAACCTCTCCATCTCCAACCCCCTTTTGGGGCCATACTCTCACCCTATCCCACTGGGCCCGCCATGTCAAGGGATTTAAACGATTTTTTAACTAAATCAAATGTGACAAATGTCACATTTTGGGGTGGCCGGCATCGGGTTGGGGGTGGTTTTTTCCATTGAGCCTGACCCCCGAAAGGCGTACATTGTGTTTCTGATTCGTCGATAGTTTTATAAAGGTGTTTTCTCATGTCCCTCACCCCCCGTTTGCACACGCTGCTGTCCAGTGAATACGCCCTGTTTTTGAAAACCCAGACCTATCACTGGAATGTGACGGGGCCGGAGTTTCCGGCTTTGCATGCCCTGTTTGAAACGCAGTACACGGCCCTTTTGCCCCTGGTGGATGGCGTGGCCGAGGCCATTCGGTCCCTGGGCGCCAAAGTCCCCGCCGGTTTGGCCGTGTTTCAAAAGGAATCCGTGATTCAGGACGGCGATGAACACGCCAAAGCCCGCGATATGGTCCTGTCTCTGGCCGCCGATCATCGCCGCATCATCACCTTGGCCACCGAAGCCCGCCAGTTGGCGGAGGCCGAGGGGAAAATCATCACCGTGACGTTTTTGGACGGCCTGCTGGAACAGCACAATGCCTTTGCGTGGATGCTCGAGGCCACCGGAGCCTAACCCCCCATGCCTGAACCCTTTGCCTCTGTCCCACCCATTGTTTTTGCGGTGTTTTTGCTGCTGTTGCTCGTGATCGTGGCGGGGGTGTCGTTTGCTTGGTGGCGCCGCCTGTTGGCGGTGCGCTTGGAATATGCCGCCTTCAAACAAACCACAGAGGCCGAGGCCAAACAGCTGCAGATGACGCTGGATCAGGAAAAACAACTGCACGACCAGCAGATTGCCTTTTTAGAGCGGGAACAAAAAAACCAACAGGTCCATTTCCAAAGTCTGGCCCAAGAGGCCCTGAAACAAAACAACGAAAATTTCCTGTTGCTGGCCAAAGAGCAGTTGAACAAAACCCAGCAAGAGGCCCAGCACACCCTGCTGAACCGGCAAAAGGCCATTGAAACCCTGCTAGAGCCCATGAAATCCTGCATGGATGCCATCCAAAAACAACATCTGGATTTAAATGACAAACACACATCGGCCTATAGCAGCCTGAAAACCGAAATCAAATCCCTGATGGACCTGCAAAACACCGTCACAGGGGAAACCCAAAAATTGGTTGAGGCCCTGCGCAAACCCCAAGTCCGCGGCCGGTGGGGCGAAATGACCCTGCGCCGCGTTCTGGAACAGGCCGGCATGATGATGCACTGCGACTTTGTGGAACAAGAGGCCCAGCGGGATGCCGATCAAAAGCTGCAACGCCCCGATGTGGTGATGCACTTACCCGGCGGGCGCTATGTCATTTTGGATGCTAAGGTGCCCTTTGATGCCTACTACGAAGTTGTCTACGCCAAAGACCAAGAATCCCGCCAAATCGCGCTGGACCGTCACGTGCGCCACGTGATGACCCACGT
>JBILMD010000024.1:0-14083 GCA_044375675.1 Alphaproteobacteria bacterium
ATAACTATCAAAAAAAACTCAAAGCTCTAAAATTCCAAACCCCCTACGATTTCCTCTTGCTTTCCTACCAAAATCAGCCACACTTATTTAACAATAATCCTAACCATAAGTTAGTGGGACTTAACACGTAGAAAAGCACCCCGAACAATTCACTATCCGTCGCCACAGAATTGTTCCTTACATCGATATTTTTCACCACGATCCCCTCTCCCCATTGAAAAAATCCTCATTGGCCCAGCGCCTGCTGGGGAACAGGCCGAGCGCAAAAAAATGGTTGAAACCCTCCTTCGCCATCTCAAGAAAGATATCCCCGTTGTCTGTTCCGCCATTCCATATCGGTGGTGATGCTGCCTGTTCGTTGATCCCGTATCACATCTCTGTTTGGTTATGGACTTATTCAGGCCTATATGATAAGCTAGAAAAATGATAAAGAAGGCAAACCTTATGATGCAGATAGGGGCTTTTGAGGCCAAAAATCGTTTTTCGGAAATTTTGCGCTGGGTTGCGGAGGGTGAGGAAGTCACCATAACCCGCCATGGTAAAGTCGTGGCCGTCATCATGGACCCTGAACAGGGGCGGACCCAAAAAGCGTCTCAGGCCTTTGGTCAGTGGGAATCCTTGGCAGGCAGCATCAAGGCAACCCCCGCTGAAATCGCCGCATGGGTGAAAGACGGTCGTCCATGAACCTTGTTTTGGACAGCTCGGTTGTCTTATCGGCCTTGCTGGCGGATGAACAGGCGGATTATGCGTCCTTGATTATTGGCCGGTTGAAGCGTTGCGAAGTGTATGGTGTTGTGCCTTGGCTGTTTTTTACGGAAGCCGCCAACGGCCTTCTTATGGCGCACCGACGGCAAAGGGTGGGTCAAGACACGTTGATTCTGCTGTTGCAAACCCTCTCCATCATGCCTTTTGAGAGGATCGAAACACCGGATATTTTGCAAACAACCGCGCTGGCGCAAAAACACACCCTTACCGTTTATGATGCCACGTACCTGTCCATCGCTCTGCGTGGGGGTTTCCCGCTGGCGTCTTTGGATTCAGCCCTGCAAAAGGCAGCCCTGGCAGAGGGGATCTTTTATCAGCCCTAGTGTTTTCCCTTTCTGTCCATACGAACACAAACCGCGTTCACCAAAAATTTTATTTTGAAAAAACGGAAAATTCCGGCATACTCTCCCTCTATGACCCTCACCCCCCTCCAACATTATGTCACCAAAGAAAACGGCACCGAGCCGCCCTTTAAGAATCCCTATTGGGATCATAAGGGGGAGGGCCTGTATGTGGATGTGATTTCGGGGGAGGTTCTTTTTGCATCGATCCACAAATTTGATTCCGGCACGGGGTGGCCGAGTTTTACGCAGCCTGTGGATCCTAAAACCATTGTCGAAAAAACCGATACCACCCATGGGATGCGGCGCACTGAGGTCCGATCCGTAACCTCTGATGCGCATTTGGGGCATGTTTTTCCCGATGGGCCTGATGGGGGGAATCGGTATTGTATCAATTCCGCGGCGCTGCGTTTTGTGCCCAAGGATAACCTGAAGGCCGAGGGATACGGGGATTATCTGGCCATGATGGGCACGGGCCCTGTCTAAAAGGGGGGCAAGCCAGTCCTGTGACCATCATGATTGCGCCTTCCATCATTTCGTTTGTTGGGCCGGCGATACAGTGATATAATCTACTTTAAATTGTCCCTTTTTAATGCGTCAGAGCGTTCGCCGTGTCTTCCCTGCTTCCTAATGCTGTTGTTGATGACCTGCTTCCCTACACCAAGCCGTTTCATGCCTTTGTTGTGGGGGATCCTTTGTTGCCGGATTGTCCGTTGGTGTATGCCAACCCCCTCTTTTTGGATCACACGGGATACACGATTGAGGAGGTTATGGGGAGAAATTGCCGGTTTCTTCAGGGTGAAAAAACCAACAAAGACACGGTTTCCGTCATTCATCACGCCGTTAAGAACCACATCAATCTGCGCATTGATGTTTTGAATTACAAAAAAGATGGCACGCCGTTTTGGAATCGTTTGGACATTCGCCATGTTCTGACGTCGTTTCGGCCAGAGCCCTATATTATCGGCATTCAAATCCCTGTGGCGTGGGATCAGATTTTTCGGGCCCCAATTTACGGGGGATCGTCGGCCATAGCACAGCCCCACCACCCATGGCAGACCGGCGCTGCGCCGATTAAGATATAAGGATGCACCGTAGGTTAATCGGTATTTCCCCCCTGCCCCCCCCCTCCTCTCATCTTGCCCCGATGGCTTTGGTTTTGTATGGTGGGCTTTCTTTTGACGCAGAGATGATCAGGACGATAGGGATATGGACCAAAAACAAACACTGGTGATTGTGGATTATGGCTCTCAGGTGACGGCGTTGATTGCGCGGCGGCTGCGGTTGTTTGAGGTGTTTTGTGAAATTGTCCCCGCCCACACCCCGCTGCAAACCCTTCTGGACAAAAAGCCATCGGGCATCATCCTTTCCGGTGGGCCCGCGTCGGTTCATGAAACCGGCAGCTTTCTGCCCGAGCCCGCCCTGTTTTCCGCGGGCATTCCTGTTTTGGGGATTTGTTATGGGATGCAGTCCCTCGTCCACGTCTTGGGGGGACGGGTGGAGAGTTCCCAAAAACGGGAATTTGGCCACGCGGACTGTTTTGTCACCACCTCCACCCGCTGGCTGGAGGGGATCTGGGACCAAGGCGCGCCCCACACGGTGTGGATGAGCCACAGCGATCATATCGAAACCCTGCCCACCGGCTTTGTCACGGTGGCGCGGACCAGCAGCATTCCCCATGCGGCCATTGCCGATGAAGCCCGCCGCCTGTACGGCGTGCAATTCCATCCCGAGGTCATTCATACCCCCACCGGCGGGGCGCTGCTGGAATCCTTTGCGCGGCGCATCTGCGGCATGACCCAGCGCTGGACCATGCGGGGATATCTGGAGGCCATGACGCCCCAAATCAAAGACACCGTGGGCAACCACAACGTGCTGTGCGCCCTGTCGGGGGGGGTGGATTCTTCGGTGACCGCCCTGTTGTTGCACCGGATTTTGGGCCCTCAATTGCAGTGTGTGTTTGTGGACAATGGATTGCTGAGGTTAAACGAAGCGCAGCAGGTTTTGGACACCTATCGCACCACGCACCATCTGCCCATTGATGATGTGGATGCGTCGGCCATTTTCCTCTCGCGGTTGCAGGGGGTGGTGGATCCCGAAGAGAAACGCAAAATCATCGGCAAAACCTTTATTGACGTGTTTGACCAGCATATCCGCAGCACGGGCAAGACCTTTACCTTTTTGGCGCAGGGGACGCTGTATCCGGATGTGATTGAATCCACCTCCCCCTCCGGCGGGCCCAGTGCCACCATCAAATCCCATCACAACGTGGGGGGATTGCCGGAGACCATGAACCTAAAGCTGCTGGAGCCTCTGCGGATGCTCTTTAAGGACGAAGTGCGCCTCTTGGGGGCAGAGCTGGGGCTGGATCCCAGCATTTTGAACCGTCACCCTTTTCCTGGTCCCGGGCTGGCGGTGCGGATTCCCGATGCCATCACCCCCGAAAAGCTAACCATTCTGCGCCAGGCCGACGCCATTTATATCCAAGCGCTGCACGACGCAGGGCTGTATCACGAAATTTGGCAGGCGTTTTGTGTTCTGCTGCCCGTGCAAACCGTGGGGGTGATGGGGGATGCGCGGAGTTTTGAATCGGTGATTGCCCTACGCGCCGTGACCTCGCTGGACGGCATGACGGCGGAGAGTTATCCGTTTTCCCATGCTTTTCTGTCCCAGACGGCGAACAAGATCATCAACGCCGTGCGGGGGGTGAACCGCGTGGTGTATGATGTGACATCCAAGCCACCGGCCACCATTGAGTGGGCCTAACCCATGAAGATCACCTTGCTTGGCACCGGCAGTTCCAGCGGGGTTCCCATGATGGGGGGGAACTGGGGGGCGTGTGACCCCAACAACCCCAAGAACACCCGCCTGCGGGCCAGCGTGCTGATCGAGGATCAGGGCACCCGCATTCTAATCGACATGTCCCCCGATTTGCGGCAGCAGTGCTTGAGGCATGCCATCACAGCCGTGGATGCCATCATTTTAACCCACAGCCACGCCGATCATTTGCATGGGATTGATGATGTGCGGGGGTTGAATGTGGGGGCGGGGGCGGCGTTGCCCCTGTTTTTGGATACGCGCACGGCGGACACTGTGCACCAGCGCTTTGATTACATTTTCGCCAAGCCCCTGACCCATCCGCCGTTTTACAAACCGGCCCTGATCCCGCAGATCATAACGTACAACCAGCCCCATCCTGTGGGAAACACCACCTTTATTCCGTTTCGCCAGCATCACGGGCCCATCGACAGCATGGGCGTGCGCATTGGCAATGTGGCCTATTCCACGGACGTAAAGGCCTTTCCGCCGGAAAGCGAGCCGTTTTTGCACGGTCTGGACCTGTGGATTGTGGATTGCCTGCAGCGTCATCCCCACCCCACCCATGCCCATCTGGAAACCACATTATCATGGATTGCGTTTTTTAAACCGCGACGGGCCATCCTGACCCACCTGAGCGCAGACATGGACCACGACGCCCTCTCCGCCCTGTGCCCCGAAGGGGTCACCGTGGGATGGGACGGGCTGGTAGCAGAGGTTTAAACGGGCAATCCTCAACGACCTGCTTGAACGCGTGGATCAAAAGCGGAAAATGCTGGTGGGGCTTGTGGAGTCATAAACTCATGTTCGATTCCACCTATTGTCATTTGTGTAGGTGTATATTTTCTGATGCTGTTGCTTGCATTTAGAGAGGTAGAACGCGGCGTTGGCCTTGTAAGAGAAGTTTCGCCAAGGAGATTTGTGGGCTGATTAAGCTCTCCTGTTGCGAGGTGAGAACTGACTTGTTGTACCCCCTTCATCACCGGTACCATAGAATCTATATGAGATAAAACCCCTGTTTTCATGATTCTTGATATCGTAGCCTTGAATTCGGCTTGGGCGTTTTCCGTATCATGCTTTAGTCGCTCAAAATCCGCCTGATTTTTTCTTTGTGCCTCAGGACCGTGAATCATTTTCCTAGTTTTAGGATTAAAATATTCGTTGGAAAATTCGGTGATTGTTTTACCCTTGTCGTTGACATACTGAAAACCAAATGGGTGATTTTTATTACCGTAGGGGTTTTTATCCATAACCGTTGGTGGGGTGAATGCATGTGTGGCATTGCCCTCCGCTCCATACAAATCATTATAAGCACTCCGCACCATGTTTCGATAGGTCTTCATGAACGTTTCTATATTTGCGGGTTGACCGTTCAATGGTATGCCCAATCTACGAAAAACTTGTTCGTGTATGCCCACGCCACATCGCTCTGCTTTGGCTTGCTCCATAATAAAACCAGGAAGATAATATTCAAAATTTCTTAGGTTTTGAGCCGCAGAAACAAACAAATGCAAACTTGAGGGGGAGGATACATTTTCTGTTATTTGTTTTAACTGTGATCTTAAGTCCACAAATGGTGTGGTGATTGTATCCAAACAGTACTGACCAGCATTATGTGCGTGATATGTGCCTTTATATTGTAAAGTTTTCGACAAAAGGCCAGCCGGCGTTAGTAATTCCCAAGTGCTTTTTAAAGGCTTGCCCGCAAAAGGGATAACGCCCAATATCGATCCAACAGCACCATGAACGCCTTCAACGATTCTAGCAGGAAGCCCTGTAATCAAGTTTACTACAGGAACCTGTTTTGTCGCCTCCCATAAAGACACAATGGGATCACAGGTCACGATAACAGCCGGTGCCACCCAATTTAACCAAAAACGCCGCAATCCCGATGAAACTCGTTTCGCGCCAAACTCATCTTTTCTTTTAGGATGTTCCAGATGTTCAACTGTCAGACCCAACTGATGTATGATATGGAATAAAGGGGATACAGCTGAATTTTGAAAAAATGTTTTTGCTAATAATTTAGATTGCGAGTTCAAGTCAGGCGTATTCATCAAAGAAGCAAAATTACCCAATTTTCCGGAAACATTGGCCACGTTGGCGACAGAGGCGGCCTTTAAAAGATTCAAAAAATTAAATAGATAAGGTGCTTTTCTACAGCCCGTGTCTTTATCAATGGGCATGATAAGGTCACGCTCTTGCTCTAACCCCTCAGAGACTGTCAGTGGCAATAGCTGCTCAGTGACGGCTCTTAAGCCTTCATATCGTGTCGAATTCAACAGGTGCAGTAAAAAGTATGAAGAGTAGCTGGGCTGAGCAAATGAAAGTCTAATATTAGTAAGAAAGGTGCTCTCATTAATTGTCAAGCCTGGAATGCCGAGTTTTTGAACGGCATCAACCACCATCTTACCGGCGGCCAAGTGTTCTTCTAAACTACAGCCCTCTAGGTTTGCAGTTATAACCCCAGCCAAATCCATGAATCTATGAAGGCTGTCTGCGGCAACTTCCCCGTTATGTTGTAACTTTTTTACACTTTGATAATGTGGATCCTGTTGTCTGCCCGTACTGGCGATGGCATCCAAAATATTGACATTTGGAAACAATCCAAGGCCCTTGTTCAACAACAAAGCGGAGCCACGGATGATTTTTTGAAAGAACAACCCGATGGCTGAGCTGCTGATGTTGAAAGGCCAAAATTTGATGGTGCGCTGAGTGCGGAAGGGCCCTTTCAATTGAGCATTGTAGGTTTCTAATTGCTGTGTTTGATGGAGCAAAGACTGCTCTGGCAATGCAATGTTTTTGATATTGTTAGGAGAATTCGCCTGAGCGTCCTGATGAGGGCCAGCAAGTATGTTCACAAGACCGTTTTCAGTGTTTGGATCCAAAGCATGAACAAATTGTTGAACAAACTGTGCTGACAACGTTGCGACTTTTTCAAGATTATTAAAATCTTTTTTTGTTCCACCGGAAGCAATGTGGTTATGGTACCACTCTTCTTTAAGGGCATACCTAGAATCAAAATCCGCCCTAACCTGAACAAGGCCTTTTTTATAGTTTTCTGGCAATTCGATATTGGGTGAATCACTGTAATGACATTGGGACAACAGTGTTTTGATATTGCCCATTCTTTCTGCAGCTTCGGGCTTGGTTCTGCCAGTTCTATTGATTTGGTCTGATAATTGATCTAACGAACCAAGGCTGTGATGGGTAAGCCATTGATTAAACAAAACCAAATATTCCCGCGTATCACGAATCGCCCCATTAAAGGGGGGTTGTGCCTGAAATGGAGTGGTAGAAATATTAAGACTTTGTTCGCAGTGGCGCAAAAAATTTAAAAAATCCTCCGGTTTTTTAAATGATTGACAGGAAACAATCATTTTTCTGACAGCCAGCATGGCGTTGTTTGCCGCCGTTGCAGAGGCATCTTCTGATGTTTTTGCAGCCGAATAGGTTTCGATGGCACTGCCCAACTCAGACAACGCCGATAAAAAAACAGTGGGTTGTTGCGTCTCATTGAGAGCAGATGCTGCAGTGACCATGAAACCCTCCTCTACACGTAACTTTCGTTAAACTCTCAACCTTCTAGCCTTCACGATACCCAGCACCACAAGCAACACCAATCGCACCAATACCGATAAAGGCCAAAGCAACAACATTCTTCGACAAACGTCCGGTGTGTGCTGGGAGACCATGATACCTATTATAATCCCCTATAGCATCCAACGTTTCTCTAGAAATTCCATCCCCTATGCATTGTCGGTCCCGAGTATTCTGTGTAACACCGCGAGTCCCAAAGTTTTCCATACGAACACAGTCCGTAGCAATCGGAAGATAGCTTTGGGCAATTTCTTCGTATCGTTCTTTCGGGATTATTCTTGATTCTTCGAACTTTGCAGCACCAAAATGCCAAACAGCAGCGCAAGCCATAGAAATACCGGTTACTATAGCAACTTTTCCAACCCACGTATTATGACCTTCTGTGGACATGCAAACACCTTTAAGTACGTATTAACACCCTTCATACTACCCCCGAACAAAATAAAATGTCAAATAAAATTTATTTTCCAAAATGTGACACACGTCACAGAACTATCCCCAAAAATCATCTATAAAATCGAATTCTACCTTCCCCCACCCCCCCCAACATGCTATACTGCCCCCAATCAGGTAGGAGGGTCCCCCATGATGATCATTACCATTGATGGCCCTGCGGGGTCGGGGAAGGGGACGTTGGCGCGGCGCTTGGCCGAGGATCTGGGGTTTTATCATTTGGATACGGGTTTGCTCTATCGCTCGGTGGCGTATACGGCCCTGCACCAGGGGGTGGATCTGACGGATGAAGACGCGCTGGTGGCCTTGGCGGCGGACATGCCCTTGACCCAGCTGAACAAAACCTTGCTGGCCGGCGAAGGGATCGGGCGGGCCGCATCGGATGTGGCGAAAATGCCGCGGGTGCGGGTGGCTTTGCTGGATGTTCAGCGACGCACGGCGCATCGTCCTCCAGGGGGCAAGCCCGGGTGTGTTTTGGATGGCCGCGACACCGGCACCATCATTTGTCCCGACGCGCCGGTAAAATTTTTCTTAACCGCCGATTTACAGGAACGCGCCCGCCGCCGCTGTGATGAATTAACCGCCGCCGGAGACGCCGCGGATTTTGAAACCATCCTAAGCATGCTGCGCCAGCGCGATGACCAAGACGCGGGCCGCGCGGTGGCCCCTTTGCGCTGCGCCGCGGATGCCCACAGGCTGGACACCACCCACCTGACGGTGGATGAGATTCTGTTTTTCGCCAAAACCATCGCGCGTGATAGGATGAACCCCCAGCGTTTGGATGTGTGCGAGGGCGCGGCGTAGGCTATGGCGGATGTGGTGATCATTGGTGCGGGTCCCGTGGGCCTGTTTGGGGTTTTTGCCTGCGGCATGGTGGGGTTGTCGTGTGATGTTGTGGATGTGTTGCCCGATGTGGGCGGCCAGTGCCGCGCCCTGTACCCCGAAAAGCCCATTTACGACATTCCCGCGTATCCCCAGATTTCTGGCGGCGCATTGATTGATCAGCTGATGGCGCAGGCCGCCCCGTTTCGGCCCACCTTTCATTTGAACCAACAGGTGACGGCCCTGCACAAAACCGATGGGGGTTTTGCCGTCACAACCTCAACCGGCGCCACCCTGACCCCGCGGGCGGTGATCGTTGCGGCGGGATGCGGGGCCTTTGGTCCCAACCGCCCCCCGCTGGCGGGTCTGGAGGCCTTTGAAACAACAGGCCATATTCATTATCACATCACGGACACAGCGGCCTTTGCGGATCAAACGCTGGTGATTGCGGGCGGGGGGGACAGTGCGCTGGACTGGACCCTGACCTTGGCCCAGAGCGCCAAACACATCCACCTGATTCACCGCCGCCCCCGCTTTCGCGCGGCCCCCGAATCCGTGAAACGCCTGCAAACGCTGGTGGATCAGGGGCGCGTCACCCTGCACACACCGTATCAGCTGGCGGCCCTAAACGGGGACAACGGACATCTGAGCGCCGTCACCATCGCCCATCTGGATGGGGAAACCAAGGATCTGCCAGCGGATCACCTGCTGCTGTTTTTTGGCCTGTCCATGGATTTGGGCCCCATTGCCACGTGGGGGCTGGATTTGATCAAGCACACCCTGCGCATTGATCCCGCCACCGGAGAAACCAGCACCCGCGGGATCTTCGCCGCCGGTGACATTGTGCATTATGCGGGGAAATTAAAACTGATCCTGACCGGTTTTTCCGAAATGTCACGGGCCGCCCACAGCGTTTATGATTTTCTGAATCCCGATCAACCGCTGCATTTCGAATACTCCACATCACGCGGGGTACCGGGACAGGTGACAGGTAACGGGTGACAGGTAACAGAAAGGATTATGGTATGGCGACGTTGTTTGACCCTTTGACCCTCGGGGATCTGGTTTTGCCCAATCGTGTGATTATGGCCCCCTTAACGCGGATGCGTAGCCAGCAGCCCGGGAACATTCCCACGGCCCTGAATGCGGAATACTATGCCCAGCGGGCTTCGGCAGGATTGATGATTTCTGAGGCCACGCAGGTTTGCCCCGCCGGCCAAGGCTATCCCGCCACCCCCGGAATTCACAGCCCAGAGCAGGTTCAGGGCTGGCAAGCCGTCACGCAGGCCGTCCATGCCAAGGGCGGGCATATCTTTGCGCAGCTTTGGCACGTGGGGCGGATTTCCCATGCGTCGTTTCAGCCGGATGGCGGCGCCCCCGTGGCCCCCTCGGCCATCACGCCCAGCGGCATGACGTTCACCCATGTGGGCACGCAGGTGCCCTTTGAAACGCCGCGGGCCCTAACGCCCTTAGAGATTGCGGGCGTGATTCAGGATTACCACCGCGCCGCCCAAAACGCCAAACAGGCGGGCTTTGACGGCGTAGAGGTCCACGGGGCCAATGGCTATTTGCTGGATCAATTTTTGCAGGACGGCAGCAACCACCGCACGGATGAATACGGCGGCAGCATCCAAAATCGCGCCCGCCTGCTGCTGCAGGTTGTGGATGGTGCGGTTGCGGTGTTTGGCAAAACCCGCGTGGGCGTGCGCCTGTCCCCCTACGGCACTTTTAATGATATGCAGGACAGCGACCCCATCGCGCTGTTTACCTATGTCATTCAGGAACTGAACAAACGGGATGTGGCCTATGTGCATCTGATTGAGCCCCGTTCGTCATCCGCCGGTGGGTCCGATCAGGTGGCCGAGGATGCGCCCCGCACGGCCCCCCTGTTTCGCTCCCTGTTTAACAATGTTCTGATATCCGCCGGCGGCCACACCCGCGATTCCGCCATGAAGGACGTGGCTGACGGCGTTGCCGATGCCGTGGCCTTTGGCCGTTGGTTTATTGCCAACCCCGATTTGCCGGAACGTTTGCGGCAAAATGCCCCCCTCAACCCCTATAACCGCGCCACCTTTTACGGCGGCGACGCCAAGGGGTATACGGATTATCCGTTTTTGTCGTAGGGGGTAGAGGTTATCTGGAGGCGTTCTGGTGTGGGGCGCAAAAGGATACAATTGTGTTCACAGCTTCCAGCATATTTGGGCAGGTTAGAAATTCCTCGTCTTCTTCTTCCTGCGTAATATGGATACAATCAACTTTGTCTCCGAATGCCTCCTTGGCCCCTTCAAGATTTCTACGTTTATCATCCACCACAAAAATTTGGGAAATCTCCTCTTTTGATGAAATTCCCATGGTGGTCATCGTTACTTGTAAGGCATCTTCAAAGGCTCTTGAGTCAGGTTTTTTATAGCTAAGGGTTTTGGTTAGAATGATTTTATTAGAATAATCAGGGCCAAAAATTCTTTTTAAGGCTTCTTCGGTTAAAACGGTTCGTACAGTATTTCGGGCATGTCCCCCTGGGCCATTGGTCAGAAAGACCATGGTGAGATCAGGATTTTTAGAGAGCTCTGAAAGGGCGTCTGCCAATTTGGAATTTTCTGCACATTGAAACAATACGTTCATAACGATACGATCAATAGATTTTCCTATGGCCCGAACGTTGGGGTTTTTTCTTATCGTGTGCAAATAAGAACGCGCAGCCGTAGTCCATCCCCCGCCCCCTGCCGCTAAGCAATGGTTTAAAATTTCGTTTTTGATCGCCGAAGCTTTCTCAGCCCCATCGAGCAAAAACCCCAAAGAGCCTCGATCATAGAAACACCCATCAACATCAAAAAAAACAATTGTTTTACCGGTTGTCATTAACATTACACGGGGGTTGTGAATTTAATTATATAAAATCGACTATAATACAAGATTCATTGAAAATCAAGACTATTTTGACACCCACCCCCGTTGGTTACGTCTGCACAATCCGCAGGCGGGTGACGGCGGTATAGCCGAAGTAGAGATTGACCCGCTCCAGCACCAAGGGGCGCATCATGTCGAGGGTTAGGGCGAAGGCGCCGCCGGTGACGACGGTTAGGGTACCATCGCGGCGGCTGTTGGTGGGGAAAGAGAGGCTTTTGGGGTGGGTGGTTTGGGCCAAGTCGGGGCCCACGATTTTTGGCCATGCCATCACCACATCGGCGTTGGGAAAGCCACGTTTTTTGAGGGCGGCCTCTGCGGCCTTGGATAACCAGGGATGGGCGTTTTTCAGGGCCATGCTGCTGCGGCCCTATCCCAGCAATCCGGTATAGCCCCAAAAATGGCCCTGCGTGTCTTCGGGATTTTCTTCGGATGTCCACAGGGATCCATCGGCCGTTTCCGCCACCATGGCGGCGTGGGGCAAGGGGGTGCCCCCCTTGGGCAAATAATGCCACGAAAAATCATGGCCGCTGCTTTCGGGAAGGCCCTGACCCCAGACCAAAGCCTCCATCGTTTCAGCAGAGGTGGCCATCAGGGGCAAATGAAACAAAAAGCTGCCCGACAGGGTTTTCAGGGGCACCAGCCAAGCGGATGCTTTTTTCAGGGGCAAAATCAAAAAATGAACCTCGCGGGCGGCATAGGCCTGAAGGAGTTCGGGATATCCCGAAAATCCATGATGAGGCGTTATGGCCCCGAAGAGCTGCATGCCCAGTTTCAGGCCCTCTTCCCCCACATAGCCCACGCGAAAGGGATCTTCATACTGCAGGGCGCCCATCATCAGGGTGCGCCACACCGCCATCACAAACGCCGGAGACAAGGGGCCAGATTCCGCCAGCAAACGGCGCAAAATCTGGGTTTCGCGGGCGGGGCGGATAAAGGCATGCTGTTGGCTCTTTTTCAAATGGGCCACATCAGCCACAATCTGCATACGCTTTTTCAGCAAACCCATCAGGGCATCATCACAGGTATCAATCTGGGCCCTGAGATCCGAAAGGGACTGTGAAAAAATACGTGCATTCGTCATCTGCCCAGCATAAAACGGTTGTTATGACAAAGCAACCCTCCTTTCTGTATAACAACCCCGATATTTTGCGTCACGTGGTGCATGATGCGGGGGCGCGGACCCTGCAATGCGGGGTGACATTGCCAGAGGTGCGTTTGGCCTATCAAACCTATGGCACGCTGAATGCCGATGCCAGCAATGCGGTGTTGATCTGTCATGCCTTAACAGGGGATCAATATCTGATGGGGATTCATCCCTTAACAGAGAAAGAGGGGTGGTGGCATCTGGCCATTGGCCCAGGAAAGGCCATTGATACCGATCGTTTTTTTGTGATTTGCAGCAATGTGTTGGGCGGATGTGCGGGATCCACCGGCCCGCTCAGCCTGAACCCCGCCACGGGCAAAGAATATGGGATTGATTTTCCCACCATCACCATACGGGACATGGTGCAAATGCAACATGATTTGATTCGCGGCCTGGGCATTCAGCAGCTGGCGGCCATCATCGGGCCATCCATGGGGGGGATGCAGGCGTTGCAGTGGGGCTCGGCCTATCCTGATGCGGCGCGGCATATCATTCTGCTGGCCACATCACACCGTCACAGCGCCCAGAACATTGCCTTTCATGAAATTGGCCGCCAAGCCATCATGGCCGATCCCGATTGGCACGGGGGACGTTATCGGGAATTCGGGGTGATCCCCCGCCGCGGGCTGGCGGTGGCCCGTATGACGGGGCACGTGACGTATATGTCGGAGCAAGCTTTGCAACGGCGTTTTGGGCGCAGCCTGCAAGACCGCGCCCAGCTGAGTTATGGCTTTGATGCGGATTTTCAGGTGGAAAGCTATCTGCGCTATCAGGGCAGCACCTTTGTGGATCGATTCGATGCCAACAGTTATTTGTATATGACGCGGGCCACAGATTATTTTGATCTGGCCTTTGATCACGGCGGGGTTCTGGCCAAGGCGTTTTCGGGCAAAACCCGATACCATGTTGTGTCCCTGTCCAGCGACTGGTTATTTCCCACGGCGGATATGCGCCAGATTGTCAAGGCCCTGAATGCCTCTGGCCATGCCGTCAGTTTTGTGGAAATCCAAACCGATCGAGGCCACGATGCGTTTTTTTTAAACGAGCCCGATATCATGCGCACGTTGTCCAGTTGTTTTGAAACGGTTTGGTTGCGTCATTCTTGAACTGTATAAGTCCACCAACATCTGAGACAAATGAGACTGAACGAGCGTAGTTTTTTTGCGCGTTAGTGGGGGGGGGGCGGAGCGCGCCGTCAAAGAGCGCTGTAGCGACGCCCCCCCTTTAACGCCAA
>JBILMD010000040.1:0-3399 GCA_044375675.1 Alphaproteobacteria bacterium
ATAATTATCAAAAAAAACTCAAAGCTCTCAAATTCCAAACCCCCTACGATTTCCTCTTGCTTTCCTATCAAAATCAGCCACACTTATTTAAGGATAATCCTAACCATAAGTTAGTGGGACTTAACAATTATCAAGTTGCTCCTACATTTTGAAATTTTTTTCTTGACAACCCCTTGACTTTCGTATCCGGATTTTTTATCCTGAAGGCATAGAAAGAACAGTGCAATTTTGTCGACATAAATTTTCTGGTGTTTCTTACCATGGTCGGGGGGATGACCGGTTCCCCTCAAATCCTGTTCCCGAAGCCATTATTTGGGCCGCTTGATCGGCGGTGGGGAACAAAGGGTTTTTCTGTTAACCCTGGGCAGCCAACCTTTGGGCGTATGGTCCTTGATGACCCCCCCCCCTCTGGACGGCGCACGGCGATAATCATCATGCCGTGTGGCAAGGATCCTAGCCCCAAAAACACAAAGGCTGTCAGCCGCCTAAAGGCCGATCACCCTTGGGATCGTGGGGTGTTTATCGTACACACGCCCGTGGCACTGTTGAGGGTGCCTAGCCCCCTTGTCGGGGGGCATTTGCCAGGGGGCGGGATCACAGGCCTCCTTGAAACAAACCATGATCAAAGCCAAGACGCGCGTCTAAACTTTTGTTTTTATTGTTTTACAAAATACTATGCTTAAATCAAAATCAGCCCCATAACAACCACCATCCACCATCCACCGTCTGTCCGCCATAGCCAAAAAACCCAGCTGCCAAAAAACAATTGGCCAGCCCTGCCCAGATATGATAGTGTACCGTTTCTTTAAAAAACGTCCGTTGGCGAGGGTTCGCTCACGGGCGGTTTTTTGTTGTTTTGGTTTTTAAGGGATTTGGCGTGTTTGAGTCTTTGTCCACACGGATGACCGGTATCTTTCGCTCCTTACGGGGGCGCGGGGTGCTGCGCGAAGAGGATTTGGATCAGGTGCTGCGGGATATCCGCATTGCCCTGCTAGAGGCCGATGTGTCCCTGCCCTTGGCGCGTTCCTTTCTGGCCCAAGTTAAGGCCGATGCGGTGGGCCAAAATCTGATCAACAGCTTATCCCCCGATCAGTTGATTGTGAAAATTGTGCATGATCATCTGGTGACCCTGCTGGGGGAAAAGGGCTATACCCTGAATGTGGACAAACAAAAACCCGCTGTTGTGGTGTTTGCGGGCCTGCAGGGATCGGGGAAAACCACAGGCGCGGCGAAAATTGCCCATGTTCTGAAAACTAAGGGCGAAAAAAAGGTCCTCTTGGCCTCAACCGATATTTATCGTCCGGCCGCGCGGGAACAGTTGGCCATTTTGGGAGAGCAAGCCGGTGTAGACACCCTACCCATCCTAGAGGGCGAAGCTCCGCTGTCCATTGTCAAGCGGGCGTTGCAGGCCGCCATGGCCTATGACGTTTTGGGCATTGACACCGCCGGTCGTTTGCACGTGGATGATGGTTTGATGACAGAGCTGCAAAGCATTGTCACTCTTGCCAAACCCGCGGAAATTATTCTGGTTATGGATGCCATGACGGGACAGGATGCGCTGGGTGTGGCGGAGGCGTTTTCTAAGGCCGTTCCCCTCACCTCCCTGATGCTCAGCCGGATGGACAGTGATGCACGGGGGGGCGCGGCCCTGTCGTTGCGGGCGGCCACGGGTTGCCCCATTGCGTTTTTGGGGACGGGGGAAAAAATAACCGACATAACCCCATTTTTTCCCGATCGTCTGGCGGGGCGGATTTTGGGGATGGGGGACGTGGTCTCTCTGGTGGAAAAGGCCCAATCCGTGGTTTCGGAAAAAGAAGCCCGCGACATGGAAAAAAAGCTGCGTCGGGGCCAATTTGATTTTAACGATATGCTGTCCCAAATGCGCCAAATGCGGAATATGGGATCCATCGGCAGCTTGCTGGGCATGATCCCTGGGCTGGGCCAACTCAAAGAGCAAATGAACACCGAAGAGGCCAACCAAAAAATGCGCCACACCGAGGCCATCATTTGTGCCATGACCCCCAAAGAACGTCGGGACCCCAAACTGCTGAACGCGTCGCGCAAAATCCGCATTGCTAAGGGCTCCGGCCGCAGCGTGCAGGACGTCAACGTGCTTTTGAAACAACATCTGCAAATGGCGCAGATGATGAAATCTCTCGGTCGCATGAACAAACATCAATTGCGACAGATGGGACGATCCTTGGGCTTTCCGAAAGGATAACCCTTTTTAACTTTAACAAAGGACTCTGATAACTATGGCTGTAAAATTACGATTGGCCCGCGGTGGCACCAAAAAACGTCCGTTTTACCAAATTGTGGCGGCGGATGCCCGCAGTCCACGGGATGGAAATTTTCTGGAAAAAATCGGCACGTACAACCCCATGCTGCCCCGTGACCACGAGCAGCGCGTGGTTCTGAACACCGAACGCGCCGCATACTGGCTGAAATCCGGTGCCCAGCCCACGGACCGCGTGGTGACGTTCCTTGCCAATGCCGGTCTGGTGGAAAAACCCGCCCCCCGCAACAACCCGCAAAAGGCCTTGCCTGGCAAAAAAGCCCAGGAACGCGCCGAACAACGCGCCGCCAAAGCCGCCAAACGCGCTGAGGCTGCTGCGGGTGGATCGGATGCTGCAGTTGAAGGCTGATTCAGGCCATAAGGGGCATAGTTCCCGCGTCTGCCCCCACCCACCCCAACTCCTCCCCCACAACGGGGGAGGGCGTAAGGATTGTGAAGATTTTGAATAAAAACAAAGAGGTATTATGAACCTTGAACAAATACATAATTACCTTTTGCTTTTCTTTTTTTTAGTTTTTATTTACCATGCGTCCTATCTTTTTGTGTTTATAGGAAATTTTTTAAAAAAACTTTTTATAAATTTAAGAAACAAGCCCCTTGAAAGACTCTATCTTTATCGCCCGAAAGAGGTTTACTGGTTATCGGGATTTTTGGGAGCCGCCTTATTCTTAAATATTTCCAGTCTTTTCAAGGGCAATTTTGGCGATATTTTTGAATTTCATAGTTCACCAGTGTACCAAATGATTAGCAGCATGGGAAATAGCCGATTCAGGTATGAATCGGCTGAAACCTTGTATTGGATTTTGGCACTAATTTTTGTTTTTTTTATCATAAACAAAGCCAAAAAAATATCCAAGTGGCTGTGGAATGAGTAATAGACATCTAATAGTCGTGTCATCCCCGCGAAAGCGGGGATCCATAGGTCATTGAAAAAAATGGATTCCCACTTTCGTGGGAATGACACAATCGATGGCTTTTTAGAACCAGTCCTCTAAAACATTCAGTTTAAATTTTTGATCATAGTTTTGATAAGGGCGAGTATGATAAAGGCCTCGCTGGAGGAGGCAGAGATTTCATAATCTTTTGATAATCTGCGATAATTT
>JBILMD010000025.1:0-13868 GCA_044375675.1 Alphaproteobacteria bacterium
AAATTATCGCAGATTATCAAAAGATTATGAAATCTCTGCCTCCTCCAGCGAGGCCTTTATCATACTCGCCCTTATCAAAACTATGATCAAAAATTTAAACTGAATGTTTTAGAGGACTGGTTCTAAAGAAGCTGATTGCAACGTGCCATAAAAGCCAAGAGATAGATTTGTTTAGCCAAAACAACTCGGAACAAGCCATTTATTTGGAATATGAAGGGGATAAAACCGGCAATTTTAAACCTGATGCAGAGGAAATCGGCATTAAACCGCTAAAGGTACGATCATCGGGCAGGGCGATATCTTTTTCATTATCCGCCGACAAATAATAATTGCATAAATTAACAGCGTTTGGAGTGTCTGGTCAAATCATTTGGGAAACAAAAACGTCACAAAAAACCGGCCGCCCCATCCTTCGGGACCTGTGGCATCGGGGCTGTCCACCCAATAACGGGGGCCGCCGCCAATACTGACGGGCTGATTGCCAATTTTTACGACTTTGGAAACCACGGCATTAATCGGCACGGACCACTGATTGTCCGTCCAATCGTAGGTGGATTCGGTATTCATGGTAAAAGACCAGGCCTCAGGGGTTGTATAGCCAATAAACGGCTGTAAAAACGTGGAATTTACCGTTTTTCGATCATCATCGCCAGCGTAGGACCAGACTTGGTTGCTGAGCAGGCCCAGGGTTAGGGGACCGTCCTGTTTTAAGGCCACCGCTGTGGGGCCCGCTCCCCATTTTTCACCCCCCAGCAATTCATCCGATGCTGTGGGCAGCAAAAAAACAGGGCCCGCGCCCAAAATCCACCCGTTTGATGTGGGGGCTTTGGGGGAGAAGAACGCGCTTTGCAAAATATCCCCTGTCCCAGTTTGATCGCCCGAATCGCCGGCAATATCACTTTGAGAGATCAATGGCAAAATAGTACGGGAAATCAGGTTCCAATCATCACTGATGGAAATCGGAATCACGGGCTGCACATTCAGGGTCACACGATCCCCATCCGCAACGCCAATATCTTGATCATAATTAAACTGAAACGGGACACTGATCAAATTGGCAACAGGGTTTTGCAATTCTTGGGCCAAGGCGGCTGCGCTGGCGGGCTCCTCCGCTGAGGCAGATATTTGCCCCACAAACAACAAAGCGCAGGTGTTTAGCACCAGATTGACAAAAAATACCCCCTGCTTCATAGTGCTAATGCCCTATTTTAATTTACTTTTTTCACAACTGGCGGATTCCAACGCCCTTCCAAAGCTTCCGGCTTGGGCCCGTAAAGACGCATGGTGATGGGCATGGGTCCTTTTGCGGGGGCAGGCAACCAGTTGGCCTCTTTATCCGCCCCAGGGGATTCATGCTGAATGTACACATCCAAAGACCCATCGGCGTTATACACCAAGGGATCCCGATCCCCGATGGCAAAGCGGTTTTTCACGTTGGGCACAGGGAAACCCTCTCCATCATACATAGTCAAAGACCAGAACGCGCTGACAGGGGGGAGGTCTTCCTTAGAAAAATGCATGACATAATTGTGGCTGCCATCCAAGGGCTTGCCGTCGGCATCAACAAGGCCGAGGGGATAAATAGCATCCGCAGGCTCGTTGGCCCCGAGTCCCACCAGGGCGACAATGGCACGCTTCAAATAAGAGTTACCATAAACACCGACATTATCTGTGTTCATTTGCCAACCATTGACCTTGCGGCCCACCGTGGGGGCTTTTGCGGCCAAGGCAGAAGGGCCTTCGGCCACAGCGCGGGTCAATCCGGCCTGAACAGGGGCGGGGGCTTTGCTGAAATCAAAGGGCTGGCCAGGTTCAATGCCCACGCGCTTTAAACGTTGCGTCATCGACCAGTCGGTGAGGTGCGGGGGGTGCATTGTCATCAGGGCCGCTGCGGTTTCAAAATAATCCTTGGCCGATAAGGCATTGATTTGACGCATCGGTGGGGTTTTCATATCCAGCTTGGGATCAAAGACACCTTTGACGTCTTCAGGGGATTTGCCCCAACGGGAAAGGGGCGTGATCTTATAACCATCCTGAATCGCGTGAACCGCTGGATAATCAGCCACGCCGTTGGTTTGGGTGCGGCCAAGGATCCAGACATAGGGGGTGGGGGCCTCGATCCGCTCAACTCCCGTAGGGAGTTTCCCCTGCCAACCCTGCGGCACAACTGCAAAATGCGCGGCCGTCGTGCCGTTGGAGCGCTTGCCCACGCCAGCGAAGGAATCCGTCCACATATCCAGCATCTGCAGCAAATAATACCGACCTTGCGTGTCGGGAACGGAAACAATCACGGGCTCTTTGTGCACATCCAACCAAGCGGCAGAATACAGCGTGTCAAAATTGGGCCGTACAATGGCCCGAAAATTGGCATCGGGAAAGGCCCGCAAGTGTTGAAACGCATTCATAGGTCCATGACCTGGCACAGGCTCGGGGGTGGTATTGGTGAAAACCCGCCGCGTTAAATCCATGGAAACCAGGGGGTAAAAATAGTTATAGGCTTCCACACCGATGGTGTAGGCTTCTTCTTCGGACACGGCCGCTTGGGATGACCGCTGTTCTGCCAATGGGATGACGTCAGGAGAGGTGCCCGCCAGCGCTGGTTCTCCCAGAGCAGGACCGGAGAACAACGCCAACATAATCATAACGTTAATATTTGAGTTTAGTCCCATAAAAACGCCCTTAGTTAATTGTCAAAAAGAGAAAATAAATAAAATCACCCCCCCGTGGAATCCGCAGGCGCAGGCTGTGCAAAGGATTTTTCCTGCGGTGCAGCCTTTTGTTTGGGTGCAACCGTCCCAGGCATGATTTCAAATCCCATCTCGAACGTCACGAGCATTTGTCTGAGTTCATCAAAGGGCTTGCGGTTGCCCTCAAACTTGGCCTTTCCGGATTTGAGTTTATCATCAAAAGTGGCCGCCCCCATCATGATGTCATTGAGTTCACTGCGGTTAATGGTGATGGTTAAATCCGCATTTTTGGCCTGAAACCCTTGGATACTGGTCAGTGTGCTGTTGCTGAGTTCCACCACATATTTTTCGTTATTATCCGGCGTGACCAAGTTAATGACAAAATGCTTGCCCTCAGCGGCCGCAGGATCAAGACGAATGGCGAGAAAATCTAACCATAAATCGGTGGACATGGCCCGAATCACATCGGGACCTGTGGTTTTGGGCGATGCCCCTTGGGGCAAGCCATTCCGCAGTTCATAAGCAGCAGCCAGAAAGCTGTTCCGCACACTGGGGCTTTCTTTCTGGTAGCCGATTTGTTCAAAAATATCAGCCAGAAGATTTTTTGCTGGTTGATTCTTGGGTTCAGCGTAAACCAATTTATTCAAGAGTTCCATGGCATAAAGATATTTGCCTTGGTCATACAGCTCTTTGCCTTTGGCCATAATTTTCTGGCTGCCGCCCATCATGTCAACATACAGGGGCGCAGAATCTTCGGGGGAAAGGGGGATCAGCGTTGCTGGATTCGCATCCCAATACCCCAGATAGCGATTGATGACAGCGCGGCTGTTGTGTTCTTCAGATCCGTGATAGCTATGAGCCGCCCACTGATTCTGAAGACTTTTGGGCAAACGATACACATTGTGAATCTCGTTAATGGTCACGCCTTGGTTGGCCAAGTGCAGCACTTCATTGTTTAAATTGGCATAGGTGTCCCGCTGCGTCCGCATAACCTCTTGAATCCGGTCATTGCCCCACCGTGGCCAGCTGTGGGAGGCAAACATGACATCTGCGTCCTTGCCGAAATGATACAGGGCCTCGTTGATGCCCTTGGACCAAAGCAGGGCATCCCGCACCAGTGCCCCGCGCAACGTATAAATGTTGTGGATGGTGCCCGTGATGTTCTCCGCCGCCCAAAAAGCTTTCAGATCAGGGAAATAGGTGTTCATCTCCGCAGGGGCTTCGGTGCCTGGGGTGTTTTGGAAGACCATCTTCACCCCATCAACCGTCATTTCCTCAAACGGTTTTTTCACAATTCGCGTGGGGGCAATCAGACCCGTAGCCCCTGCCGCTACGTTTTTTCCAATGGATTGATCCACGTGACCGTAGGGGCTGCGCGGCAGCAGCACACCGTATTGATAAAACAACCGCCGAGTCATGGCGTTACCGGCATAGACATTTTCAGAAATGGCGTGCGTCATGAATCCCACGGGGGCAATGACGGGGACTTTGCCACTTTTCACATCGGCCTCGTCCACCACGCCGCGAACGCCACCGAAGTGATCACCGTGCGAATGCGAGTAAACCACCGCCACAACGGGACGTTTACCCAGTTTTTCATTGATAAAATCCAGGGCCGCCCGCGCCGTTTCCCGCGTGGTTAAGGGATCAAAAACAATCCAGCCCGTGTCTCCCTTAATAAAGGTGATGTTGGCCAAGTCAAACCCGCGAATTTGATAAATTTTCCCGGGCACAACTTCATACAGGCCGTACGCCATATTCAAAATCGCCTGACGTTGCAGAGATGGATTGATGCTGTCGAAGTCCTTCCCCTGCAGTAAAAATTCATAGCTGCCCATGTCCCAAGCGACATTACCCGCATCGGCTTTGATTTGTTTGAAATCGGGGGCGGCGATAAAGCCTTTTTTGGCCTCTTCAAAATCCCGCTTGTCTTCAAAGGGGAGCGTTTTGCGAAGACCTTCTTGAAGCTCGATGGTGAATTTCGAGGGAAGCTTGCCCTTAGGATCAAAATGCGTCCCGTTCATGGCCCCTGGATCCACCACAATAGAGCCACCGCCCGCGGCCATGGCAGCACTGGCGAGGGCGCATGATAAGATCATGGATAAAGCGATGTGTTTTTTTTGCATGAAAAGGTCTTTCCTTAGAAAAAGATAATGCATAATTCATTTGTATGGGTAGCATGGGGCAAATTGCGGTACAACACCTTTGTGTATGAGCCCACCCAGAGTGAGACAGAAGTGTTGAACAGCCCCCCCCTTGTGTTTTATATGGCCTTGGTTACAATGAGGTTCCGATTCTTAGAGATTCCCACCATTTTATGCGCCGCACCCTGTTGAAATCCAAAATTCACCGTGCCACTGTGACAGAGGCCGATTTGATGTACGAGGGGTCCATCAGCATTGATCCCGCCCTCTGTGCCTCTGTGGGGCTGGTGGAATATGAACAGGTGGATGTGTACAACTGCACCAACGGCGAGCGCTTTACCACCTATGTCATTTTGGGAAAGCCTGGGCAAATTTGTGTCAATGGCGCGGCGGCCCGTTTGGTGGCGGTGGGGGATCAGATCATCATTGCTGGGTATGCCCAGTTTGAAGAGAGCGAGCGCCCCACCCATCGGCCCAAAATTGTGGTGCTTGATGCGGAAAATGCCGTTAAAACCATTTAAAAAATCAAAGGCTCTTTCTATGGTGTTGCGTTGTCTTGTGCTGGTTTTGGTGATGGTGGCGCCGGCTTGGGCCAACGTTTCCATGGTGTCGTTTGCGGATTTGGCGGAAAAAGCCAGTCCGGCCGTGGTGAACATCGCCGCCGTTCAGGCGGTTAAGCAGGAAGACTGGCGCACGCAAATGCCCCAATTCCCCCCAGGGTCCCCGTTCGAGCAGATGTTTAAAGATTTTTTTGAAAACCAATACAAAAATGCACCGCCCAAGAAAGGCATTGCCTTGGGGTCTGGCTTTATTCTGTCCGCAGACGGTTATGTGGTGACCAACAACCATGTGATTAAGGATGCTGAGAGCATTAAGGTGATTTTGAATGATCAGACAAAACTGCCCGCCACGCTGGTGGGGCGGGATGAAAAAACAGATTTGGCGTTGCTTAAGGTTAATGCGTCAAAAACGTTGCCCACGTTGTCTTGGGGCGATTCTGATCGTGCGCGGGTGGGGGATCCTGTGATGGCCATTGGGAATCCTTTCGGTTTGGGGGGGACGGTGACGGCGGGGATTATTTCCGCGCGGGCGCGGGATATTCAGGCCGGCCCCTACGATGATTTTATCCAGACGGATGCGGCCATCAATCAGGGAAATTCAGGCGGCCCCCTGTTGAATCAGGATGGCCAGGTTGTGGGCATCAACAGTGCCATTTTTTCCCCCTCGGGCGGCAGTGTGGGCATCGGCTTTTCCATTCCGGCCAATATGGCCAAGCCGGTGATTGATCAGCTTCGCACCAAAGGCAAGACCGAGCGCGGATGGTTGGGCGTGCGGATTCAGGAAATCACCCCCGAGCTGGCCGAAAGTCTGTCCATGAACAATACGGATGGTGTTTTGATTGCCCGTGTCAATGAAAACAGCCCTGCATCCAAAGCTGGTATCGAAGACGGCGACGTCATCACCCGTTATGATGGTCATCATATTAAGGTGTCTAAAGATCTTCCCCGTTTGGTGGCGGCCACCCCTGTGGGCAAAACCGTCACGTTGGACTATTGGCGCGATGGCTCCCCCCGCACCACTCAGGCCAAAATTGAACGCTTGGAAGATGAGGAGCCTCAGGAAGAATCCACCGCCCCCCAAGACAAACAAGGAAAACAATCCACAGTGATCCTTTACGGCATGCATCTGGTGTCTTTATCGGATCAGAACCGTCAAGCCTATCAAATTCCTGAGAGCGTTCAGGGTGTGTTGGTCAGTCGTGTGGAAACAAACAGCGAGCTTTATCAGGCTGGCATTCGTCAGGGGACGGTGATTCTCAGCGTTTCTCGGGATCGGGTCACCACACCTCAGCAGGTTATGACGCTGGTGGAAACCCTGAAAAAGAGGGGGGCGCGATCGTTGCTGATGCAAATGCGTTTACCGGAAGGCTCTCAACTGTTTGTGGCCCTGAATGTGGGTGAATAAAGAAACAATAAAAAAAGTAAGGATGGGTGATATGACAACCTCCACAGACACCCTTTTTGGGACGGACGGGATTCGCGGCTTGGCCAACACAGGGGCCATTACGCCGGTTCAGTTGATGAATGTGGCAGCGGCTGTATCTTTATGCCTGAAACGAGGCAACCATCGTCATTTGGCCATTATTGGCAAGGACACCCGTTTATCGGGCTATATGATCGAGCCCGCCTTGGTGGCGGGTTTTTCTGCCATGGGGGTGGATGTCATTACCACGGGGCCTCTTCCCACGCCGGCTGTGGCCAAGCTGGTGCGCTCGATGCGGGCGGATTTGGGGGTGATGATTTCGGCGTCCCATAATCCCTATCACGACAACGGGGTTAAATTTTTTGGATCCGATGGCTTTAAACTCAGCGATGAAGACGAGGCCGAGGTGGCGCGTCTGGTGCACACGAATTTATCAAGTCACTATGCCCAGCCCCATGCCATGGGGCGCGTGCGCCGCATGGAAGATAGCATAGGGCGTTATATCGAAGCGGTAAAAATGACGTTCCCCCGCGGCCTGCGGCTGGATGGCTTGCGTTTGGTTTTGGATTGTGCCCATGGGGCGGCCTATAAAATTGCGCCCACGATTTTTTGGGAACTGGGGGCAGAGGTTTGCAACATAGGGGTTTCCCCCGATGGGTTTAACATCAATGCCCAGTGCGGCAGCTTGCATCCAGAGCAGCTGTGTGCCCGCGTGATCGCTGAAAAAGCGGATTTGGGCATTGCGCTGGATGGGGATGCAGACCGTTTGATTTTGTGTGATAAAAACGGAACCTTGATTAACGGCGATGCCATTTTGGCCATTATTGCGGGGTATTGGTATGAACAGGGCCTGCTGCGGGGCGATGGGGTTGCCGCCACAGTGATGAGCAATATGGGATTAGAGCATTTCCTCTCCACCCTGAACCTGAAACTCTACCGAACCCCCGTGGGGGACCGGCATGTGGTGGAGGCCATGCGGCAAAACGGCCTGAATCTGGGCGGGGAACAGTCGGGCCATATTATTGTGGGGGAACACGCCACCACAGGGGATGGGTTGATTGCGGCGCTGCAGGTTTTGGCGGTCATGCAACAGCATGATTTGGACAGCACATCCTTAACCCACATTTTAAAACCCTTTCCGCAAAAAATCCGCAACCTGAAAAATGTGGACAAAAGTCTTCTTCACGATACCACCGTCACCAAGCGCCTAGAGAAGCTTCAAGAAAAGGTTGAAAAAACTGCCCGCATTGTTGTGCGTCCTTCGGGGACTGAGCCCCTGATCCGCATCATGGTGGAATGTCAGGATGAGGATAAGATTGATGCTTTGCTGAATGAAGCCGAATCCATCCTGTTTGATGGAAAGGTCAACAAACTGCTAAACCCTGAGCGGTCTGTGGAATCGGCCTCTTAACCATCAAGGAAACATCCCCATGTCCTATGACCCCCAAAACATTTTTGCCAAAATCCTGCGGGGTGAGATTCCCTGTCAGAAGGTTTACGAAGACGACCACGTGCTGGCCTTTCACGACATCCACCCCCAGGCCAAGGTCCACATTTTGGTGATTCCCAAGGGCGCCTATGTCGATATGACGGATTTTGCCCAAAACGCACCACAGGGGGAAATCGCCGCCCTGTTTCGCGCCGTTGGAAAAATCGCCAAGGAACAGAATTTAACATCATCGGGCTATCGCATCCTCAGCAATGTTGGGCACAACGGGGGGCAAGAGGTTCCCCATTTGCACATTCACCTTTTTGGGGGTCAAGTTTTAGGCCCCATGTTGACGCGATGGGGGGGGCAGGGTGGTGCTGTCTCTTGCTGAACCTCTTCTTTCCCCCTTAAGGGTGTATTATGAAACCCTGAAAACTTGGAACACATCCATTAATCTGGTGGGGGCCAGCACGTTGGGATCGTGGGATGGGTTTTGTGACCATCATTTGGCCGATGCTTTGGCCTTGGCGGAGATCATGCCGCCCTTGTCTGCAGGGGCGGTTGTGGTTGATATGGGCAGTGGGGCAGGGATCCCAGGACTGCTCTGGGCGCTTCTGCGCCAGCATCATGTGCATCTGGTGGAAAAAAATCATAAAAAAGCGTCGTTTCTAAGTCTGGTGGCCCAAAAAACAGGCGCCCCTGTGACGGTTCACAACCTAACGTTTTCGGATATGCCCCCTGATTTTGCGGATATTTTGATGGCCCGCGCCTGCGCCCCGCTGGTGCGTTTGCTGGATTATGGATCATGTCTTGCGAAGGAAAATGCGATATGCTATTTTTTGAAAGGTGCACACGCTAAAGATGAATTGCGGGACGCGGTCCTTGCGGGCTGGTCCTTTCATCATGCAGAGCAGTCGTTCAAAGAGTCAAAGGTTTTGGTGGTTCAATCGTGGAAACAGAAACAATAACCCGCGATATTCATTTGATAGCCGAGGCGTTTGCTCCTTCGGCTCGCCCCCCAAGTCATTTTAAAATTTTGGCCTTGGCCAATCAAAAGGGCGGTGTGGGCAAAACCACCACCACCATCAATTTGGCCACCGCTTTGGCGGCCATTAAAAAACGTGTTTTGGTTGTGGATATGGACCCCCAAGGCAACGCCAGCACGGGATTGGGGATCGGTCATCGTATCCGCAAGCAGGGGACGTATTCCTTGTTGGTTGAGGATAGCTGGGATCGTCACATTGCCGTGGCCTCAAGTGTTCCCAACATCGATGTTTTGCCTGCCTCTCCTGCTTTATCAGGGGCGGATATTGAATTGCAGGATATGGCAGATCGGGAATATCGCCTGATTCAGGGGTTGCAGCAGTTTATCCCGCATTATGACTATATCATGATTGATTGTCCGCCGGCGCTCAGTTTGCTGACCATCAATGCCTTTGTGGCGGCGGGGCGCATTTTGGTGCCTTTGCAGGCGGAGTTTTATGCGCTGGAGGGCTTAAGTTATCTGGTGCGCACGGTGGAGCGGGTCCGGCAAACCTTTAACCCCAATTTGAACCTGTTTGGGATCGTGCTGACCATGTATGATCGCCGCAACAACCTTTCGCGTCAGGTGGAAGACGAGGTAAAAACCTATTTCAAAGACATCGTCTTTGACACCATGATTCCCCGCAATGTTAAGATTTCCGAGGCTCCGTCCCACGGGAAGCCGGTGATTTTGTATGATACGCGCTGCGTCGGATCAAAAGCATACATTATGATGGCAAAAGAGTTTTTACGGCGGGAAAAAAACCTGCTAAAACGGTTGGTAGAGACCCAATCGCGACCTTAGGCTATGACGTCAACGACACCCCCTAAAAAAAAGGCCTTAGGCAAAGGCCTCTCGGCCCTGTTTGCCGAAAACCCGATGGAAGGGACCAGAGACGTTCAAACCCTGCCGCTGGCCAGCATTCGCCAGAGCCCATTGCAGCCCCGCACGTTTTTTTCTGAGACAAAATTATCAGAACTGACGGAATCCATTAAGGAAAAAGGTGTTTTGCAGCCCATCGTGGTGCGCCCCGCAGGGGGACATTATGAAATTGTGATCGGAGAGCGTCGCTGGCGTGCCGCCGGCAGGGCCGAGCTGACGGAAATTCCCTGTATCATTCGGGAATTGTCCGATCAGGATGCCTTGGAATGCGCCATCATTGAAAACCTGCAGCGGGATGATCTTTCCGCCATCGAAACGGCCCATGCTTACAAACGTCTTTTGGATCAGGCCGGTTATACTCACGCGGATGTGGGGCAAAAAGTTGGCATCAGTACCATTGCCGTGACCAACACCCTGCGGCTGCTCAATCTACCCCCCCGCGTGCAAGCCTTAATTGACGAGGGGGAATTGACCGCAGGACAAGCCCGAAGCTTAATCGGATTGCCCGAGGCGGACATGTTCGCCGATTTGATCGTGCGGGAACAGCTGAGCGCCCGCCAAGTTGAGGAGATGGTGCGCCTACACAAGCAGGGCAAAACGCCGCCTTTGCTGCAGGCCCTTAACAGCAATATACCGATGGGTGAGGGTGCTCTCAGCGAGGTTAAGCCCCAAGATGTTGCCGTGGATGGTCAGGTGATCCAGAAATTGGAAAAGGATCTGATTACCGCTCTGGGATTGCCCGTGACCTTGCGCCCCAAAGGATCGGGGGGACGTTTGACCATCCGCTATACGACGGTAAAGGATCTTGAGCATCTTTTAAAACGTCTTGGCATGTAAAACAGGGGACTTGTTTATGGGGCGATGGGGTCTTTTTATTTTGGTTTTGGCCCTTTCTTGGGTGCCCGCCGTTGGGGCGCAATCGTTAACGCCTGTGGCGTTGACGGCCCAAGTGACGCCTTCGTCTATCCATCAAGTCGGGCATAAACAAACATTTGTTTTGCGTTTAACAAACAATGATCAAGGCGTCGATCTTAATCAACTAAAAGAAGTGCACACGCGCAAAATTCACCTGCTGGTCGTGGATTCCACGTTAACGGATTATCACCATGTCCACCCCACAGCAACAAAGGTTGCAGGGGAGTATCAGTTTTCCTTTGTGCCCCAAAAAAAAGCCTATGGTCTTTGGGTGGATATCACGCTCAAGGTGACGGGAGAGCAAACATTTTTGGTTCTGGATCTGGGGGATCCTGAAAAAACAGCGCCCCCCGTAAAAGCGTTATCCCAAGAAAGCACCGTGGGGGGGTATACCTTTCGCCTGAACATTAAGGATCCTTTGGTGGTGGGGCAGGGCGCGATGGCAACGGTGAATGTGACGGATCAGGCGGGAAAACCCGTCACCGCCCTGCAGCCTGTCATGGGGGCGTTTGCCCATGTTGTGGGATTTTCTGAGGATCTGCGCACGATTGCCCACATTCATCCCATGGGCCTTGAGCCCAAAACACCCCAAGAGCGGGGCGGCCCCACTCTGTCCTTTCATCTGGAGCCTAAAAAAGCCGGTTTTCTAAAACTTTTTGTGCAAACCCGCATAGGGGATAAAGACTTTTTTGCCCCCCTCGGGGTGAATGTATCTCCAGAATCTTTAGCCGTGCCAGAAAAAGGCAGCAAGCAACACGAGGGCCATCATCATGAGTAATCTTCCTTTTGACGTACACCCCGAAGGGTTTTTGGATCTGGAGCCTTCGGAATATCCGTCGTATCAAGATGCCCGCTCGGTGATCATTCCCTTTGGCCTTGAGGCCTCGGTCAGTTATGGCAAGGGGACGTCCAAGGGGCCAGCGGCCATTTTGGCGGCAGGCCCCCAAGTTGAGCTGTTTGATGAAGTGTTATGGAAAGAGCCCCATCATGATTTTCAGGCGGTGGTTTTGTCTGAACCTGTCATCAATCCCTCTTTACCTTTGGCGTTGGATCAACTCTCGGGGATTGTGTCCCGCGTTTTGGATGATGGAAAATTTCCCTTGGTGTTGGGGGGGGAACATGCCATCACCGCCGGATCCATTCGGCCCTTTCTGCAGCGGTATCCCGATTTGGCCATACTTCATTTTGATGCCCACGCGGATTTGCGGGATGGATATGATGGTCAGCATTACAGCCACGCCGCCGCCCTGCGCCGGTGTTTGGATGCGCCCCATGTGACGTTGGTGTCTTGTGGTATTCGCAATATCTCCGCTGAGGAGATTCCGTTCCTAGAGGCCAACCGTCATCGCATCCACATGCATTGGGCAAAGGATAAAAATACGTGGGATATTGGGGAAATCATCGCCCCCTTGCGCGGGCGTCCGACGTATATCACGTTTGATGTGGATGGATTCGATGCCTCTTTGATGCCCGCCACCGGAACGCCAGAACCAGGGGGGATGTTTTGGGACGAGGCGCTGGACATTATCCATGCGGCCTGTCAGGCCACAGAGATTGTGGGGGCGGATGTGAACGAGCTGGCCCCCATCCCAGGGTACCATGCCTGTGACTTTCTGGCGGCAAAGTTGGTGTTTAAGATTTTGGGCTTAACCTTTGCCTATAAATAACTTTAAGAAACAAAGATAATGTAAAAAACTAACCAAGAATGGTTGTTCATGATGACAGCAAACGCTTTGCCCCAAGATCGTCTTGATCCCGCTGTGGTGATTGAGCATTTGGGAAAGACGTATATCTCTGACAAAGGCGGGGCGCCCAAGGTGGCGCTGCGGGATGTGTCTTTGACAATCCCTCAGGGGTCTATTTTGGGGCTGTTGGGGCCCAACGGCGCGGGGAAATCCACGCTGATTAACATTATGGCCGGCCTTGTGACCAAAACCTCTGGCCGTGTTGTCATCGGCGGGATGGATTTGGATGATCATCCTGTTGAGATTCGCCGCCACATCGGCATTGTCCCCCAAGAAATCAATATGGATCCTTTTTTCACCCCCCTAGAAATTTTGGAATTTCAGGCCGGTTTTTTCGGTGTTCGCCATCGTCGCGCCCGCGCTATGGGGATTCTGGAGGCGTTGGGCTTGGCCGATAAAGCCAACATCACCGCGCGATCGTTATCCGGCGGCATGAAGCGCCGATTGATGGTGGCCAAAGCCATGGTGCATCATCCCCGCATTTTGGTGTTGGACGAGCCCACAGCGGGGGTGGATATCGAACTTCGCCAGCTGCTCTGGCAATACGTGCGGCGTTTGAATCAAGAGGAGGGGGTGACCGTCCTTCTCACCACGCACTATTTGGAAGAAGCCCAGCAAATGTGCGACACCATCGCCATTATACATAAGGGGGCGCTTCGGGCCTTTGAAAAAACGGATATTTTGCTCTCTAAAATTGACAGCAAACGCCTGATTCTGACCTTTGCCCACCCGCTGGAGGCCGTGCCCAGCTTCCTCAATATTTTTCAGCCCAAGAAACTCAGCCCCACCACCTTGGCCTTGGATTATCAACCTAATCCCGAAGCCATTCAAAAAATCTTGGCTGCCATTGCGGGGGCCAAACTGGACATTGCCGATATTGAAACCAAGCAGGGGGATTTGGAGGATATTTTTCTGGCGTTTACGCGGGAACATTAAGAACCAGTCACGTAAAAACCTTGCCATAAATAATTATGTGTTGCAGGGTGCTCAGAAAAGGTTTTTATGGGCGCAGGCTACAGCAGTGATTTGACGGACCGAGCGTGGTCGATTATTGAGAAG
>JBILMD010000011.1:0-46818 GCA_044375675.1 Alphaproteobacteria bacterium
TTCCTTCTCAATAATCGACCACGCTCGGTCCGTCAAATCACTGCTGTAGCCTGCGCCCATAAAAACCTTTTCTGAGCACCCTGCAACACATAATTATTTATGGCAAGGTTTTTACGTGACTGGTTCTGAGAAGACCGCTAAAAAGGAATCCCAATCCAATTTATCAATCGCAAGGGCTATCATTAGTAGCCCAGGTAATGCAAACAGATGCCAGTGCATTTGTTTTTTAAGAGAATTTTTGCGAAGCCCTTCGTAAAATTGCCATAGTTCGAATACAACTACTACTAGACCAAAACATAGGATGAAAAAGAACATATATGGGCCTCTACAAAATCCATAAGGGTGCCTGCTTTAGCCTGTCACGCAAGCCTCTTTCGCTCCCTGCACCCGTTCAATCGTCCCCGTGGAACTATGCCCTTTAATCGTTGGAAAAACATCCACACGACCACCACGGGCCAGGATTTCTGCGGCGCCGACGATGGTGTCCAGGGTGTAATCGCCGCCTTTGATCAAATAATCGGGGGCAATGTCGGCAATCAGGGCGGCGGGGGTGTCGTCATCGAACAGGACGACGGCATCCACGGCCTCCAGCGCGGCCAGAATTTTTTGGCGTGTGATTTCATCGTTAATGGGGCGGGTGGGGCCCTTCAGCCGTTTGACAGAGGCATCACTGTTGATGCCCACAACCAGACGGTCGCATCGGGCCCGTGCAAAGGCCAACAACTGAATGTGTCCCAAATGCAACAAATCAAAACAGCCGTTGGTAAATCCGATAGACAACCCCTGATCCCGCCATGTTTTGACATAATCACGCACGTCGCGGGGGTCCGTAAGTTTGAGATCGGAAAGCGTTTCGGGGTGGCTTTGGCGATAGGCCCTGCGGACCTCAAAAGGTGTCAGGGTGGCCGTGCCCCGTTTCTGCACCACAAGGCCCGCCGCGATATTCGCCAAATCCATGGCCGTTTCCAGAGATTGACCGATGGACAGCGCCATGGCCAAAAACGCCACAACGGTATCGCCGGCCCCCGTAACATCGTAAACGGACAGAGCGCGGGTTGGGCGGTGAAAAACAGATCCCGCCCACACACCTGTCATGCCCTGTTCGCTGCGGGTGGCCACCATGCCTTTGATATCAAAGGTTTTCATAATCGTTTCGCAGGCCGCCACAACCTGATCATCGGTGGCAACGGACAGGCCAGAGGCCTCCGCCAGTTCCTGACGGTTGGGGGTAATCAGGGTTGCGCCCCTGTATTTTCTGTAATCTTTGCCCTTAGGGTCCACCAGAACAGGCAGATTATGCGCCTTGGCCTGCTCCATCACAAAGTGACACAGGGCGGGGGTCAGCAGTCCCTTGCCATAATCCGAAAGGACGACCATAGAAACATTGGGTATGACTTTTTTCACGGCCAGCATCAGGGCCGATTCGGTGTCTTTGTTAATGGGGGTGATGTGTTCCTGATCCACCCGCAAAACTTGTTTCGATTGCAAAACGTATCGGGTTTTCAGGGATGTTGGCCGGCTGTCTTCATGAAGAAAAATGGGGTGAACGGTGGTGTGCGGGGATAGGGTTTGGCGCAGGGTTTCTGCGGCCGCATCCTGACCGCAAAGGCTGATGAGGGTGCAATGGCCGCCCATGGTGGCGATGTTGGCGGCGACGTTTGCGGCGCCCCCCAAAGAAAAGATTGATTGCTGATGTTCAAAAACGGGAATGGGGGCCTCTGGCGACAGGCGATGGGCAGCCCCATAAACATATTGATCCAAAATGACATCCCCCACGCACAAAACGCGGGATTGGGCTAAGGAATCCATGGAAAAAAAGTCACCATCACGCATGGGCCAAGTCCAAATTATGATGTTTCAGGGCCTGAAGGCCTGGGAGGGGTTTGCCCTCTAACCACTCCAAAAACGCCCCCCCTGCCGTGGAAACAAAGGTAAAATCCCCCATCACGCCGGCGACATTCAGCACCGAAAGGGTATCGCCCCCCCCCGCAATGGTGGAGAGTTGCCCCTGACGTGTGCGCTGGGCCAAGGTTCGGGCCACAAACAAACTGCCGCCGGCAAAGGGAGTGACCTCAAACGCCCCTACGGGGCCATTCCAAATGACCGTTTTGCAAAAATCAAACACGCTGTCCCAAGCTTGGCAGGTCAGGGGGCCAATATCCAAAATTAAATCTTCGGGCTCAACATCGTTGCAGGAAACGGTGTTAACCTCAACGCCGGCCTCTAAGGCACCTGCCACCACTGCATCAACAGGCAAATGGATCGTGCACCCCCGATTGGCGGCCATGCTGATGATTTCTCGGGCCAGGGGGGCCAAATCGGGTTCATACAAAGACCGTCCCACCGGTTTTCCCAGCGCAAACAAGAAGGTGTTGGCCATGGCCCCCCCGATGCACAGGTGATCGACTTTGTTCATTAAATTTTTCAGCAGGTCGATTTTTGTGGACACCTTTGATCCGCCCACAACGGCGCAGGTGGGACGGACGGTATTTTCCACGGTGGTTTCTAGGGCCTCCAGCTCCCTTTGAAGCAGGCGTCCCGCAAAAGAGGGCAGCAAGCGGGCCAAGGCGCAGGTGGACGTATGGGCGCGGTGGCAGCTGGCAAAGGCATCATTGACATAGGCCTGCCCCACCTCGGCCAATTTTTGGCCAAAATCCATGCAGTTGGTTTCTTCGCCAGGGTAAAAACGAACGTTTTCCAAAAGGATTAATGACCCCTCGGGATGGGTTTTCAGGGCGCTGGCCGCAACCTGCGTCACATCGCGGGGATCAAAAATCACGCTATAGGTGGGCAGTAATGTTTTTAAGACCTCGGCCACAGGGGCCAAAGAAAACCGCAAATCCCATATGCCCTTGGGCCGCCCCAAATGAGAAATCAAATAAACCGTTTTTCCGTGATCCAAAAGTTCCCGTAACGTCGGCAGCACAGAGACAATACGGGTGTTATCCCGCACAGTGCCATCCTGCATGGGAACGTTTAAATCCGCACGCACCACGATGCGTTTCAGGGATTCGGGAATATGTTCAAGAGTCAGAATCATGGTCCCTTACCTAACACGATGCGCCGTCCTGTGCAAGATTTAGGGATAGAAAGAAGACAACAGGCCCGTGATGAAATCCAGTGACAGTCTGCCACAAATCCGGTAGACCATGGGGTATGCATTGAATTTTTAGGGGATGGAGCTTATGACGTCAAAAATTGCTCTTGTGACAGGGGGAACCCGCGGTATTGGGGCGGGTATCTGTACCGCTTTGCAGGCGGCGGGTTACACCGTGGCGGCCAATTATGCCACCAACCACGAGGCCGCGCAGACCTTCAGCAAAGACACCGGAATCCCCGTCTATTCGTGGGATGTGGCCGATTATCCTTCGTGCCAAGAGGGCGTGGAACGTGTGATTAAAGATTTGGGGGACATTTCTGTTCTGGTCAACAACGCCGGCATCACCCGCGACATGATGTTCCACAAAATGCCGCCAGAGGCTTGGTCGGCCGTCATCGGCACCAACCTGACATCGTGCTACAATATGTGCTCCCTGATTTATCCCGCCATGCGGGAAAGGGGCCATGGTCGCATCGTCAACATCAGTTCCGTTAACGCCCAGCTGGGCCAGTTGGGACAGGTGAATTACAGTGCAGCCAAGGCTGGGATTATCGGCCTGACCCGTGCTTTGGCCTTTGAAGGTGCCGCCAAAGGCGTTCTGGTCAACGCCATTGCCCCAGGATACATCAACACTGATATGGTGGCGGTCATTCCCGAAGCCGTTAAACAAAAAATCATCGCCCAAATCCCCGTGGGCCATCTGGGGGAGGTCAGCGACGTCGCCCGCGCCGTCCTGTTTTTGGTCAGCGATGATAACCAATTCCTAACTGGCACCACCATCAACGTGAATGGGGGACAGAATCGGGTTTAGGGGGTAAAAAGCCAGTTCAAAACACAGGTGACACCGTGGGGGCGCCGTGATAACGTTCTTGGGCTGTTTTTGCTGTTTGTGGTTTTGTTATGATGCCGAATCGTTTTTCCGCCATTCCTTTGACCGTTGGCCCCCTGCATTTTATTGGGATTGGGGGTATTGGGATGAGTGGCTTGGCCGAGGTCCTGCATCATCTGGGCTATACTGTCCAAGGGTCCGATATGTCCGATAATGCCAACGTGGCCCGCCTGCGGGGCATGGGGGTTAAGGTCATGACGGCCCATGATCCTGAAAATGTTCAGGGGGCGGGGGTGGTGATTGTGTCTTCGGCCGTCAAAGACAACAATCCCGAATGGATCGCGGCGCGGGCGGCCCGCATTCCCGTCATCAAACGCGCCGATATGTTGGCGGAGTTGGCGCGGTTCCGATCCACCATTGCCATTGCCGGCACGCATGGCAAAACCACAACCACCACTTTGGTTGCGTGTCTGTTGGATGCGGCGGGGCTGGATCCAACCATGATTAACGGGGGGATTGTCAATGCGTATGGGACCAATGCCCGTTTGGGGTCGGGGTCTTGGCTGGTGGCAGAGGCCGATGAATCCGATGGAACGTTTCTGCGTCTGAATGCCGAAATTGCCGTTGTCACCAACATTGATCCAGAACATTTGGATTATTATGGGACAGAATCCGCCCTGCACCATGCGTTTCACCAATTTATTCATCAGGTTCCCTTTTACGGGGCGGCGGTGTTGTGTTTGGATCATCCCGTTTTGCAAACCATGGTCCCCCAGATCACCGATCGCCGCGTCATTACTTACGGCTTGCATCAGCACGCCATGGTGCGGGCCTCTGCCATGACCACAGAGACGCAGGGGACCGTTTTTGACGTCACCACACCATCAGGCCGTATTGAACGGCTCTTTATCCCTCTTATCGGTCAGCACAATGTTCAAAATGCCTTGGCGGCCCTCGCGGTGGCCCATCAGATCGGCATTTCCGAAGCCGCCATCAGGCAGGGCTTTGCTGCGTACCAAGGCGTCAAACGGCGCTTTACAAAAGTGGCGGAGGTCAACGGCATCACCATCATCGATGATTATGCCCACCACCCCACAGAGATCGAGGCTGTTTTGGCCGCCGCCAATCTGGTGCCCAAAACGGGCAGGGTGATTGCCGTGGTTCAGCCCCACCGGTATTCTCGTCTGGGGTCTTTGTGGGATGCGTTTGCCGCCGTGTTATTAAAAACCGATGCGTTGGTTCTTTTGCCGGTGTACGCCGCCGGCGAAGACCCCGTAGCAGGCATCACCCACACCCAGCTGGCAGCGCACCTGAAAAGTCTGGGCCATCCGCAGGTTTTTGATGTCAACGATCCAGACAGCGGGGGGGATGTTCTTAAAACCATCGCCCGCGCCGGCGATTTGATTGTGTGCATGGGGGCGGGCAACATCACTGCGTTTGCCCATCACCTGCCCGATGTTTTATCCGCAGGGGTTTAGGGCAGGGGGGCGTGACCCCCCCCATGAAACCAAAGCGTTGGATTGTTTGCTTTTTCCTTTGCATGACCAGGATATTTGACACACCCCCCTGCCATGTCCTAGGATAGCACCCCTAACGGATGGGTGGCAGAGCGGTTGAATGCACCGGTCTTGAAAACCGGCAACGTCGCAAGGCGTTCGTGGGTTCAAATCCCACCCCATCCGCCAAAATGATGGGTTTTTTTCGGATGATGTCTTTTTCTTTTTCCCCGCAGCCGGTTTTAACGGCCGCCCACGAGGTTCTGTTAAAAACGGCCTATCATGATTTTCAGCATCAGGTGGCCTCGGGCGCCATTGCCTGTTTGAACATGCCGCGGTGTCGTCAGGCGCTGGATCATCCCGCCGTTGAAGCGGCGGCGGCGCACCTGAAAACCGGCAAAACCATCGTGGTGGTGGGCGTGGGGGGATCCAGCCTGAGTGCCCGTTTGCTGGATCGTTTTGCGGCGCTCAGTTTTCCCGATGCCCACCGCCCTGATTTTGTGTACGCGGATCGCATTGAACCCCATCATTTGGCCCATCAACTGGCGGTTTTGGATCCCGTGCATACGCGGTTTTTGATTGTGTCCAAATCGGGGGATACGCTGGAAACCCTTGTTCTGACGGCTTTTTTGGATGATTGGTTGGCCGGACATAACGTATCCTTGGCTCAGCGGGCTGTGGTGATCACCGAAGACACCCAAAACCGCCTGCATCACTGGGCCCTAAGCCAAAACATCCCTGTTCTGCCCCATGATCGGGATATTGGCGGTCGTTTTTCGTTTTTTTCGCTGGTGGGGATGCTGCCGGCGTTGTGTTTGGGCCTGTCGCCAGAGGCTCTGTTGTCCGGAGCGACGGCGTATTTGCGAAGCCTGTCCCTGCACGATGCCCTGTTTCACAGCGTGGCGTGGCACATCCAGCACGAAGACAAAAGCACCCACGTTCTGTTCACCTATGCTGAGCGGTTGTCGGATTTTGCCCGCTGGCACCGGCAGTTGTGGGCGGAAAGCTTGGGCAAGGACCGACGCGGCACCACCCCCACCGTGGGCACGGGCAGTTTGGACCAGCACAGCCAGCTGCAAATGTATCTGGATGGACGGCGGGACAAACTGTTTACGTTTTTGGTGGAATCTTATGGACAGGGTGGGCCAACCCTCAGCGGTCCGCATCCCCTGATGATGAACCTGAGTACCCCCAACGCCGCCACCATTTATCATGCCCAGCAACAGGCCACCATGGACGTTATTCACGAGCGCGGCCACCCCACGCGCGTCATCACGTTTGACCCCCTGAATGAAGGGGCTTTGGGGGCCGCCGCTGCTCATTTCATGTGCGAAACGATTTTAACGGCCTCCTTATGGGCCATCAGCCCCTTTGGGCAACCCGCGGTGGAAGAGGGCAAACGCAAAACCTTGGCATTTTTGGGCGGCCTATAGGGCGACCACACCCCCGCCCCATGATTTGAATTGTTTTTGATATAAACCTTGACATTTTTTTTTTTCGATTAGCCTTGCTGAAATGATTTTCAATTGAAAGGGGTTTATATGGCGAAAGAAATTTCAGATCAGGATATTATAACAGGTTTGCAAGCGCTAAAATCTTCCCTTTGGAAGACTCTTTTGGAAAAACAACCATTCTCTCTTAATAATATATCTGCCTTGATTCAAAATCCACAATACATGGTGGCACATCGTCAAAGAGCACAAAATTCTGATCCAATTGGTGATGATTGGCAGGATAAAGGCCCATCGGATGATTGGGAGGATAAAAACACATCGATTCTTTATTACAGGATCAATAAAATAGCAGAGGCGATTCCCGCCATACAAGAGATGCAGGATGTGAAAGAATGGGGAATTTCAGTCGTGACAACAAAATTTAATAGCTTCAGTCCCGAAATTCAGGAATCTGTTGCATATGTTTTGAAACGAGCCCGATCAAAGTTGGATGATGCTAACCAACAATACGCGACTTTTGGTGAGATATCGGGCGAAAGACTCACTGAGGAGCAAAAGGAATCAAATCGAACGCTTCAAGGTCAATTAAGAGATCTTCTAACGCTTCTTCCTGCAACATCCACGGGAGCAAAGGGGTCTCCGATACAAATTGTGCGGGCAATTTCTGGGGATTCCAGAGCAACAAAGCCCGAAGAAGCTTCGCGTCAATCTGATGGCGTTTTGGATGGAATGAGAAGGATAGCAGAACAAGCGGCAGGCGCATTTGGTGGTGCCGTCCAAAAATTCCAACATTTAATCGGTATAAGCCGCGACCACACCCAATAACCCCCCCCGCGTCATCGTCGCATCCTGTTGCCACAAGTGCTGCGCCAGTGTCAGGCGTTTGGAGAGCTCGGGGCCCTGCGGCACGCCGGCGGCCATCAGGTCCGCGGCGGTGATGGGGGGGGTGCGGCGATTCCACCACTGGTCAAACAGGGCGCGGGCGGCGGTGTCGTCGGTTTCGGTGGATAGGGCGCGGGCCAGCAGGGCCTCTGGCGATGTCCAGTCCTGCCCCGTTAAGGCCTGCTGAAACCAGCGCCGCTGGGATCGCGTCAGGGGCCACGTGGTTAAGATAACCTCAGGGGCTTGGCACAGGACCAACAACGCCGCTTTGGCCCGATCCACCGGCAAATCAAAAAACCCCATCAGACGGGCGGCCCGCTCTCCCCCATCAAAGGGGGGCAGGTGGGGGGCTGTGATGTTGGATGTGTGCATCTCTGCCAACATGCGGGGCATTTGGGGGGCGGCCAGCAATTTGATCATTTCCGCCATGATCCGTTCTGCCGATAACGTGGCCAGCCGGTGTCGGTTTTGGGCACAGGCCATCAGGGCGTCTTGGCACAGGGGCACATCCGCCCCCTGATACCACGCCGCCATGCGCATATACCGCAGGATACGCAGGTGATCCTCGATAATCCGGTCGTCGGGATTGCCAATAAAGCGCACAAAGCGGTTTTTCAGGTCCATCATCCCCCCCAAAGGGTCGTGGATGGTGCCAGCGGCATCCTGATACAGGGCATTCATGGTAAAATCGCGGCGCTGGGCATCTTGGTCCCATTGATCCGTAAAGACAACCTGGGCATACCGGCCATCCGCCGCATGGTCAGACCGCAATGTGGTGATTTCATAGGAATGACCGCCGGTATACGCCACAATGGTGCCATAGCGGGCATAGCGGTCTTGGGCGGAAATCCCGCATCGTTCCAACATCGAAACAACGTTATCGGGGATCAGGGTTGTGGCAAAATCCACATCCGTCACCGGATAGCCCATCAGAGTATTCCGAACGCATCCCCCCACCATACGGGTGGTGTCGTGCCCTAGGGCCTGAAAAATCGCCGTGGGGGCAGGGCAGGGGGGCATTTAAAACCGCACCCCCATTTGGGCCGCATATCCCAGCGACAGGATCAGCAGCAGCAGGCTGGTAGCACTCAGCCACATCGTGCGTTTTCGGGCCCACCACGGGCGCGGGGTGATGGGTATAGTGATCATTTTGGGTTTTAACGTTTGGGGATAGCGGGCACGCGCCCACCGCAGCAGCGTATCCCCCACCCACGCCAGAATCCATGGCAAAATCAGGGGGATCAACAGGGCAAGAATTTTGTTCAGCATGGGGGCGTTGTCTGGTATAGGTGACACTAATCCTAACATAACCCCGTTTGATTCGCCAATGGTTGATGTTCCCCAAATTCAGGCTGCGACGGCTTCGGCCCGCGCCATCCTTTCTGAAATGCGCCGCCATGTTTTGGGACAGGATGAAACCTTGGCCCTGTTGCTGACCACCCTGTTGTCGGGGGGACATGCGTTGATGGTGGGGATGCCTGGGCTGGCCAAAACGAAACTGGCGGCGTGTATGGCGGGATTGCTGGGGTTATCCATGGCCCGGGTGCAGTGTACGCCGGATTTGATGCCATCCGACATTTTGGGCAGCGAAGTTTACGAAGAGGGGGCGCCCGAGCCGTTTCGCTTTATCCCGGGCCCTGTGTTCACCCATATCCTGCTGGTGGATGAAATCAATCGGGCCAGTCCGCGGACACAATCGGCCCTGCTGCAGGCCATGCAGGAAAAGGCCGTCACTGTGGCCGGAAAAACCTATCCCCTGCCGTCGCCGTTTCATGTGCTGGCCACGCAGAATCCGCTGGAACATTTGGGGACGTACCCCCTGCCGGAGGCCCAGCTGGACCGCTTTTTAACCCACATTCAGATGGATTATCCCGATCCCAAAACCGAAGAGGCCATTTTGATGGCCACCACTACGGGGGAAGAGCCCCCCCTGACCCCCGTGTTAACGGCGGATGCCACGCGATCGCTGCAGGCCATGGTCCATGTCATGCCGCTGGGTCAGGCCGTGGTGCAGGCCATTGTCGCCTTGTGTCAATCCACGCGCCCCGAAAGTCCCTTGGCCCCCGAGATCGTGCGTCGCTGCGTCACCTACGGCGCGGGGATTCGGGCCGGACAGGCTCTGATGCTGGCGGTGCGGGCGCGGGCGTTGGTGGATGGGCGTTTTGCCCCCACGGTGGAGGATATCGTGGCCCTAGCCCCCGCCGTCCTGCGCCACCGCATCGGCCTGAATCACCAAGCCCTGCGCGACAAAGTGGGCCCGCTGGATGTGATTCGCGCGGTGGTGGGGGGGATTCGTTAGTGGGAATTTAGGCTGCGTTTCGCTAACTCAGCGGTGAATTGTTGTTCCAAAGAAGGTTTTTGTTGTTCTGTAATTTCACTTTCTATGCTTTTCAAAGCAATTTCTAAAGCTAGATCAACGATGTTTTTCTCTAATTTCGCATCAACGTCACGTAGATAGCTGACCATCCCAGAAAAAGCCTCGGGGGCCGTCGGTTTCATCTCGTCGAGCACCGCCAGAACAGCTGTTGCAATATATGGAGGGCTGGGATTTTCAACGCCACTTAGGTAGTATTGAAGGAGCTTTTTCCCCGCAGCGACATTATTTTCTATTGTAGCAACCATAAAACCCACCTTTCCCTAAACCTTACCCCCATAGTATCCCCTATTCGATCAAAAAAATGTGACGTGTGTCACATTTTGGGGGGGATGCAAAGAAAAACCCCCGAAGAGGAGAACCTCTTCGGGGGGGATAGCGTGGTTAGGATAATTATCCCACCAGACGCAGCAACTGCTGGGGCATCTGGTTGGCCTGGGCAGCAACCCCAACCGCAGCCTGCAGCAAGGCCTGGTTTTTGTAGAAGTTGCTGGATTCCGCCGCAAAGTCCACATCAACAAACTGACCGTTGGCCGCGTTGCTGTTTTCAATAACGGTGGTCAAGTTGGTGTCGATCTGGCTGAACCGGCTTTGCAAGGCACCGATTTTGGCGGTGTTTTTGTTCAGCGTATCAATGGCTTCATCAATCACCGTCTGCGCCGTTTGGGCATTGCCCACCGTGTCAATGGCAATCACAGGGGCGCCACTGGCATTGGTGATGCCCAACTCTTTGGTTGAGATAGAATCCAACTCAACGGTGAGAAGATCATTGAACGCATCCAAACCAACCTGTGTGGTTACAGACGCTTTACCTGATTTTTCAACATCAAAGCGGAATTCATAGTTGTTGGAACCAAAGGTCACCTGTTGGAACGTTTCATCAGCGGCAAGGGTCGATGACGTTTTACGCAACTGATCGTTGGTAAAGGTCAATTCCACCCCGTTGCTGAAGGAAACCGTTGTCAAATTGGCATTGTCACCAATATCAGACACATCCTTAATCACAGCGTCGTATTTCTGACCTTTTTGATCCTGAATGCGGAATGTTGTTGTGTCCGCATTGGAATCAAAGCTGGAGGTCAGGGTGTATCTGCCGGCGGCTGTACTGCTGGATGCCGACAGGATATTGCTGTAACCACCCGCGGTTTGGGCCGTGGAGGTTCCTGGTGCAATCCCGAGTTCTGTTAAAGCGTCTCCTGTACCACCATCGGCCACCGTAAAGGTTTCTGCAGGGTCCAAAGAGTACAGAACGAGATTGAGGGTTCCATCTCCATCAGAGTCTTTGATTGTCGCGGCAACGCCTGTCTGTTCTGAAACGGCATTGATTTTGTTTCGTACTGTTCCAATAGTATCCGCTATATCAAAGTCGCTCAAAGTGACTGCCCCTGTGCTACCCGTAATCGTTATTGCACTATTGTCAGTGAGGACCCCTGAAGCTGTGGATTCCGCAGCATATTCGGTAGTCCCTACGGCAGAGGAAACAACTGTCACATCAGATCTGAAAGCGTTGGCACTTTCTGTGATGTTGGCAGCGCGGAAGACAACTTCACTGGCCCCTGTGCCCACACCCAGAATTTGTTTCAGTTCGCTTTCCATGGTGTCTTCAGTCCCTGCCGTGGCAACCAAAACGGCATCTGTGACGGCTGTAAAGCCATTGTTATCATTGGTTGTGCTTTTGAACTGAATCGTGCTGTCATCTGCCGCTGTTTGGCTCACTTCACCGCGGAACGTTTCCATTTGGGCACCATTTTTGATATCCATTTCGATGATGTAATTGGTATTGGCATCGTTTCGTGTTACGCGCACGTCATCAATGGTTCCTTCAACAGCACCGGTGTAGTTGCTAAGGTTAATGCTGCTATCATCAAAAAGCGTTCCAGTGATAGTTTGTACGGTGTTCACGCGACCAGCATCGGTCACGTTGGTGCCCGCTTTGAACGAGGCATTGGCGCCGCCTGCCAGCAATCTAATGCCGTTCAACTGGGTTTGGTTCACGGTGTTGTCGATTTGTTCGACCAATTGCCCGAATTCTTCCTGGGAAATCTGACGCTCAGCATTCGACAATGTCCCGTTCACGGACTGGGTGGCCAAGGTTTTCAAACGGGTCAAAATTTCACTGACCCGTGACACACCCCCACCGGCGATCTGCAGCAAGGACGATGTTTGTCCGGCGTTGACTTTGGCCTGGGTTAATGTGGCAATGTTGGATTTCAATTTGTTGGAAATAGCGAGTGAAGCCGCATCATCCGAAGGGCGGACAATACGCGAACCCGATGACAGTTTTCCGATACTGGAAGCGGCATTGCGCGAGTGGATGTTGATATTGGCGGTGGCGGATTCAGCGGCACCGTTGGTTAAAATACTAGGCATAGTGATAGCTCCTTGCTACGTGCATGATGAAACGTCCTACATGGACGGGGAAAATCGGCAAACGATACCGATCGGCAAAGAAGGTTGCATGAACTGTGCCAAAGGGGGCACTTTTTGCCCAGATGGCAACCCTGAATGGTGAAAAACCGGCAAAACCTGCCTAATTCCATGAAAAATAAGGAAAAAATACATAAAATGCACAGCATTGCGGCACATTTTGCCCTGCACATTTTGCCGGTGGGTAAAAAATGCCTATCGTTTAAAGCGTATCCAGCGCCGCTGTGACATCTGTGATCAGGTCGCTGGCGTCCTCTATCCCCACAGACATCCGCAGCAGGTTGGGGGGGGTGGTGAGTTTGTAATCCTCAACCGTTGCGCGATGTTCGATTAAACTTTCGGTGCCGCCCAGAGATGTGGCAACCTTGAAAATCCTGAGTGCCCGAATCACCGCCAACGCCGCCGGTGCCCCGCCGCGCACCAAAACGGACATCAGGGCCCCATAACGCCCATGCATTTGAACCCGCGCGGTATCGTGCCCCGAATGGGATGGCAGGCCTGGGTACAAAACCCCCTCAACCGCCGGATGCCCCTGCAGGGCCAGCGCCAAGGCCAAGGTGTTGTCACAACTGGCAGCAATCCGCAGATGCAGGGTTTTCAGGCCCCGCAGCAATAACCAAGCCTCGAACGATCCCAAAATCCCCCCCAGTGTGCCGCGCAGTTTTTTGATGGTTTGCCATAGGGCGGTGTCCTCTTTGGCAATCACGGCCCCCGCAATCACATCATGATGACCGTTCAGGGCCTTGGAACACGAATGCACCACAAAATCCGCACCTAGGCGCAGCGGCTGCGTCAGCAGCGGCGTGGGCACCGTATTGTCCACCACCAAAATTGCGCCGCAGCCCCTCGCGATGGCGGCAGCGGCGGCGATGTCCGTGATGTCCATCATGGGATTGGACGGTGTTTCCACCCAAATCACATCGGTGCGTCCGGCCCCCGCCACGCGGGCCAGATCGTGGGGATCCCCATTGTCATACACCCGAACACCATACCCCCAGTGCGTCGCCCATTCCAAAAACCAGTTGGACAGCCCCACATATAACGTTTTGGGCACCACAAACTGGGCCCCCGTTTTTTGGGCCAACAAAACCGCGCTGCATGCCGCCATGCCAGAGGCATAAAGGGCGCTTTCAAAGCCCCCCTCCATCATGGTCAACAAACGTTCCACATCCAGATAGGTGGGATTTTCGGGGCGTGCGTACACCCGTCCCGCTTCGTATCCCGTATCTGTGGTCTGACGGGCAAAGGTGGCGGATGGGTAAATGGGCGGCACGATGGAACGGGTGGTGGGCTCGATGGCGGGGGTGGCTTGGGCCAAGTGGGTGTGGATGTGGGACATAAATTTGCGTTGGTTGGGAAAAAAGGTTATGATGACCACCTTTATTATCATGTTTTCACCGTTATGAGTAGTTTTCACCGCGAATCTTGGTCCCCCGATGCTTGGCAGAACCTGCCCATTGTGCAACATCCCACCTATCCGGATCAGGCGGCCTTGCAAGGCGTCAAAGCCCAACTGTCCAAAATGCCCCCTCTGGTCTTTGCGGGGGAGGTGCGGGCGCTGAAAAAAAAACTGGCCAAAGTGGCCAGAGGTGAGGCCTTTTTGTTACAGGGCGGGGACTGCGCCGAAAGTTTTGCGGAATTTGGGGCCAACAAAATTCGGGATACGCTGCGCGTGATTCTGCAAATGTCGGTGGTTCTGGCCTATAGTTCCGGCAAGCCCGTGGTGAAAGTTGCCCGCATGGCCGGACAGTTTGCCAAGCCACGCTCGGCCGATACCGAAACCATTGGGGATATAACCCTGCCCGCGTATCGCGGGGATATCATCAACGGTATGGACTTTACGCCAGAGGCACGGCGCCCTGACCCCGAGCGGATGCTGCGCTGTTATTATCAATCCGCAGCCACACTGAATTTGATTCGCGCCCTTTCCGAAGGGGGGTATGCCAACATTCACAAGCTGAACCGGTGGAGTTTGGATTTTGTGGCGGCCTCTCCCGTGGGGCACCGTTACCAAGACACCATCGACAGTATCACCAAGGCCCTGAGCTTTATGGAGGCCTGCGGCCTGACGGCAGAACAGGTTCCCCAGATTGAAAAAACAACGGTGTATACGTCCCACGAAGCGTTATTGCTGCACTATGAAGAATGCCTGACGCGCATTGATAGCTTAACAGGGGATTGGTATGACACCTCGGCCCACATGGTGTGGATTGGGGACAGAACCAGACAACTGGATCATGCCCACGTGGCCTTTATGCGGGGCATAGGGAATCCTGTGGGCATCAAGTGTGGCCCAACCACGGACCCCCAAACGTTGGTGGACATTATCAAAACCATTAATCCCGATAACGAAGAGGGCCGCATTGTCCTGATTTCCCGTATGGGGGCGGGCAAGGTGGAAACCCATTTGCCGACACTCATTCGGGCCATTGAGGGCACAGGCCAATCGGTGGTCTGGTCGTGCGATCCCATGCACGGCAATACCCATAAAACCAGCGATGGGACCAAAACGCGGTCCTTTGACGCCATTTTACAAGAAGTCAGGGAATTTTTTGCCGTTCACAAACAAATGGGCACCCACGCCGGTGGGGTTCATATCGAAATGACGGGACAGGATGTCACGGAATGTGTCGGCGGCGGCCAGCAGTTGGGGGAGGACGATTTGAAACATCGCTACGAAACCCACTGCGACCCCAGATTGAATGCGTCACAGGCTTTGGAATTGTCCTTTTTGCTGGCGGACGTTGTGTAACCCCAAAGCAGGGGAATCAGTGCTGCCTGTGGGCGAGGCTTTGCAGAATATCCGCAAAAGCATCATGAATCGCTTTGGGGCCGGCCAAGGCATGAAGGGACTCTTCTGCCCGCTGGGTATGGTGAATCACCAAGTTTTCCATATCAGAAACAACAGTGTGGTTATGCAGCAGCTGGATCATCTGGGGCAGGGCGCTGGGGCGCTGGTCTTCATTGTCCATCAAACCCTGCATCCATGTTTTTTCAGACGGTGAAACCCGCTGATACAGGGTTAGCCAAGGCCACGTCACTTTGCCCTCTAAAAAATCCTTGCCAATGGTTTTGCCCAGGGACTCCCCCGCGGCGGTATAATCCAACAGATCATCCTGCAGCTGAAACGCCAGCCCCAAGTGCAGCCCCAGACGGCGCAAATGATCGCATGTTTCTTGGGGTTTTTGGGCCAAATACCCCGTGACCTCGCAGGCCGCGGCAAACAATTCGGCTGTTTTCCGCTCGATGATATTAAAATAGTGTTCTTCTGTCATGGTCAGGTTTTTCAGGGATAGCAGTTGTAGCACTTCTCCCTCGGCAATGCGGGAAGACGCCCGCGCCAGAATTTCCAACACTTTCAGCGTTTTGGTTTCCACCATCAATTGAAACGCCCGACTGAACAGGAAATCCCCCACCAGAACATTGGCCGAATTGCCCCACACCAGGCGGGCACTGGCTTTGCCGCGGCGTTCCTCCGCCTGATCCACAACATCATCATGCAGCAGGGTGGCCGTGTGGATGCATTCCACGGCTGCGGCCAGCGGATAGTGGCGATCCCCTTCGTACCCTATCAAACCCGCACAGGCCAAGGTCAACAACGGCCGGATGCGTTTACCCCCCGCATCCAGCAGATAGTGGGAAAGGTCAGGGATCAGGGCAATGCCAGAGGATACGTTTTCTGATAACAGTGCCTCAACCCTCCTTATCTCATGGGAAAAAAGTATGCTGAGTGTATCCATGATTGTTTTTTCCTAGCGTTGGTTCGTTTTCCGTTTTAATGTGGTTTTATGTCAAGCCTTTTCCCGTTCTTTCGGCTGTTTTTTATTGTTCTGGTTTTGGCCATGGGTGCCGCTTGCGCTCTGAAAGAAGAGGCCTATCGCAATGCGGCGAACGAAGAGGCATCATCATCATTGATAAAAATCGCGGATTCTTCCTTCGAGGCTGAAAATTATCCCCCTGCCCTTGATCTTTATTCGCGGGCCTATAAAAAAAAGCCCGATGATGCCACGCTGGAAAAAATCGCTGTGACCTTTGACCGCATGGGGAATGCTCAGGCATCCTACCAAGCCTACGCCATGTTGCATCAAAAAAACCCCAAGAATTCTTTGTATCTTAAAAATCTGGCCCAAGCGGCCTTTTATGCCGAGGATTTTCAGGCCAGCCAGAAATATTATCAGGACCTTTTGCAGATGGACTCCAGCGATGGCAACCACCTGGGGGCAGGGGTTGTTGAGGATGTTTTGGGCAATCACGACGCCGCCCAAGATCATTATCGCCAAGTCATCCAACACAGCCCCCGAAATCTGAATGCCAAAAACAACATGGGCCTTTCTTTGTTGTTGCAGGGAAAGGCGACGGAGGCAGAAGCAACCTTAAAAGCTCTCACGCAACGCGCCGATAGCGAGCCGCGTTTTGACATCAATCTGGCCCTTGTTTATGGTGTGTCTGGCAAATCGGGGCAGGCCCAGCCTTTGCTCGAAAAATATTTTTCTCAGGATCAAGTCGCATCGACCCTGCAATTTTATCAAGACTATACTCTGCTGAATGCCGAGCAACGCCGGCGCGTGGTGTATGGGTTTTCTGAAAACCCTGAAAGGGACCCCAAGTCCGACTCTGCGGCAGGGTCTTTAAAATCCTTTCTTTCCCCAAGGCCATCTGGCACGGAAGAGCCAGATGCCTCTAAGCCTTAGTCGGTTATTTAGAAGGTGACCCCTTTTCCGGTTCGCTGGTGGGGGCGTCGTCTTCAGGGATGGGGATAAACACGGGGTCCCCCGCCACCAGTGAATAACGAAAAGATACATGCTTTCGTTTTTTCAGGGTTATCAGTCGCGCCAGATACAATACGCCCCCCCCAAAAGCCAAAACCCCGATGGCCCCCAGAATCCACAGGCTATGCAGACCGAAATAAATCAACAGCCCGCAAGCCCCGATTACCATGCATAGGGTTTGTTTGATGCTCTTTTTCAGCTCTTGATCGGTATATTGACTGGCGTATTCAATATCATAGCGTTTTTTACTGAGCGTCATGGGCGCAAGGCGCATTTGGGGGCGCAGGGCTTGAAAGCGTTTGTTTTCATCCATTTTCAGTTTCAATCGCCACCCTGCAATCATCAAAACCAGAATCGGCAACGTGACGACGCCAATCACAATCAGCAGCAGGCAGGATATCAGGATTCCCACAATCAGGGCGATGTAGGTTGGATGCATGAAGGGCGCTTCCCATTGATCCTTGATGCTTTTTGTGGCCACGTAGCCAACGCCGCCGCGTTTATGGGCGAAGGGATGAATCAAAAATTCCCCCTGACGGGTGGGGCGCACGCAAACGCGGTAGTGATGCCGCCGCATGCGGGCGGTCATCCAGAAAGGATAGATCATGGTTTTTCCCGTTCATAGGTGGGCAACAGTCCCTCTGTCCGTCCCAAAGACAGCTTTGCTGCTTTCCAGCGCGACGTTAGCAGCATGTATGCGCGGTACCCGTAATACGCCGTCATCAGGGCCGCAAGAACCAACACCAAAAGCTGTTGGCGCAGGCTATCCCCCGAGAGGCCATAAATCATGGTTCCAATAAAAAGGATCAGCAGAAAAACAGAAAAAAGAGACAAAATAAAAATATAAAAACGGGAAACCTGCAGTGATCGCTCCATCCAATACCGTTTGAATGTCAATCGGTGGGGCAGGGGGGTTAAGTGTGACAAAAAGACATCAAAGCGTCGTTTCTGCCAGTCATAATTCAAAACGCCCAGCCAAATCCCCAACCCCAACCCCAATAAGGATCCGATCAGATCATAATCAAAAAGCCACGCAATCAGCAGGCCCAACAACAGCGTGGGCACAAACACAAAAGAAAAGGGGTCCCAATCGGCGGCTTTGGCCTGCTCCAAATCCTTGGCATTGACGGCATACCCCACGCCGCCGCGATGATGGTCAAAGGGGAAATAAAGAAAATCCCCCCCCTCGCTGGCGCAGGGACGCAGGCGAATTTCCGTACGTTTTCTTATTTGGCGATTGAAAAACATCGTGACATCTGTTTTGTTTTTTAAAGTTTTGTGGATAAGATGCTGTAAGATTACAATCCCAATGTCAATAAACCGTTATGGCCTCTTTCCTATCCGCCCCCCTGTCGCACAGGCTTTCCCCCCTGATTTTGTCGTTGTTGTTTGTTTTGGGGATGAAGATTCTGCCCATCATGACCCAGCCGCAAAACTGGACAGAAACGATAAAGGATCCCGATGCAATTTTGCGTTTGGTGGTGGTGGATAATCTGATTCAAACGGGGGACTGGGGGGACCATAAAATTCATCGCACTAACCCCCCCACGGGAACCGTGACCCCGTGGACACGGCCCATGGATGGTGTGGTGTTGGCGGGGTATGCGCCCATGCGTTTATTTTTGGATGAAAAACAGGCCCTAATTGCCTCGGCCATGATCATGCCGCCGCTGTTGTTTGTTTTGGGGCTTGTCCTTGTGTGGCGATGGATGGCGTCGCAGGGGATGCCGATTTATGCTCAGCTCTTTGTTTTGATGGCCATGATTATGAATCCGTGGTTTACAGCTTTTGATCCTGGAGCCGTTGATCATCATGGCTTGCTTTTGGTGTGTGCTTGGCTGCAGTTTCTTTTGACCTATAGCGTGATTCAGGGAAAAGAGGATCATGCCCCCTATTTGGCCATGGTTACGGGATTGGGGATATGGGTTTCCCCTGAATTTTTTATCGTGTCGTTTTTATCGTTTGCGGGGTTGGCCTTTTGCTGGTTAAGGCGCCCTGCGGAGTATCACGCACCTTTTTTAAACGTTCTGGGGATCACAACCCTGATTCTGGCGGTGGCTGTTGGGATAGAGCAGCCTGTGCTCTCTGTTCTTTTTTATGACACGGTTTCTGTGGTTTACGTGGCGTTGCTCGCGCTGGTAACCTTGGGCTTTTGGGCCCTGAAAGCAACAGAGCGTCATGATCTGTGGGACCGTTTGTTTTTTGCCATGGGCACGTTGATCATGATTATCGGGGTTATGCTGCGGCTGTATCCGGAATTTTATAAACTCACCATGGGGGGGCTGGATCCCTATATCATAAAGTCTTTTTTGCCTGTTGTTTCCGAACAACAGCCATTGATGGACAGCTTTAAAGATATTTTCCCCCCCCAACCGTGGGTGGGGATGGTGGCGGTGAATCTGTTTTTTCTGGTGGGATATGGGTTTTTCTTTCATCGCCTTAGGGTGGCGAGGGGGCAGCTTTTTCAAGGGCATTCTCCGGACCTCTTTGTGTTTGGTTATGCGGTGGTGACCTTGGGGCTGGGGATGGCGGTGGTGCGTCTTTACCCTTATGCATTTTTGCCGGCGGTGTTTTTGTTTTTGCCTGTTTTGGATGCGTTGGTTAAAACGCGCAAACTCTCCGCTTTATCCGACAGTTTAAGAGCGTGCTGTGTGATCATTATGGCGGCTTTGCCCGTGTTTGGTTTGGCTTTTTTGATGAGTTTGGCCACGATTTGGCCGTCATCGCAAAAAGATGGTGTGGATAATGCCTGTGACGAGGATACGCGGGTTTTTATCCAAAAGGCCCTGATGCCCGCCCTGCCCCAAGCCCATTTGATTTTCACCCACAACAACGATATGCCAGCGTTGCTGTTTTGGACCCGCTACACGGCCTTGGCTGGCAATTATCATAGGGAGCCTGCCGCCCTGAAAGATCTGGCAACGTTTTTTTCCGCCAAGACAGAGCGGGAAGCCCAAGCCCTGATCCAAAAACATCGTCCCGATGCCGTGATTGTGTGTTTAAAACGGGCGCAGCCGGCAGGCCGCTGGATTTACGATGTGGCCACAGGTAAAATCAAGGCGCCGTCGGATATGAAACGCATTCCCACAGATGAAGCGTTGTATCCCAATATCCGTTTGTATCAGGTGGGTCGCTAAGCCGGCATTGTTTTGGAAAACGGTTTTTTTGGTGCCCCAGGAGGGACTTGAACCCCCACACCCTTGCGAGTAGCAGATTTTGAGTCTGCCGCGTCTACCATTCCACCACTGGGGCACAATCAACGGGGCGTTTTATAGCAAGGTTTGGCGTGTTGGTCAAATTTTCCTTAAAAAAATTTTGTGGCCGTGGGCGGGGGGATTTGTTAAGGTCATCATCCTTTGTGCGGTCGTGGCGGAATGGTAGACGCGCAGCGTTGAGGTCGCTGTGGGGAGACCCGTGGAAGTTCGACTCTTCTCGACCGCACCATGGATTTGTTTTGGGTTTTGTTTTCCGCTTGGTTTTGGCGCTCAAAAATCCGTCACCACCATGCGCCCGTCGGATTTTCGGACAATCCATTCAGTGGGGGCAGATTCTAGGGGGGCCTCTTTTTTATCCACTTTATTCACGGCTTTTTTTTCAGTGGGGACGTGCGTTTCCTCAGCCGATGTGTTAATGTCCTGAGCCATATCCATCCTGTGATACTGTGACGGTAAACAAAAGTACCATAATGCCCACCCCAAAGCCATCTCGATTTTCCAAAGATCACAGCATAGCCCTGCGCCGCTTGGTTCTGGACATGTACAGCGATACGTTGACCCGTAAACAGATGCTGGAGGAAACCTGCGCCCGTCACCCCAGCTTTGCGCGGTATGATGGGGCGGATCGGGGGTTTGTGATGCTGCGGCTGAAAACCCTGTTCCGGTATCGGGGGGCCTTTATGGCCATGCTGCGGGATTTTTCCCCCAAAAAAACAGATCACGAGGCTGTTTTGCATTTGGCCTTAACAGAGATTCTGTGTTTAGGCACCCCCGTTTATGCGGCGGCCCAGTGGGCCAAAAGCGCCTCAAAACCCTATGCCCAAAGTTATGTCCATGCGCTGATCCAGCGGGCCGTGCGGTTGGGGGAGGAGTGGCGTGCGCTTTATCTGAAACCCGAAATCCTCATGCCTCCTTGGTTATACCAGCGATTGCAGCGGGGGTATGCTCCAGAGGATTTGAACGCGATGGCTGGGGTATGTTTGGTCATACCCCCCCTCGATATCACCCTTGCAGGGACGGGTGGGGCAGGGCAGGGGGGTAGTCCCTTTCTGGTGCCGTGGTCATACCGTTATCCTGAGCCGCCGGCTGTGACATCCTTGCCTGGGTATGACCAAGGGTTGTGGTGGGTTCAGGACGTGGCGGCCAGTTTTCCGGTGATGGCTTTGGGCGATGTGCGGGGGAAAGCCGTTTTGGATATCGGCGCCGCCCCAGGGGGGAAAACGATGCAGCTGGCCTCGCGCGGGGCCCATGTTACGGCGCTGGATTATGCGCCGGATCGGTTAAGGGTTTTAAGGGAGAATCTGGCGCGAACGGGATTCGCGGCCGACGTGATGGCCGCCGATGCGTTGACATGGTCACCCCCTGCGTTGTTTGATGCTGTTTTGGTGGATGCCTCCTGTTCCGCCACGGGGACGCTGCGGCGTCATCCAGAATTGCCGTGGATTCGGGATGATGCGCAGATCGGGGCCTTGCATGCCGCGCAAGGGGCTTTGTTGCATCGCGCCCTGAATGCCGTTAAGCCCGATGGCAGGGTGGTTTACGCCGTGTGTTCCCTGTTAAAAGAAGAGGGGCCGGATGTTGTTCAGGCGGTTCTGGCGGCGCGGTCGGATTGCCTCTTGCGGCCGATCACAAACCAAGATACCATGATCCCTGATTTTGCCCTGAAAGACGGATATCTGCAGACCAACCCCAGCCATGCTGCTGAGGATGGGGGGATGGATGGGTTTTTTGCGGCATGTTTTGTCAAAACATCCTGATGATGGTCGACTGTGGTTCGCTTGGCTCCCTCTCTTCTGTCTGCTGATTTTGCCCATTTGGCCAGAGATGTGGCGGCCTTGCAGGCGGCGGGTGCCGATGCGTTGCATCTGGATGTGATGGATGGTCATTTTGTGCCCAACATGACGTTTGGTCCGCCGGTGATTGCTGCCTTGCGCCCTCTGACCCCCTTACCGTTGGACGCCCATTTGATGATCACCAATGCTGAGACCACGGTAGATGCCTATATTACAGCCGGTGTCAACCATATCACGGTCCATGCCGAGGCCTGCACCCATGTGGACCGTCTACTCACCTTTATAAAATCTCGTGGTTGTACGGCGGGGGTGGCGCTGAATCCCTCAACACCCCCAGATCTGCTGCGGTATCTACCCCAAGTGGATTTGGTTCTGGTGATGACGGTGAATCCGGGATTTGGGGGGCAGAGTTTTCTGGAATCCCAAATAGAAAAAATAACATGGGTTCGGAGTTTTCGTGCCGAAAAGGGGTTATCCTTTGACATTCAGGTTGATGGGGGCATCACTCAGGACAATATTGGCCGTGTTGTGGCCGCTGGCGCCGATATCATTGTTGCAGGCAGCGCCGTTTTTAAAGGGGGAATTTCTGAAATTCCCAACAATATGGCTAGGTTGCGCCATGGTTGAAACGTTGCAGCATTTCGATGCGCACATCACGCTGCCGGATTTCGAGGTCAGCCCCGTGCGTGCCCATCTGATGCAATCGGCGCTGCATTTGTCCCCCTATCGCTGGATGTTAAAGCGTGGTGGTGCGCAGGAAGTGGTCTGCTTCCCCCCTGATTTATGGACCGGCGACCCCGAAGAGGGTCAGTCCCTCATCGATGGTGTTTACACGCTTCGGGGCCAAGCTTTCCCCGTGACCGAAACGCCTTGGCGTCGGGGGGGATTGCCGCTTGAGGCCGCTCATTTTCTATGGTTGCGGGATCTTCACGGGGTGGGTGGGGATCAGGCGCGTCAGACGGCCCGCCGCCTAACCGAATCTTGGATTCGGGACAACGGCGGTTTAACAGGCTTGCCTTGGCAGCCGTACATTGCGGCGGAGCGTGCGGTGTTATGGTTGCAGCACTATTCCTTTTTTGCGGCGGGGTCAGAGGAAGACTTTCAAGACTCCCTCAGCCAATCGCTGGTCTTACATCTTTACCGGCTGCGGGCCCATTACTATGCCCGTTATCCGGACGATGATCCCCTGTTGATTATCAAAGCCATGATGTATATCACGGGCTGTCTGAGGGGCTATGAAGCTTGGTTTGAAACGTTGGAATCATGCTTAGAGGATTACCTGTCCCACACCATCGATGAACGGTATGAACACCGGTGCATGAGTCTTTCTTTGCAGCTGGAAACAGTCATCCATCTTCTGGATATTCGTTTGCTGTATCAAAGCAAAAACCAAAGGGCGCCCACCTATCTCAGGGATATGCTGTGTCAAATGGCGGCGGTGCTGAAACGTGCCCAGATGGGGACGGGGACGTTGCCGGCGTTCCATGCCACGCCGCGCTATGATCGGGCTTGGCTGCAAAGTTTGCTCACCATGGCAGGACAGTCTTGTCAGGTGATGGTTCAGCCCTATCAGGGCCGCGTGATGGGATTGGAAAAAATTATCTGCAAAAACACATGCGTGATGATGGATTGCCGGTTGCCAGAGACAGGGCAGCGGTATCATGCCAGCCCGCTGGCGTTCGAGCTGAGCATCGGAAAAAATCTGTTGATTGCCAATTGTGGCTATGGCGCCATGCTTTCACCAGAATGGAAGAAAGGGTTGCGCAGCGCCGCGGCCCACAGCACGCTGTCCATGGATGATGCGGATGCCTTTGATTACGGTGCATCCGGCGAAAAAACGTTGTCCCGCATTGAAACAGAGGTTTCAGAGGATACCGGTCGCATTACGCTGAAAGCCCGCCACGATGGGTATTTTGGTCGCTTTGGGGTGTTGCATGAACGCACGCTGGTTCTGTCCCGCAACGGCGATCATTTAACTGGGCATGACGGCCTGAAAGGGGCGCAGGGCCATGCTTTTTGCGTGCGTTTCCATTTGCCCCCGCACATCCGGCCGCTGCTCGAGGCCGGAAAAAACCGCGTCTATCTGGATGCAGTGAACCAAGACATCTGGACCCTGACCTGTCCCGCCCTGCCCATCACCATCGAAGAAAGCGTTTTCATCGACGCCGAGGGCAACATCCGCCCAACATCCCAAGTCGTCATCCGCGGCACCACCGGCGCCGGACAAACGGACATTCACTGGGTGCTGCAAAAGGCGTGAGGGAGGATTGTGTTGTTCACACCGGATCCTGATGCACCATCACATCGGCGTGGGGGTAGAGGGTTTCGAGTTTTTTTTCCAGTCCATCGGCGATGGCGTGGGCCTGAAACAGGGTCTGGTCACCGCTCAGGTCCAGATGGACCTGAATAAAAATCTTACTGCCCGATGCGCGGGTTTTCAGACGGTGATACCCTTCGACCCCTGGGTATTCCGTGATGATCCTGATGATGTCGGCTTCTTGATCTGGCGGCAGGGCGTGGTCCATCAGGCGATGATAGGCGGGCAGAACAACATGCATCGCCACATGCCACAAAACATACAGGGCAATCCCGATGCCAAGGACCCCGTCAACCACCACCCATCCCGTGGTCGATGCGATCAGGATGGCGGCAATCACCCCCGCATTGGTCAAAACGTCGCTAAGATAATGGGCATGGTCCGCCCGCAACAAAACCGATCGGGTCCTTTTCATCATAACCTGCTGATACACAACCAAACTGAGTGTGAGGGTGATGGAAATGCCCATAACGGCCAGTGCCCAAAGGTCATTTTGCAGTTGGGTGGGGCGAATCAGTTGTTCCACCCCCTGCAGCAGGGCAAACACGGCAATCCCGCTGACAAAGGCCCCCTGAAGCAGGCCCATAATATCCTCGATGCTGTGGTGACCAAAACGGTGATCATCATCGGCGGGCTTTGACGCATAGCCCGCTGCCAGCGCGTTGCCCAAGGACATCAGGGCATCCATCAGGGAATCCAGCATGGATGCAAACACACTGGCGGATCCCGACACACTCCACGCCCCAATTTTAAGGATCACCAAAACCAAAGCCATTCCCATGGCCATAAAGCTGGCGCGGCGGGCAATATGGGTATGCTCAGAAACACTCATAAAACATCATAATAGATATGGGTGGCAAAAATGGTTTTGACGCACCCGCGCTTTTGCAGGCGTGTGTCCTGAACAGGGGGAAACGTGGCCTTGCGTCGCAGCAAATCCTGCTTTGACCATGGACTTTCGGGAATTTCCTTGACGTTTATGGCTTGGTTCAGATTCTGGCAGCTGGTTTTGGACAGACCGTCCAAAAAGAAAACAATCCGATCACCCGCCCATCCCATTTGCCAGGTCAAGGGCGGGGTGTCTGGAAAAACGGGGGGCGTCAGGGGCCAGATGTCCTGATAAATCTGGGATAGGCTGCTGGGGGTTTGCCCTTCCCAAGACAGATTTTTTTTGGCAATCCCCAGCGCTGTTGTGTGCGACGCCATATCCCGCAGCATCTGGGATTGTTTCAAAACAGTGGCGATGGGACTATTCCCCGAATCAGGGGGATTTTTGGGAAACAGAATCAGGCCAACGCCCCCAATGGCCAACAGAAAAGCCACAAAAAAGCCGATTCCAACGCGTTTGGAGATCTTGCGCATCAGGGCTGGGTCCTTAAAACCTGAATCGCCGCAGACACCAGGGGCCATCGGTTGAGGGTATAAAAATGAAAATTCCGAACGCCCCGCTGATACAACGTTTCACACTGGCCAATCAGCAGATGGGCGGCCAGATGGTGGTTGGCGGGCTCTTGATCAACACCCGAAAACCGACGATCAACCCAAGGCGGCACAGACGTTCCGCAAAATGCAGCAAAGGCTTTGGCCTGAGAAAAGCTATGCATCGCCAGCAGCCCTGGCACGATGGGGATGCTTACCCCTGCCTTTTGCGCCGCGTCCACAAAACGACTGTACACGTCCACATCAAAGAAAAACTGTGTGATGGCCTGTGTGGCGCCGGCATCCTGCTTGCGCTTTAATACGTCAATATCTTGGGCAAGGGACAGAGATTCGGGGTGTTTTTCGGGATAGGCCGAAACCTTGATATCAAAAGGATGCCGTTGGCGCAGCCCCGTGATCAAATCTGTGGCATAGGGATACCCTTCAGGGTGCGGCGTATAATGCATGGTTTTTTCGGGCATGTCCCCGCGCAGCCCCACCAAAGACCGCACGCCATGATCCCAATAATCATCGGCAATGGCATGAATGTCATGTTTTGAAAGGCCCACACAGGTCAGGTGCGGCGTGACATTCTTGGCCCCCCTGTCCATCATTTGCAGAACGATTTCCCGTGTTTTTTCCCGTGTGCTGCCTCCAGCGCCAAAGGTTACAGAGACGAACTGGGGGCCCAAGGGCAAAAGATGATCCACAGTTTCCCACAGCTGGGTGGTCTGGGTTTGGTTTTTCGGGGGAAAAAACTCAAAAGAATAGTGTAAAGATTCTGGCATGGGACGTAGCGAAGTGTTAAGACATAATCTTTACCATACCCTTTCTTTGGATGCAAAGATCATAGAGACCCCCGATGAAGCGTTTTTCGTTGATTTTTTTCTTTTTTGTCTTTTGGGTGTGGAATCCTGCATATGCGCAGACCGCTTCTGATCAAACAGGCCCATCAGACGTTTGTCAGGACATGAACGCCTATGACCCGTGGGAGGGATGGAATCGTCAGGTTTTTGCCTTTAACCTGTTCATGGACGATTATTTGATTAAGCCGCTGGCCCAAGGATATGATTTTATCCGTCCAGATTTTATGAAAAAGCCCCTTAATAATTTTTATGATAACCTGCACGAGCCCCTGAATACCGTAAACAACCTGTTGCAGGGGGAATGGAAACGTGCGGGGGATTCTTGGACACGGTTTTTTGTCAATTCAACCTTTGGTGTTTTGGGATTGTTTGACGTCGCCGGTGATGAAAATGTTCAGGTCGCCCGCGAGGACTTTGGCCAAACCTTGGCCGTATGGGGTGTGGATCACGGGGCCTATTTCGTGATTCCTTTTTATAAACCCAGCACGGTGCGGGATGCCTTCGGGGAAATCGCCGTGGATGGCTTTCTTTTGACGCCATGGTATTACGTTGCCGACAATAACGACGCCATGGGCTGGTACTATGGTCGCCTTGCGGGTGAATTTTTAGAGGTTCGCGCTGACAACCTGGAAACGTTTGATAATCTAAGAAAAACAGCAGCGGATGATGAGAGTTTCTATGCTCTAATCCGCTCTCTCTCTTGTCAAAAGCGTCAAGCTGAGATACACAACGGACGATTTGAAGAAAATCAATCCGCTGGTTTTGAGCAAGAGCTTTTCGCAGATCAACCTTAAATAATCTTTCATTCTGGATCGGGTGTTCATGATGCGTTCTTTTTTGACGGTTTTGGCTTTCTTTGTGTGTTTTTCATCTGGGGCATTGGCCCAGTCTTTTGATAAACAGCCCAGCATGGCCTATATCAAGGGATTGAGCGAAAAAGTGGTTGTGATTGCGAAGAAAGAGCAGGATAAAAAAATTCAGGATGACCAAGTCGCAACATTGCTGAATGAGAATTTAGCCTATGAACGCATTGCCCGCTTTGTTTTGGGAAAGCATTGGGCCAATGCCACTGAGGCCGAAAAAAAAGAGTTTGTTGATCTTTATGCAAAGTCTCTTCGCCTCGCCTATTCCCGTCAAATCCTGTCGGTGGATTTAAAGGATGTGCAGGTTTACGATGCGTTTGTTTCGCCTCAGGGTCAAATGGTCACGGTGAAAACAAAAGTGATCAACCCCGATTCAGGTCAACCTGTGGCCATTGACTGGCGGTTGATTGCCTCCCCCGAAGGATACAAAATCGTGGATGTGTTGGTTGAGGGCATCAGTGTGGCGTCTTCCCAGCGATCGGAATACGCATCCATCATTCAGCGGGGAGGCGGCAAAGTCGAGGCGGTTCTGATTAAGTTGCGTCAGGACACGCAGGCACCCGTCCAAAATCCGTGAAAACCTTCAGCCTGCGCCGCCTTTCTTATGCGGTGGTTGTGGTTGTTTTTGTTTTTTTGATGCTGTGCTCGGCTTTTCTTATTTTGAGCCTTAACAATTTAAGCCTGATGGCGGAACACGCCCGCTTAGAGGCCATCCCCAAGGCCTTGGATCGACATCAAAAAGCCCGAATTATTGAACAGATGCGGGCTTTTCTGGATGTCATGTTAACCACCCGCGATTTAAAAAAAATTGATGATGTTGAGGAAAAATTTGTTTTTTTAAGCACCCATATGAGGGATCGTTACCTTGATTCCTCTCTTCAGGCTCTGATGCGGCACATTCCCATGGAGGCTCGGCGCTTGGCCTCAAAGGCGAGGACCATCGTGGCCAAAAACAATGAAATTGTTTATCAAAAACAGAAAGTTGATACAAAAATCGAAACGTTGCGGCCGCTTGTCGAACAAACCCAAGCCACATTATGGTTAAACTTGAGGGCCTCCTCTCAGCGGGATAGGGATTCTTTCATACTCTACAAACGCATGGAAACCCTGATGGGGACGTTTGATAAAATGGCTTTGTCTTTGTCCCAAATCATGATTTTACAAACACCGCAGGCTGTGGAGAATGAACAAAGCCATTACCGTGCCATGGCCAACCTGCTGCTTTATCTGAAACCAAGATTGCCTGTTCTGAGTTACCAGAAAGAGCTCGATGATTTAATTCAGCATTTTTCGCGCCTGGATTATTTATTTGATTTAAAACAAGAAAACATAAGTTTTTTGGCCCAGCTTTCCAAAGAACATTTGGCCCTGAATCAAAATTTGTCGTCTTTGCAAAACCAGCTCACCCAAACGGGTATTGATTTGGCCAAACGGGTCACGGATGCCTTGGAATATCAGGCCCGCGAGGGGTTTTTGGCCTCTATGATTGTCTTTCTTATTTTGGGGGCCTTGTTTTTTTTAATCGCGTTTATCTTGCTTTATGGGATTGTGAAACCGATGACGCGTGCCAGTTATGTTTTGCGGAACTTGCATGCGTGTGATCCCAAAAAAGATCTGATGCATTCCGATTTGACGGAAATGGAATCCATCAATCAGGGGGTGATTCAGTTGGCGTCCGCCATGAAGGCTACTGAGGAAGCCAACGTACGGTTGATCACCATGGCGCAACTGCAAAGCACCTTCACCGCCACGGTTTCCCATGAATTACGCACACCCCTAACATCCATCTGCGGGTTTTTGCACATCATTCAGAAGGATTTAAAGACGATTTTTCGGGATACACCATCGTCAAAATATACATCCCGCGTTATCTCTAATGTGGAGATTATTCAAGCAGAAAGCGAGCGCTTGAGCCTGCTCATCAATGATGTTTTGGATATGACCAGTCTTTCCTTTGGGCGGATGGTCTGGCGTGATGAAGAGACGCAGCCGGCCGAAGTCATCCGTTACACGTTGGCGGCGATGAAGGGACAGCGGCTGCAGCACACGCACGTTGTTTTGGAGCAGGATATTCACGATCCCCTGCCAACCCTCAGGGTGGATCCTCACCGTCTGCAACAGGTCCTGATGAACCTGTTGCACAATGCCTATAAATTTACCGAAAAGGGCCGCATTATTCTGAAATGCTGGTCAGAAAACAATCGCGTCTATTTTTCCGTTCAAGACACTGGCATGGGCATCCCCAAAAAAGACTTTGACATGATTTTTGAACAATTTCAGCAAAGTGGTTCTTTGAAAGACAAGCCCAGAGGCACAGGTTTGGGGCTGGCCATTTGTCGTCAAATTATCGAACATTACGGTGGTTTGTTAACCGTCTCCTCCGAGCTCGGGAAAGGCAGCACATTTACATTTTTTATTGGACATAATGACCCCAAATAGTTTATATTTATTCAATTTTTTATGTTATGGGTTATACCTATGAACCGAACGCTGGAAGCCATTGAGATTTTCTCCGGATTATCCGCTGAAGAAAGGTCCCGTATCGCGGCCTTATGCCAGTGGCGAGTTTTTGAAAAGGATCAGTATATTTTGGATAAAGATGACCAGGAAACCGATGTTTATTTCATTACAGAGGGGAGTGTTCGCATTTTGAATTATTCCCTGGCAGGACGGGAAGTCAGCTACGCCGATATTGGGGCTGGGGCGTGCTTTGGTGAGCTTGCCGCCCTCGATAAACAGCCCCGCTCGGCGGCAGTCATTGCCAAAACCACCACCCAGGTGGCTGTGCTCTCTGCGGCCCAATTTGAGGGGATTCTTCGGACCTATCCCAGCATTGCCATGGCCTTGCTCAAAAAATTGGCCTCTTTTTTACGGTTTGCATCCCTGCGTATTTTTGAAATGAGCACCCAGCAATCCCAGAATCGTGTGGCCATAGAGTTATTGCGTTTGATGGAGGCAGCGGGGGAAAAGAGCCACGGTGACGATGTCTCGGTGATTTTATCGCCGGCGCCCAAGCAGATGGAGCTGGCCAACCGTATTGGGACCACACGGGAAACGGTGGCCCGAGCCTTTCGGAAATTGACAGAAGAAGGCATTGTGGCCCGTATACCAGGAGGATTAAAAATCCTAAATCCAGACGCCCTGCACGCCTTAGCGGAAACCATTGAATAGCGGGCAGGAAACCTTTATAATTGTTTCAGGCTGGCGTGTGCGAGGTCCATCACGTTCCTCGGTCCATAATGTAAGAATGGGAGCTGTCCCTGTTTTGATCGTGGTCAAAGCACTACGGCGCCCCCCTGGTCATCGGCACCAGGCAACACGATGGCCACGGCACGCTGGCTCTTTTTTAAAACAAACTGTCGATTTCATGGCCGCGCCCACTGTCGTCGTCGCCCACCTGAAAGGTATCATCGCGCCAAGGCGGCGCATCTTTGCGCTGTTTGCGTTGAACGGCCTCTCTGTATGTCGCTTTGTTGCTTTTTGCGGGAATGGACCCTTTTATGACAGAAACCGGCACCACCAACGCAGGCGTGGGGGAGGGGATCACAAGCATAAGCCTTGATTATCCCCCCAAAACGTTAACGAAAGGTCAATTAGACTGCCACCCCACAGAATGGCCTTCTTGGGGTTATTCATTTAGTTCCGTTTATCATAGGGATTTTCCCGCGTGCGCAGGACGATGCGCAGGGGGATGGGGCTCAGGCCCAGATGATCGGCCAGGCTTTTTTTCAGGTAACGTAAATAATCCGGCGGAACTTCGTCGCTGCGGGTTGTGAATATCACAAAGGTGGGGGGACGGGTCGAGGCCTGCGTGGCGTATTTCAAACGGATACGGCGACTCTTGACCACCGGCGGCGGGTGATGCGTGGTGGCATAGGCAAGCCATTGATTCAGCAGGGCCGTGGGCACACGTTTGTTCCATAAATCGTACAAAGCGCGGCTTTTTTCAAAAAGGTCTGAAACGCCGCGACCCTTTTGGGCCGACAGGTAAACCACGGGCAAAGCGGCCACATCATGAAACAGCATGGGGGATTGTTTTTTGATATAATGGGTGATCTGTTTTTTTTGATCCTCTGGCACCAAATCCCATTTGTTCAGGGCCAAAATCACGGGCCGTCCTTCTTCCAGTGCATCCGATACGATGGAAAGATCCTGTTTTTCAATGCCCTGTACAGCATCCACCACCACAATAGCGATATGACAAAAATCCATGGCATGCTTGGTTTCGTTGGCGGCTTTGTGTTCAATAACATCGCGGTGGGCTTTTTTCTTGCGCAGGCCCGCGGTATCTGTCAGGCGAAATGTATGCCCAGAAATGACCGTGGTCGCATGAATGGCATCCCGAGTCATTCCTGGCATTTCACTGGTCAAGGTTCGTTCGTAACCCAACAAAGCATTCAGCAATGTAGACTTTCCGGCATTTGGGCGGCCCAGAAGCGCGATTTTCAGGGCGTCTTTGGTCCCAGGATTTTCTTCGTCTTTCTTGGTATTTCTTTTAAGTATTTCTTCTTTTAACTCAGAAATACCATGGCCTGTGCGCGCGGACAACAGGATGGTCAGGTCAGCCTCGTAAATGTCATTCCCAGTATTTTTTTGTATGTCGGATTTGTTTTTAACAATAAAAACAGGCTTTTGCTCCTTTTTTAGGCGTCGGAAGCATTCTTTGTCTTCCTCGGTAATACCTTCGGCGATATCCACCAAAAAGACAACTAAGTCAGACTTAGAAATGCCATCGAGTGTTGCCCGCATCATGTCCTTGGCCAGAGACGTTTTGCCATAAAGGTCCATGCCAGGGGTATCGATCAGGCAAACATCCTGCCCATCCCATGTCGTATAAACGTCTTTCCAATCCCGCGTTACGCCCGGTTCATCATGGACGATGGCAACAGGGCGCCCCAACAGGCGATTCACAAGCGTGGATTTTCCCACATTGGGGCGTCCCACCAGGGCAACAGTGATCATAGCGCATCACATCACAAAAAATTTTTTAAGGGAGGATCCCGTTTAAGAGAGGATTTTGTTCTTGATAGGCCACCGGCTCCCCATCGCTGAGGGGCTTTTTGGCTTCTTTCAGGGCTTTTAACCGCGCGTATTCCCCCTTAGGCGCGATGATTTTGTTGGATGTGACCAAATTCAAGGGATTGTTGAGCAGTTCATGGCTTTCCGTTTCATCCGTTTCTAAACGCTGGCGAATCATGGGATCCACCGCCGTTGTGCTGGTCACTTTGTCTGTGAAGGCCTGTGCGTTGCCCCCTGTTATGGCCACAGAGCGTGCAGAGGTCTCTGTTGTCACAGGAGTTCCCGTTACCACAGAGGCCCCGCGGCTTTGAGAGGACGGGGCTGCGCTGGTCAAGCTTTTGGGGGAAGGGATCGTTTCAGGATCACGAACATCGCCAGGGACAGCCAAAGGATCCCGCTTTAAAATGGCAAATTCATCGGGAGTATTGCGGGCGATGCCCAGCATGGAGGCTCGATCTTCGCCTGCGCAACCGGCAAGGCCAAGCGCGAGGAAAGCGGCAAAAAACAGGCGCATATCAAACTCTCTTTTTAGGAACGAGCTGAGTATAAAGCAACAAAAGCACGCCGACAACAATGCAGCTGTCGGCCAAATTAAAAGCCGGCCAATGATAGGAGCCGACATAAAAATCTAAGAAATCAAAAACTGCGCCATAAAGGACTCGGTCCCGTATGTTGCCCAGTGCCCCCCCAATAATCAGCGATAGAGCCCAGCGTTCGCAGCCTTTATCGGTTTTATACAGCCAAACCACCAAACCAACGACAAAACCCCCTGTGATCGTCAGCAAAACAGTAGGGGGAACGAGGCGAAACAGCCCAAAACTGACGCCGGTATTCCAGACAACGTTCAAATTAAACCCGTTAAACAGGGGATAAAAAGAAGTTTCGCGAGAGAAAAGAAACGACATTACCTCTGTTTTCAACCAGATATCCGCAAGGGCAATCAGAAGCGCAGCCCCCAGATGCCATCCAAACCGTTGAACATGCTGGCGGAGCATCAGGACGCCCCCTGAATCACAGAGGCACACCGGTCACACAGATGGGGTGTGGAGTGATCCGCGGGTGTCAGGTCATCATGACGCCAGCACCGCAGGCATTTTTCCTTACTTGATTTTGATATCGAAACAAGAGGCGCCGCAATCGTTTCGTTTTCAATATAATGAATGCGGGATACCAGGGCAATGTCTGTAAAATCAAAATGATCAGCGATTTTCCGGTCGTCAGAGGACAACTCCAAGGTCACATCCGCCTCAAGATTGGCCTTGATATCGCCCTTTTTTCGTGCCTGTTCAAGGGATTGCAGGACGCAGGCCCGAAGCTTTAGCAGGGCTTCCCCATGTTCGGCCAGGGATGCGTTCCCCCACGCCGCTGGCAGAGGCGGCGTATCCAGCAAATGCACGCTGCCGTTTTCATGGTCCAAAAGATAAAGTTCTTCTGCGGTAAAACAGAGCAGGGGCGCCAACCAACGCAAAAGGGCATCATACACATGCCGCAAAACCGTGCGGGCCGCCCGACGTTTCGGGCTGTGTGCAGATTCGCAGTACAAGGTATCCTTGCGGATATCAAAATAAAACGATGACAGCATACTGCTGCAAAAGGTGTGAAGTTTTTGATAAAACTCTGAAAAATCAAGGGTTTTTTGCAGGCCCTGCCAGTCATGATCAAGGGCTTTCAGGTGATGCAGTATCCATTGTTCCAACGGGGGCATCGCCCCGTATTCAATCATTTCGCTATTGCACCAACCATGAAGATTGCCATGCAGAAAGCGCATGGTGTTGCGAAAGCGTCGATAAATATCGGCATAGTGGTCGAACAATGTTTTTTGAACGTGGACATCATGGCTGGTGTCGGAAAAGATCGCCCATAGCCTGAGAATGTCTGCCCCGTAATTTTTGACAATATCTTGGGGGGCGACGACATTGCCCAGCGACTTGGACATTTTTCGTCCTTGGTGATCCAAAACAAACCCGTGGGTCATCAGATTTTTATAGGGTGCCTGCCCCAACAGCGCGGATCCCACCAGCAAAGACGATTGGAACCAGCCCCGATGTTGGTCGGACCCCTCCAAATAAAGATCCGCCGGAACCTGATCAGGGTCCAGCGCAAAGCTAAAGGTTGTTCCGCTATCAAACCAGACATCCAGAATGTCGTGGGATTTTTCATAATCGTTGGGGTTTAAAGGGAGACCCTCAAAGAAAACCTCCAGCGGGGTTTCAAACCATGCATCGCACCCTTTTTCGGCGATGGCGCTGGCAACACGATGAATAAACGTTTGAATGATCTGGGGATTTTGGGGAACTTCGCCGGTTTCTTTATGCTGAACAATGGTCAGGGGAACCCCCCACAGGCGCTGACGGGACAAACACCAGTCGGGACGCGACGCCACCATAGAGGTCAGACGGGCGCGGCTTTTTGAGGGGAAAAAGCCCACACGATGCAGGCTGCGCAGGGCAACCTCACGCAGGCTCAGCCCCGATTCCATAGGACCATCCATGGTGACGAACCATTGCGGGGTCAGCAGGGTAATCAAGGGGGCCTTGGACCGCCAAGAATGGGGATAACTATGGACAAAGGGGCGCTCCCCCAAAAGGCGATGGTTGGTTTTGAGGTGTTCCAGAATCGCCGGCGTCACTTTAAAAATATGCTGCCCCCCAAAATGGGGAACATTTTGGGTGTAAAGGCCTTCCCGTGTCACAATTTGGGGAAAATGGTCCTGAAAAAACGCAACGGTGTCCAAACGATGCTGCAAACGGGGATCTTCGCTTAAAGGGGAGCGCATGAGGAGAAAATCATCCTCCCCATGGGCGGGCGCGATGTGAACAATCCCCGTGCCCTGATCGTCTGTGATAAAGGTCGCAGGGTATACGCAAGAATACCAAGATGGTCCCTTGTCGGCGTCAATGGGAAAAGGTCGCTGGCACAGGGTTCCGATCAGGGAATGTCCAGGAATGTCCTGTATGACATCGAAGGGTATGCCGCAGGCGGACGAAAATGCCTGGGCACGCTGGCGTAGGACCACAAAATGACGTCCGTCAGGATGACGCAGCAGAGCGTAAGGCAAATCAGGATGCACCGCCAGCCCTGCATTGGCCGGCAAGGTCCAAGGGGTTGTGGTCCAGGCGACCAAAGATGTTTCAGGCGGCAGATCCCCCTCAAGGACGGGAAAGCTGACGTAAGCTTCTGTGGATGTTTTTTCGTGGTATTCAATCTCAGCTTCCGCAAGGGCAGTTTGTTCAACCGTTGACCACCAAACGGGACGAACGCCTTGGGTTATCAGATTGTTTTCCCATAGTTTTCCAAAGGCCCGCACAATAGCCGCTTCATTGTCAAAATCCATGGTCAAATAGGGATGATCCCACAGGCCATCAATCCCCAGACGTTGAAACTCCCCGCTTTGATGATCTGACCATTGTTGGGCATAGGCCCGACATTCCTGACGAAAATCGCGCAGGGAAACGTCGGCTTTTCTCTTTTTTTGGGCTTGGTAGTGTTCCTCAATTTTCCATTCGATGGGCAGGCCATGACAATCCCACCCGGGACGAAAGGAAACGCGGCGCCCCATCATACGGTGGTAGCGGTTCAGAAAATCCTTTAAAATTTTCCCCATGGCATGACCCAAGTGGATGGGGCCATTGGCATAGGGCGGACCATCGTGCAGGACAAACGAACGGGCCCCTTGGTTTTTTTGACTGAGGGCCGTGTATAAATCGTGTGACCGCCAGCGGGCCAGAATATCGGCTTCTTTCTGGGGCAGGCCCGCCTTCATGGGCAGAGGCGTTTCCGGAAGGAAAAGGGTATGGCGATAATCTGCGTTCATGGAATGGATCTTTAAATGTCACCAAAAAATTGCCGTGCGCGTCGACAGTCTTCTTCTATACATGCTTTCAGGGCGGGAAGCGATGGAAATTTCATTTCTGGGCGCAGGAAGTGATGGAACGAAACGCTCAAATCTTCCCCATAAAGATCGTTTTGAAAGTCAAACAAATGAACCTCAAGGCGTTCTTGCGTCCCCCCAACGGTGGGACGAATGCCGACATTGGCCACGCCATGATGCCGCTGTTGTCGCCATTGGATGGTCACGGCATAGGCCCCCGCATGTGGGGGCAAAAACGACCCCAATGGCAGGTTGGCCGTGGGAAAGCCCAAGGTGCGGCCCAGACGATCACCGGCAACAACAGGGCCGGTGATGGTGTAGGGACGCCCCAAAAGATGATTGGCTTTTTTCAGGTTTCCTTCCCTTAACAGTCGGCGAATTGTGGTGGATGCGCAAACGGTGCCGTCTTCGTCGATCCATGGCGCGGCCACGGTGACGCCAAAGCCCAGACGCTCCCCAAGATGCCGTAATGTTTGCACATTCCCACTGCGCTGATGCCCAAACGCAAAATCCGGCCCCACCGCCACGTGCCCCACACGCAGGCCCTGCACCAAAAAATCCTGCGCGAAGCGTTCAGGGGATTGTTCAGCAAAGGCACGATCAAAGGTCTGGTGCCACAAAAAATCCAAGTTTTTCTCTTGGATGTACTGTTCTTTTTGATGTTTGCATGTCAGGTGAAAGGGGCTCCTAGGGCTTTGAAAAAAATCCCGAGGGTGAGGATCAAAGGTTATTGCGCCAAAGAAACGAAAATGAGAAAATTGTTTTGATATAGAAATGACATGGGCGTGCCCCAAATGGACACCGTCAAAGTTTCCGAGGGCCACGCTGGCCCCAGGGTGTTGAAAGTCTGAAAAACAGGCGTTTTGGTAGATTTTCATGGGATGCGTTTTAGAAAAACCTTAACGGAACAGGGCGACCTAAGAGGGTTTGCCTCCTTAGGGGAAGTGTGTTAGAACGAAAATTGTCTGACCCCAACATAATTTTTAAAGAGAGACCTTTCAGGCATGACCATAAAAAAACAACAAGATCCCGAAGAAATCAAGGATTTGATGCGCGAAGTTGAGGATGATATGGCCTTTGAATCCCTGAAAAAAGGGATAAAGCGCTACGGTCCGGCCATTGCGGTGGTGGTTGTGGCCACACTTTTGGGCATAGGCGGCAGCACGTGGTACCATAAAACGCAGGATCAGAAAGCGTTGCAGGCAGAGGATGTTTTTACCAGTCTGGTTTATCCAGACACACAGACAACCAAAGCGACCACCAACGAGGATGATTTGACCTTTTCCTCAGGATATCAGGCCTTGGTAGCCTTTGCTGAGGGTCAGCGGCATCTCAGCCACGATCGCCAGGCAGAGGCTGGGGACACTTGGCAAAAATCCCTTAAAACGGCCCCGCTTCCTTTGCGGAATCTTTTGGTGGTGGCGTCGGGGTCCTTGCCCAAAGGCGATGCCGGAAAGGGTATCCCCGAGGAAAGCTTGCAAGCCTTGGCACAAAGCCAGACATCGTCTTGGCGCTTTTTGGCCCAAGAAGCCAGAGCCTTCGGCCTTTACGGCGCAGGGGATAAGGTTGAGGCCAAAAAAATCTGGGATACGCTGTCCAAGGTTGAGGGCCTTCCCGCGGGTGTTCGTGAGCGCACCCAAACCATGCTGAAGAGTTTTATATGATGGGGCGGGGCGGGATGTTTCGGCCTTGGTTGGTTTTGGGCTGCACGATGGTGCTTTGTGCCTGCGCATCCTCGGATGATCCGGAAAACAAGGCCGTGGGCGACCGCATTGCGGTGTTTGAGTCCCGTCAAGAGACGTTAAAACCCAAAGAAGGTGCCCAGATTGATTTGTTACAGGCTGAGGATCGATCCTCTTGGCCCATGGTTTCTGGCAATGCCACCCATCAGATGGGCCATGGTGCGCTGGATGATAACCTGAAACGTCTGTGGGACGCCGATTTGGACGATTTTCAGCCCAGTGACGATAACGCCCTTTCCCAGCCCGTCATAGATCAAGGGCGCATCATTGTCATGGACGCCGCCTCTGTTGTTTTTGCGTTGGATCAAAAAACAGGGAAAGCGTTGTGGAAAACCGCCTTAGCGCCCTCAACGGAACAGGACGTGGTTTTGGATGGTGGCGGGGTTGCTGCTATGGGATCCAACGTCTTTGCCACAACGGGTTATGGTGAGTTTCTGGCGTTGAAGGCGGAAACAGGGGAAATTCTTTGGCGTGTTGCCCTGCCCGCCCCCGCGGCGTCTGCCCCCACTCTGGAAGGGGGATATGCCTATATGACCACAAAATCCAATCAGGTGGTGGCGGTTTCTCTGGGCACCAAGGCCATCGCGTGGGTGTATACAGGGCTGCAACAGTCAACCGGTATTGCCGGTGGCGCCGCACCCGCAATTTTTGATCAGACGGTGGTGGCGGCCCTTTCCTCTGGCGAGGTTGTGGCAATTCACAAAGATACAGGCCGTTCCCTTTGGTTTGACTCCCTTAGTGAAGATGCCACGTTGGGGCTTTCGGACATTGTTGCGGATCCTGTTTTGGCCTATAACAGGGTTTTTGCGGCCCCTGTTGGCGGGGGCCACTTCACGGCCCTCAGTCTGGCAACGGGCGCACGCCTCTGGCAGCATTCTGTGGGCCTTGTGTATCCCCCTGCTGTCGCCGGCAACGGTATTTTTGTCACCACGTCGGATCAGAAGGCTATGGCCTTTACCGTCAAAGGGGATTTGGTATGGACGGTTTCCCTGCCCAAAGACGATGATCAGATGTGGTTTGGCCCCCTTGTGGCCGGATCAAAAGTTCTGGTTTTGAATCAACAGGGGGACCTTTTGGTCCTCAGCCCCTCCACAGGCCAGACCCTGAGCACGTTATCCTTGGGCAAGGAAGTGGCGGCGCCGCCGTTGATTGTTCAAAAAACGCTGTTTGTGCTGACAAAAAACGGTACCATTTTGGCTTATGGATCTTAAGGTTTGGGGGCTTGCGGCTTAGCCAGAGGCGATTGCCCTTGGAAAAACGCACAGTCATCACAGATCAGACAGGTGTGGCAAAGAGGACTTCGCGCTTTGCAGGTATACCGCCCATGCAGAATCATCCAGTGATGGGCGTTTTGGCGGTAGGCCTTAGGGATGACCTTTAAAAGGATATCCTCAACCGCTCTGGGCGTTTTCCCTGCGGCCAGCCCTGTTCTTTGAGCCACGCGGAAAATATGGGTATCAACGGCGATGGTGGCATGGCCAAAGGCGGTGTTCAGAACAACATTGGCGGTTTTACGTCCCACCCCAGGCAGAGCCTCCAAGGCTTCCCTCTCATCAGGGACTTCGCCTTGGTGCCGCTCGCAAAGCAGGCGGCAGGTTTGAAAAAGATGTTTGGCTTTGCTGCGAAACAGGTTGAGACTTTTCAGCAGGGACGTTAATCGCTCTTCCCCCAACGCCAACATGCCTTGGGGGGTGTTGGCCAAAGCGAACAGCGGGCGCGTCACAATGTTGACTTGTTTATCGGTGCTTTGGGCGGACAACATGACCGCCACCAACAAGGTAAAGGGGGAATCATAAAGAAGCTCGGTTTTGGGGGCCGGACAGGCTTTTTGAAAAATTTCAAAAATGCGGACAACGGCCTCGGGGGTCATGGCAAGCCGTTTGCCCCAATCCTTACACAGCCAGCAGCATGCGCTCGGGGTCTTCCATCATGTCCTTGAGTCTAACCAAAAAGGTCACAGCCTCTTTTCCATCAATGATGCGGTGATCATAGGACAAAGCCACATACATCATGGGGCGGATGACAATTTGATCTTTCACGACAACGGGACGGGGCTCGACTTTGTGCAATCCCAAAATGCCAGACTGGGGCGTGTTTAAAATGGGCGTGGACAGCAATGATCCATAAACCCCCCCATTGGTGATGGTGAAGGTCCCGCCGTTCATATCCTCAATGGACAGTTTCCCATTACGGGCCTTAACGGCCAGTTCCGCAATGGTTTTTTCAATACCGGCCAGGGTCAGACTATCCGCATCCCGCACAACCGGCACCACCAGCCCTGCATCGGTGCCCACTGCAACACCGATATCGTAATGATTTTTATAGATGATCTCATCGCCTTCGATCTGGGCGTTGACAGAGGGGATATCCTGAAGGGCTGCGATGGCGGCCTTAACAAAAAATCCCATGAATCCCAGTTTAATACCGTGTTTTTTTTCAAACAGGTCTTTGTGACGATTGCGCAGGTCGATGACGCGGCTCATGTCGATTTCATTAAAGGTGGTGAGGATGGCCGCTGTGTTTTGGGCCTCTTTCAGACGCTCGGCAATGCGGGCGCGAAGGCGGGTCATGCGGCGACGTTCCTCCCTCGGGGCAGAAGGGGCGGGCGTGACAGACGGCTGCGACACATGGGCGATGACATCGGATTTTAAAATTTGTCCTTTTTTCCCCGTTCCGGATACATCCGCGGCGGAAAGGTTATGTTCCACCATCATTTTGGCCGCCGCAGGGGGCACAGCAGGGGAGGGTAGATCAGGAACGACTGCAGGGGAAGCAGGGGAAGGCGTTGTGGCTAACGGGGCAGGGGAGGGTGCGGCGGAAGGCACACCGTCCTCAATAACCCCCAAAGTGGCCCCAATGGCAACGGTGTCCCCTTCTTTAAAGGCGCAGGAGGAAAGAACGCCCGCCGCGGGGGCAAACACTTCCACCGTCACTTTGTCTGTTTCCAGTTCAGCAATGGCTTCGTTGACGGCCACAGCCTGCCCAACGGTTTTGAACCATTTGGCAATGGTGGCTTCGGTGATGGATTCTCCGAGGGCAGGTACAACAACAGGGGTCGTCATAATGGGGGTGTCCTTAATGAATCAGGGCACGAATCATGCCAGAAAAAAGCACCTTGTCAAGGACCAACGCCGCAAACAAGGCAAACAGATAAAACAAAGAATAACCAAACAGGCGGCGGGCGGCCTTATTTTGCTGTTCTGTGTTGGTTGTGATCAGGGGGTGGGCCAGGGATAAAAAGCGCCCCCCCAGCAACAAGGCGATGGCACCATACACCCAAGAAACATATCCCAGCAAGGCAGGCATGAGCGAAATGCCCACCAAAAGGATGCTGTAAATCAGGATATGCAAAACGGTGCTGGGTTTTCCCTTAACCACAGGCAGCATGGGAATGCCAACACGGGCGTAATCCTCGGCGCGGTACAGGGATAAAGCCCAAAAATGGGGCGGCGTCCAGAAAAACACAATAAGAAACAGGGACCACGGCAAAAGGCTGTCAACATTGCCCGTCATGGCGGCCCATAAAATCACGGGGGGCAGGGCCCCTGCCGCCCCGCCAATCACAATGTTTTGATGGGTGGAGCGTTTCAAAACCACCGTATAAAGACCGGCGTAAAAAACAATAGAAAACGCCAGCCAGCCCGCCGCGTACCACGACAGTGACAGGCCCATAAGCACAACGGAAAATGTTGCCAGACTTAGGGAAAAAGCCAAAGCATTTTCAGGGCTGACGGTTCCAGAGGGAATCGGGCGCAGGGCGGTCCGCTCCATCTTGGCATCAATGTCGCGATCATACCACATGTTGAAAGCGCCGGCAGCACCACTGCCCAACGCAATACACAAAAGCGCCATGAAACAGGAAAAAGCATCCACAGTGTCCAAAAAAGGTACGGTACACAGGGCCGTGAAAACAACCAGCTGGATCACGCGGGGCTTTAAAAGCGCTCCGTAGGGGGAAAGCGTGGCCAAAGACAGACGAATCTCTGTGAAAAAGGGGGTGAGGGAGGCTTTTAATAGTGTCATGCAGCACTCCCCTGCCAGAGGGACCATAAGCCCAAAAGGAAAGAGATCATTATACAAAGCACAGAAACCACGAAGGGGATCAGCCTGCGAGAAGGGGCAGAGGAGGTATAGCCCAAAGCATAAAAAACACGGGCCAGAAGCCAAGACCAACCCAAAACGGCTGCGGCTATGCCTTGCCCCTGTCCGGATAAAATCCATAACAGGGGCAAAAACATAACAGTGGATTCTATGGTGTTTTGTTGGGTGCGGAAAACAGCCTCAAAGCGCGGGTCACCACGGGTTTCAGGGGGAGTAACGCCGAATTTATGCCGAGCACGTCCAACAGAAAAGGCTAGGCCCCACAGGAAAGCACAGGTCAAAAGGGTAATGAGGGTGGGATGAAATGGCATAAAAACCGGCTTTAGTGGGCGTCCTCTTTGATCTCAGGCAGTGTTTCAAAGGTATGAAAGGGCGGCGGCGAAGAGACGGTCCATTCCAGCGTTGTTGCGCCCTCACCCCAAGGGTTGTTGGGAACGTGTTTCTTGCGGATAAAGGTGATGGCCACCACAACCAAAAACCACAGCGTCGCGGCAAAGGAAACATAAGCCCCTATAGAAGAAACGAGGTTCCAGCCCGCAAACGCATCAGGATAATCGGGATAGCGGCGGGGCATGCCTTGGAGCCCCAAGAAGTGTTGCGGAAAGAAGGTGACATTAACACCAATAAAGAAAAGCCAGAAATGGATTTTGGCGAGGGTTTCGGGGTATTGATAACCGCTCATTTTGCCCAGCCAGTAATAAAAGGCAGCAAAAATAGCAAACACGGCCCCCAAGGACAAAACATAGTGAAAGTGGGCCACAACATAATACGTGTCATGGAAAACAGAGGTTAAGCCCCCGTTGGCCAAAACCACACCCGTTACGCCGCCCACCGTGAAAAGGAAAATAAAGCCCAAGGCAAACAACATGGGGGTGGGGAACGTTAAGGATCCCCCCCACATGGTGGCAATCCAAGAAAAGATCTTAATCCCCGTAGGCACGGCAATAATCAAAGTTGCGGCTGTGAAATACGCCCGTGTGTTGATATCCAGTCCCACCGTGTACATATGGTGCGCCCAGACCACAAAACCAATAAAGCCAATGCTGACCATGGCATACACCATGCCCAGATAACCAAAAATAGGCTTTTTAGAGAACGTCGAAACAATGTGACTGATGATCCCGAAGGCCGGTAAAATCATAATGTAAACTTCGGGGTGACCAAAAAACCAGAACAGATGCTGAAACAAAACAGGATCGCCGCCACCCGAGGGATCAAAAAACGATGTGCCAAAATGACGATCGGTGAGCAACATGGTGATGCCGCCCCCCAAAACAGGAACCGCCAGCAAAAGCAGGAAAGCGGTAATCAGCATGGCCCATGCAAACAGGGGCATTTTGTGCAAGGTCATCCCTGGAGCCCGCATATTCAAAATGGTGGTGATGAAATTAATCGCCCCCAAAATGGAAGACGCCCCCGCCAAGTGTAGAGAAAAAATGGCCATATCCACAGCAATGCCAGGGTGACCCAAGGTCGCACTGAGGGGCGGGTAAATGGTCCAACCGGTTCCGGCCCCGCCATCCACAAATGCCGAGCCCAAAAGAAGAAGAAAAGAGGGCACAAGCAGCCAGAAACTGATGTTGTTTAGGCGGGGAAAAGCCATATCCGGCGCCCCGATCATCAGTGGCACAAACCAGTTCCCAAAGCCCCCGATCAGCGCCGGCATGACCACAAAAAACACCATAATCAAACCATGGGCCGTGATCAGCACATTATAAAATTGATGGTCCCCGCCCAGAATTTGCAGCCCAGGCTCCTGAAGCTCCATCCGCATCACCACAGAAAACAGGCCCGCAATCAGGCCCGCCAACACAGAAAAAATCAGATAAAGGGTCCCGATATCCTTATGATTTGTCGATAAGAACCAGCGGGAGAAAAAAGAGGGCTTGGCGTTGTCGTGGCTCATGCAGAAATCCTGATGTTAAAAATCTTTTTTTTAGAGGGCTTTTTGTGGGACTTTCCCGCCTTTTTCCTGAATCCAAAGATCAAAGGCTTCGGGGGAAACGGCCTTGATCACAATGGGCATAAACGCGTGGCCTACGCCGCAAATTTCCGAACACTGGCCGTAATACAGGCCTTCTTTTTCAATGCGTGTCCATGTTTCATTCAATCGGCCTGGAATCGTATCGGTTTTGATGGCCAGGGAGGGCATGGCCCAGCTGTGAATCACATCCGCCGACGTTAAGATGAACTTGATTTTTGTGCCCACCGGCAAAACCAAGGGATTATCCACATCCAAAAGGCGTTTTTGGCCGGGCTTCAGATCCTTTTCCTCAATCATATAGGAATCAAAGGTCATTCCCCCGTGATCAGGGTAGTCGTATTGCCAGTACCATTGATGCCCCGTCACTTTGACAGTAAACGCAGTATCAGGGGCCACATCAGTAAAATAAAGAAGACGCATGGAGGGCACAACAATGGCCACCAAAATCAGGACGGGAATACCGGTCCAGATCACCTCCAGCATTGTATTGTGAGACGTTTTGGAGGGAACGGGATTTTTAGAGGCCCGAAAACGCCACGTCACATACAGCAGCAGGCCCAAGACAAAAAGGGTAATAAAAAAAATAACATAAATCAGGATATCATGGAAATCATGGATTCTGTGCGCCACAGGGGAAAGCGGTGACTGAAGAGACAGCCCCCAAGGCTGGGGTGCGGCGAAAGAGGGCAGGGCGGTTAGCAGGAACAAAGGAAGAGCCAACAACAGAAACAAAAAAGGAAGCATCGACAGGAAATCTCCTCAAACATGAGAAAAAAGGGGCAGACTCTGCACAACCTCTGACTTGGTTGTAACGGTTGGCTTGTTATCGCGCAAGTGTTTTTTGGGTTAGGGTGCCGTGCTAACGGGCGTTCTTTTGTTGTGCGGCGGGGCCCGTTAGGGACATTGTGATGATGCGGTCAGGTTGTGTGACGGCCCCGTTGTCCATGGGGTCGCCTTTTTTGATGCTGTCCACAAGATTCATACCCTCGACGACTTCACCCCAGACGGTGTATTGAGCATCCAGATGGGGTGCAGGCGCCAAAACAATAAAAAACTGACTGTCTGCGCTGTCTGGATTCATGGCGCGGGCCATGGAAACGGTGCCACGCAGGTGGGGCGCACTGGAAAATTCGGCGGCCAGATTTTGCCCTGATCCCCCTGTTCCATCTCCTTTGGGGTCGCCGGTTTGGGCCATAAAGCCATCGATAACGCGATGAAACGTCAGGCCATCATAAAAACCCTTGCCAACCAATTCCTTAATCCGTGCCACGTGATTGGGCGCCAAATCAGGGCGCAGGCGGATTTTTACAACGCCATCTTTCAGCTGCATATAGACAAACGCGGTGTCTTTGTCTTGATTTTGTGCGGAAGGGGTTTCAGTGGCGGAAGCTTGTGCGTTGGTCACAAAAAAAACTCCAAATACGAAAAAGAAAGAAAAAACAAAAAGGCGCATCGTGGCCGACCCCTAGAATCTTTAGGCTTTGGAATAAAATTCCACAACAAGGCTGGGCTCCATCCGCACGGGATAAGGCACATCCGCCAGCTTAGGGACACCAATGAAGCGGCAGGAACGATCAGACGTGTTCACGTCCAAATAGGACGGCACTTCCCGTTCTGAATTTTGAAGAGCCTCAAGAATGCGGATATTATCCTTGAAAGGGTCACGAATGGCGACGATGTCGCCCTCTTGCACTTGGTAAGAGGCAATGTTGACCACTTTCCCATTAACGGTGATGTGTTTGTGGCTGACCAACTGGCGGGCGGCAAAAATGGTGACTGCAAAACAGGCGCGGTAAACAACGGCGTCCAGACGGCTTTCCAGCAGCGCAATCAGGTTTTCGCTGGTGTCCCCCTTGCGACGAACGGCTTCGTCAAAAAGACGGCGAAACTGGCGCTCGTTAATGCGGCCATAGTAACCCTTTAATTTCTGCTTGGCCATCAGCTGAATGCCGTAATCGGTCGGCTTGCTGCGACGCTGTCCGTGTTGACCGGGGCCATAGGCACGGGCGTTAAAGGGGCTCTTAGGCCTCCCCCACAGGTTAATGCCGAGCCGGCGGTCGATTTTGTACTTTGTCGTGACAATCTTTGTCATGCGTGCACATCCCGAAAAATAAAAAACAAGGATGGCACTATAAAACGTAGATTTTATTTGTCAAATGCTTTTCGCCGCGTGTATGAGTTCACCTCATTTGAGACAGATATGGTGATCAAGCGGCGTCCTTGAGGAGGATGGTTTTTGTATACGCGGAGGGTGTGGATCCTTTCAAGGCATAATGTGGGCGGTAAGTGTTGTATTT
>JBILMD010000003.1:0-124862 GCA_044375675.1 Alphaproteobacteria bacterium
CCAACGATCCATCTCCCGAACCCCAAAATTTACCATCTCCAAGCTCCTGTTTCATGACAAAACAAAAACCTAAAGCGGACATTCCTAATTTGCTAAGGAGGACATTATCAAGTTGCTCCTACATAACAAAGGTTTTTATTTGAAACCCCATGGCCTTTGTGGTACCGTTGTTGTGTGATGTAACTTTTCCCACCAAGAAAAGTTTGGAGGTTTGCCCTAAACATACGGGTCCAAACCGTCAATGTAGAATGCAAACTTCGAACCTATCGAAGCGGGCTGAGTTCGTCACACCATTCCCTACCGGAGATTATTTTGGATCTGACACCAACAGGTATTTTCTGCCAATTAGGTGGGAGGTGCTCTCTTGTTCTGCTCGCTGAGCAGATTGAGTTACTAAACAATGGCTTATGTCTAATGGACTTTTGGCATGAAAGACAAAATAGCAATCTTCGTGGGCCAAAGCCCGCGGAAAGATGGTTAGAGGAATATCGGTGGTTAAAAAACGCGCATGAGCGTTTTGTACAAAGTCTCATTGGAGACAGACTATCGAACTCAGATGATGAAATACTAAGCTTAGTAGGACAACTCAGCGATGGCCGGCAGCTCATACTCGAATACGAAAGAATCCTTGTTGCTATCTTCCACACATCGCAGGAAACTCCTAGTGAGGATACAGTAGAGACGAAGAAGCAAGAAATTGCAATCTTCTTTTCCAATCTAATGTCAGCGGTATCACCCGCAGACTGACACACCGGACCCCCCCCCGCCCTCAGGCGGACCAAGGGGGGTCCACCCCACTCACCCCGCCCCACTCACCACATCCCCCGCCCCGACGCGCTCGGATATCTGGGCTACAGAGATGGTCAAAACATCCGTGGGCAATACCCCATCGGCTTGCTGGGCGGGCAGGGTATAGGTATAGCTGGGGCTGGACACCGTTTGCTGGCGCAGCAGGGTGCCGTTTTTGGACAGGGTCAGGGTATAGCTTTCCCGCGTTTCCGACAGGGGCATATCCACGCCGTCCTGCCACGGCAGAAAGGCACGAGAGCGGCGAATCCACGAAAACACGCGATCCCCCGTGGCCAACCGAACACTGCTCAGGTGAACGGGGGACAGCGGACGCAGGTTTTTCGCCTGCAGCGTTACGGCACTGGCGGTGACTTTGCTCTCGGCGGTGTTGGCGCTGACGGCCTTCACCCACAACGGCTGGCCGATGGCCGATCCGTTCAGGGTTTGGGCCCGCGCCCCCGCCCCATCCAACAGAACAAAACGCTCGCCCACCGTGTGGGTGGTCATGGCCTTTTCCGTGCCCCGACGCCCGCGCAGCAGGTGCGAGAGCTGATACGTCAACGGCCCCACCAACGTGGCCACGCCAAACTGCAGGATTTCCCCCCCCATGACGCACGCGTTGGCCCCTTTCAGGACATCGGCATCGGGGGCGGAGGTTAAGCTCCCCTCGTTTAACGTCACCGTCACCACGCTGGCATCATCCCAAAAGGCCGTGGGGGCATCCCCGCGGGGCAGAACACTCACCGTCCCGATATAGGCCGATGTTGTGACCTGATCCACCGGCGCAAAGCCCGTATTGTCCGCAGATTCATACAAAAAGGCCCCTTTCCACCCCTGATCCCCACCCGTGCGGGACAGCGCGGCGAAATACAGCGGCGTTTGACCGCTGCCATCATCAAAGGGCCCATCCAGAACCTGCAACAGCGACGCAAGGGCAGGCGAGGGCACCTGTGTTTTCCCCCAACGCGCCCCCAGCGCACTTTGTTGGTACGTTTCGGGGTCCACGCTGACCCCCTCCAGGCGGACAAAGCCCTGCTGAAAAAACGTCCGCGTGATGCGCATCAACCAACGTTGATCCGGCAGGACCAAATTGACCAAATCCCCGGGCTCGATCACCTGATGCCGCGGCAACACCGTCAGAACAAAACGAAAACGCTCTTGCCAGGTGGTGTCCAGCAAAACATCCGCCCGCTCTTTGGCCTGATCGGGGGACAGGCTCAGCACCGCCTGCAACGTGGTGGATGTGCTGTTGTCCTCCACCTGATACAGGGCGCTTTGCACGGCGGGCAGGTGGTCGCTGTCCTTATCAAAATACAGCACATTCACCTGCTGGGGCAGCTGTTCATCGGGAATCCGCGTGATTTTCAAATCCCGCTGGCCGCCGCTGCCCTGTTTGGGCAAAATATCCCTTTCTTGAATCGTCACCACAGATCGGGGCCCACGGGGGGCAAACACCAACGTGCGATCATGCTCCACCACATCAAACTGAAACAACGTCTGCAAATGATCCAACACCGTGCGCACACTCTGCCGCTGGCTCAACACCACGCCGCCGATACGCTCTTGCAGGGCCGAAACATCCACCGCATCCGCCGGCATCCCCGCACGGCAAAACAAATCCATCATCAAACTGGGTAAATCAGACATAAAAAACCTCTTATATATCAATAAAATAAATAAAAATACGATCAATACCGTGGGGCTAACCACACAACGTATAACTGGTGCTGCGTCCCCCGCCTTGATTTTGACAAAGGATACCGCGCGAAACCAAATCCTGAATATCACGCAGGGCCGTGTCGCTGGAACATTTTGCCAGCTTGGCATATTTGGATGTATTCATAAAACCTTTAAACGTGTCATCCAGCATGCGGGTAATGACGTGGCGCTGGCGCTCGTTGATGGGGGACAGATTGATTTTTTTCCACAACGCGGCTTTGAACAATACATGCCCCAACGTCGTTTCTGCGCTGCTCAGGGCCCCAGCCATGCAATCCAAAAACCATAACAACCATCCCGTCAGATCAGGGTCCCGTCGTTGCTGGGATTCCAACTGCGCATAATACGCTTTGCGCTGGCGCTCAATTTGGGCTGACAGACTGTAAAAACGATCCCCCGTACCATCGGCGCGGGCCAAAGCCATATCGCCAATGGCCCGTGCCATGCGCCCGTTGCCGTCCTCAAAGGGATGAATCGTCACAAACCACAAATGGGCAATGCCTGCCTTTAAAACGCCATCCACATCCGTTTTCTTTTCAAACCATGCCAGAAACGTTTTCATTTCTTTTTCCAAACGCTGGGCATCGGGGGCGTGAAAATGAATCGTCTCCTGCCCTATGGGGCCAGAGACAACCTGCATCGCCCCAGATTCCGGCGTGCGCCATCCCCCCACAGTGATTTTGCGCATACCGCTACGCCCTGTGGGAAACAAAGCCGCATGCCAACCAAACAGCCGATCCTTGGTCAGCGGTCTGGAAAAATGCTGCGTGGCATCCAGCATCATATCAACAATGCCATCAGCATGACGACTGGTGGGGATCAGTCCCCCTATGGGCACCCCCAAACGCTGGGCAATCGAGGATCGCACGTCTTGGGAATCCAGAATTTCCCCCTCAATGGCAGAGGATTTCACAACATCCCGCGTTAAGGTATCCAAAGACGCTTCGCGGCGCAAATCAAACCCCAATCCCTCCATTTTTCCCAGCAAACGACCCTGCTGGTGCCGAACCTCGGCCAACTTTGACGCCAAAACCCCCGCATCCCACGTAAACTCAGGCCAGTTTTTGTATTCATGAATCCACATATTCACCGCACCTTTTGCGGTGAATATAACCCACATTCACCGCAAAAACAACCCCCCCCCCGTTTTCCCCTTGGGAAACACAACCTATCAAAAAAATTCCCGTTGGGGGCAGGAACCCAAAACAAACATGCGCGATCCCGATTCGCCGCACCGTTTGCAGTAAATAGCGATCTTATTTGCCGCAAATCACAAAAGAACGCATGGACAAATTCCATGTGAGACCATAAGGTATATGGTCGGAACTACGAGGGTTGACACGGCGAGCCACGGCAAAACTGCCATGAGATTTTGAAGGTCAGTCGGTGAATTTTCGGCTGGTTTTGGCATAAAATTTCCTCATAAAAGGCCCCCAAACCCTACCCCACCCACCCCCAAAAATCTGTGACATCCATCACATCCCCAAAACAATGTCCAAAATAATGTTTTTGGGGGGCGAAACATTGATTTTTTCTTGACTTTTATCACCCATTGGGTTACTTTGGGGCATGAAGCCCAGCTTGCCCTGTACTGTTGTTACCCATCATGGCTTTCTTAAGGAGGCGGCGCGGTACTGGGATGAAAAAGAGTATGATGATTTCGTGAATTATATCGCTGAAAACCCCACAGCAGGGGACGAAATCCAAGGGACCGGAGGTCTGCGCAAAGTCCGTTGGTCCCGCCCAGGTATAGGAAAACGGGGCGGCCTCAGAGTCATTTACTATTATCACAATATCGATCATCCCCTGCATCTGTTGTGGCTATACGGAAAATCCGTTCAGGACACCCTGTCGCCGGATAAACAAAAAATCTTGGCCAAAGTCGTAGACACAATCAAAAAAACACAAAAAGGAACCATCCCATGACACCCCCCAACAACGATGATGACGCTATTTTTCAAGGCATTTTGCAGGGCCTACAAAGCGCTCTGGCTTATACTCAGGGCAACCCCACCCCGGGAACAAAAGTGCACACCCTTATGGTGGCGGATGCTAAGGCGATACGGGAAACCCTTGGCATGACCCAAGGGGTTTTTGCCCAAACGTACAATATCCCCGTGCATACCCTGCGGGGATGGGAACAAAAACAGCGCCATCCTGATGCTGCTGCCTCGGCCTATTTATGGTCCATCGCCAAAATGCCAAAGGAAATTGCAGCCATCCAAAGGGAACATATCCCCCTTCAAACCGAAGAGGCGGTATAGACCCAGAATTTTGCCCACGTATTGATAACCCTGAACCCCTAAAACACTGTTAACAAAGGTAGATGGCTTTGATTGTGGCGAGAACAAGCCTAGCGGAGCGATGCCTCGTCGATCTGGGTGACCAACGCTAGGCGCCGTTCGCAGGCCAGTACGGAATTAAAGGGGAAAGACGATAACTTCGACCTACTCCCTTATAAACTCCGACTCAATATGCAGCCGCACGTCTTCCCCGACGAAGGGCACACTGTTGTTCATACCAAAATCAGACCGGTTAATCACCGCATCGGCGGAAAAACCGGCAACATAGGCCTTGGTGATGGGATGAACGCCACTTTTGTTAAAGGTCACGTTTAAGGTAACAAAGTTTTCTTTCCCCAGCATCGTCATCCAGCCGCTGACCTCAGCTTTGTTTTTGTTGTCCTCTTGCTGCTTAATTTGGGTGCTGCGAAAGGTAATGGTGGGATAGGTCTCAGAGTTAAACCACGATTTTCCCTGCAAAACTTTGTTCAGGGCCTGGCTGTCCGTATCAATCCCTTTGGGGCGCAGCGTGACCTGAACGCTGCTTTTTTCCGGAAAGTCTTCATCCAAGAGCAGGGTCCCCTCATAATCCGTAAAGCGACCGATCTTGTTCGAAAACCCCAGATGATTGACAAAAAACAAAATGGTGGTGTGGTCTTTATCAAAATGATACCGCTGGGCCCCCGCATGGGCCAACGGGGCTGCCAAAAACAACAGGAAAAAAAATGACAGAAAAAAACGGAACATGGGGGAGCCTCCTTGAAGAAAAGGCAAAGAACACCCTAGGACAGTACGCCCCTTAGCTTCAGAAAGCCACCCCTTAAATAACCCGACTAATCATCCACCTGATCATAATACCGTGACTTGTCGGCCACAGCGCCGGTTGTGGGACCATTCAGATAGGCCTGATTCTGGGGCTGGGCCTGCTGATTTTGCAGCGTGGCCTGCAGGCGGGCCAATTCCTGACGCAGGCGGGCATTTTCCTGTTGAACCACAGAAACCTGCTGATCAATGGTGGCGCGGCAAACCTGATCTTGATAGCTGATGCCGTCATTAAATCCCTGTTGATACCACTGATTCATGGCAGCAAAGGCAGGGGTCCCCGACAAAAATACACCCAAAACCAAGGCAAAAAAGACCAAGGAAGAAAATCCAAAACGGAAACGCACAAATAACCTCCACTTATTTTGTGTTGTTTGTTTGATAGCCCAAGACAGACCATGTGTCAAGGGGGACAAAGCAAAAAATCGGATACGTTTGTATTCCCCCCCTATGCCTGATATCGCCGCACCTCCGCCAATCGGCGGCGACGCAATCCGGCTGATGGCTGGCCGTTGACATACACCCAGCGCAAAAATTCTTTGGCGACACCCTCGGCATCCCCCATCAGAACGTTGCGCCGCAGCGTGGAATGCTTTAACCGGCCGGCCCCCAAATTAAAGGCAAAAGACACCAAAGCGTCCCACTGGCCCTGCGACAGGTTTTGTGGCAACAGGGGGCGAATCTGCCCCTCAATCACCGCCAAATCCTGCCCCAGCAGGGTTTCCCCTTGGTGTTCGGAAATCCCCCCCGAAAAGCGAGGCATCTCCCCATTCTTAACACGATGACCATACCCAATGGTCAAATACCCCGCCGGACAGCGGTACAGGGTGGGGGAAAAACCCTCAAACGCCTTGATCAAGGCAATTCCGTCCGGGCTGATGGTCCGCATCATGGCCGTTGCCCCGTTTTGCTTTTGGCGCGACTGATGGCATAGGCGGCGCTGATCACGCCCCCCGTCAACACCGCCGCCACTTGGGCGTAAGGGTGTAGCGGCGCAAACGGCTGCAACGTCGCGGCCAAACTGCCCGTCACCGTGGCCACCGTGACCCAAAATTCACTGGCTTTCATCCCGAGCTTAAAAACAGAAGACATACTCATAATCCTTTATTATATTGATTGAAAAATTTTTGACAAATTTTTTTTGACAAAAATGGCGCTTGCGGGGAAGACCCTGCGAAATCTGGGTCTATGTATAGGGTGAGGAGGGGGCTAAAGGCGATGCGGCAACGCGGGGGCAGGGCAGGGCAAGATCAGGGGTTAGAGCAAAAAACCCTCAAAACCCCCGTACATCCCGCACATCCAGCGCATAGCCCTCCAGCCCCACGATGGTGCGGGTGATGTTGGACAGCAGGGTCATGGACTGAACCCCCAAATCCACCAAAATCTGGGCCCCAATCCCATATTCCCGCAACGTCGTGCTGGGGTTGGGGGTTTGCATCCCGTCATGGGTGTTCATAATCACCAGAACGCTGGCGGGGGCATCCTTCAAAATTGCCGCCGCCCGATGCAAACTGTCTGAAATCCCCAGCATATCCGGCGCCAATTGCAACGTGTGAACGCGGACCAAGGGAACCTGATCCCCGTGCAGGGTGCCCTTGACCAGAACCAGATGCTGCCGCTGGGTCAGGGTGTTTTCATAAACATACAGGGTGGCGGGCCCCAACAGGCTATGGTCCACAGTTTCGGTGGACAGACAGCGCACCAGACGCTCGCGCTGGCGACGCCATGCAATCAAATCGGCGATGGTTAACATGGGCAGGTCATGGGTGCGGGCAAAGGCCTGCAAATCCGCCCCCCGCGCCATGCTGCCGTCGTCATGCATAATTTCACAAATCACGGCAGAGGGGTTTAACCCCGCCAATCGGGCCAGATCCACACTGGCCTCGGTATGGCCGGCGCGGACCAGCACGCCCCCATCTTGGGCCACCAAGGGAAACACGTGGCCTGGGCTGGCCAGATCCTCGCGCCCGCAGGCGGGATCAATGGCCACCGCAATGGTGCGGGCACGGTCAAAGGCGGAAATGCCGGTGGATACACCCTCCCGCGCCTCGATAGACACCGTAAAGGCCGTTTGGTGACGCGATCGGTTATGGGCGACCATAGCGGGCAGGCCCAGAGCGCTCACCCTTTCCCGTGTCATGGCCAAACAAATCAGGCCGCGCCCGTGCTTGGCCATAAAATTAACGGCGGCGGCATCGGCAAAGGCCGCAGGGATCACCAAATCCCCCTCGTTTTCCCGATCATCATCATCCACAACAACAATCATTTTGCCCATTTTCAAATGGGTCAGGGCATCCTCAACGGTGCAGAACGTCATGGGGTATCCGTCTTTTGGCTCTGTTGCCGGTGCACATAACGCGCCAGCATGTCAACCTCGATATTAACAGAATCCCCCACCGAAAGCGATGAAAACATGGTATTCACCCACGTATGGGGAATGATCCGCAGCGACACATGGTGATCCACCACCGTGTTGGGGGTCAGGGACACCCCATTGACCGCCAGCGATCCCTTGGGCGCCACAAAGGGAAAAAGCGCCGGCGGCAGGGCCAGAATCACATCATAACTCTCTTCCACGGGCGTGATGGACACCACCGTGGCCAAGGCATCCACGTGCCCAAACACAAAATGCCCGCCGAGGGCATCGCCCAAACGCAGCGATGGCTCCAAATTCACCCGCTCCCCCACCCGCACGCGGCCAAAGGTGCTTTTGTCCAGCGTTTCCGTGGACATCAGGGCGGAAAAGGTGTTTTCACCCCGCTCAATCACGGTTAAACACACCCCGTTGCACGCCACCGACGCCCCCATGGCCAAATCATGATCCGGCAAATCGGTTTCAATGGTCACGGTAATATCCCCCGTGCCCTCAAGGGCTTTCAGGGTTCCAAGGGTGCGAATCAGGCCGGTGAACATGGGGGTAAAACCTTTACTCTTGACTTTGTGGTTGTTGTGTGTATACCATATCAACATACCGTCTTGGGATTTTTTTCCAAGGCACAACACCCCCCGAAAGGGGGGCATATGTTCTTATAAAACCAAAAGCTTTTTTATAAGTGTATGTCAATTAACCCTATTTTAGATAACCCTATTTTAGACCTTTTGTATGACGGTCAGGGCAATCTCAAAAGCGAAATCACCAAAGGTGATTTACAAAAATTTTATAACCAACATGTTCAACCAAAGATGAGTTTGATGCCCACACTTGAGGGACGTCAAAAACACAATCCTGATCCTGCCAGAGCTGATAGCCGAAATATTCTACGCCATTTATGGAATGACCATTTGGGTGGTTCTACACCTTTTGGTGACTTAGTATTTCTAAACGATAGCGAATGTGAATATATTCAGCTTCCTATTCTTCATCAAGTTTACAAGTACCTTAACAATTCAAACACAAATATTTATTTTAACAACACTAACTGTAATAGAAAAGCAGTATCTTTTTGCATTCAGGATTCTAGGTTTTTAAAAATGGCCTTATTGTATGAAGTCCTTCCCTATGTTGGCCAACGATTGAAATTGTCCATAACTTCTGAGGAATTAAGCCAAGAAATTACAAACACTTTTATGCGCTTTCAACGAAAAGTGAAGCCGTTTAATCAGCCAAACTTTCAATATGATACTGGGATATTCGCTTTAGGATTTATGAATGGTGCTGTTTTTGAGATGGCTACTGTGATTGCCCCTGATGGTAGTCGTTTTTCCCCAACGTTTCGGTTTGGCCCAAAAAATGATGGGAAAGATATCAGAGCTATCCAGCTTTTGGAAGCAGCATTTCGATCCTTAATAAACCAAGTTCCGTTAGAAACGGTACAAACAACGCCTGATGATGCAATAAAATACCTTGGATACGGCGGCGAAAATCCATCATCTGCAAACGCCAAAATTGGTCTTTTTTGTGCTGGGGTAGAGGCAACGAGAATAGTTCGACAAATCGTTGCCCAGCAACATCAGCTTATGTATTCTGATAATGATTTTTCTCAGGAAATTGCAAAACACTCGAATAACTTTTTCGATCCTAGAAACTTTCTGGCTTTTCTTGCGAAGACTACTGAAAAGGGTTAACGCCCTTATACCCAAACGACCCTAACCAAGGCCCCTCTGATTTGGAGCCAAAAAACCCTCTGGACAACCCCCCCCTTTGGTTATTATAAGGATAACCTCTGTGCCCAGATAGCTCAGCCGGTAGAGCAAAGGACTGAAAATCCTTGTGTCGGGGGTTCAAATCCCTCTCTGGGCACCAGAAACTTCTGGGCTGTTGTGAATTTTATCTTTCTGGTTGGGGTGGCAATAACGACTTTGAGAAGGGCAGAAATAGGATAGCGAGGATCATCCGATCCATTACATCCGATCCTCTGGTTTAGAGATATTTTCTTTTTGAGAGTCTTCTTTAGAAAAAGAAGACGTCAGGGTTGATGGGTTCTGGGCACTGAACATTTGGGACGTTAAGGCCTTTTTTTCCGCATCGATGCTTTGACGGCTCTTGTCTTCAGCGGACATGGGCTCTCCGGAGCGGGCAGGGCCTTTGAATTTTCTAAAAAAGGCACGCATCATTCTTCCTAAAACGCCACCGTCTTTGGCAATCGCTTGGGACCTCTTTTGTTTTCTGAGAAGGGCCTGCTGTTTTTTCAACTGTTGCATTTTAAGACGCATCTTCTTTTTTTGCTCTCTGAGGGCGTCTTGCCGTTTTTTCTGTTGCTCGTTTCTCAGGTGGTTCTGTTGTTCGCGCCGCCTTTTTTCCTCTTCTTTGCGACGCTCTTGATAAGAAGACATAAAAGAACCTTTGTTGAAATAAAAAAATTATAAATAAAAACGCATAAAAAGTCAATGCAATTTCCGATCAGGCACTTTCCTGTCTCTTGCCAAAATTGTGATCATAGCCTAAGGTTCCTGACGCATCAAAAAAGGGTTTTTATGATTGATAAATCAACGCTTCCTTCCCGTCATGTTTCTGTGGGGCCCGAGCGTGCGCCGCACCGGTCCTATTACTACGCCATGGGCATGACAGAGGCCGAAATCAACCAGCCCTTTGTGGGCGTGGTCAGCACGTGGAACGAGGCCGCCCCCTGCAACATCGCCCTGCAGCGACAGGCACAGGCCGCCAAGGCTGGCGTGAAGGCCGCAAACGGAACCCCGCGGGAATTTTGCACCATCACCGTCACCGACGGGATCGCCATGGGGCACGAGGGGATGAAATCCTCTCTGGTGTCCCGCGAAGTCATCACCGATTCCGTGGAACTCACCGTGCGGGGCCATTGTTATGATGCGCTGGTGGGCATTGCGGGGTGCGACAAATCCTTGCCTGGGCTGATGATGGCCATGGTGCGGCTGAACATCCCCTCAGTCTTTATGTACGGCGGGTCCATTTTGCCCGGCCGTTACAAAGACAAAGACGTCACCGTGCAAGATGTGTTCGAGGCCGTGGGCAAATACGCCGTGGGCGGTGTGTCGGCGGACGAGCTGCACGCGCTGGAATGCGTGGCCTGTCCCTCCGCAGGGTCATGCGGCGGCCAGTTTACCGCCAACACCATGGCGTGCGTGTCAGAGGCCATTGGTTTGGCCCTGCCGGGCTCTGCCGGTGCCCCCGCCCCCTATGAATCCCGCGATCAGTATGCTGAGGCCAGTGGCCGCGCCGTGATGGACCTGCTGGCCTCTGGCATTCGCCCGCGGGACATTGTGACCCGCAAAAGTTTGGAAAACGCCGCCCGCGTCGTGGCCGCCAGTGGGGGATCCACCAACGCGGCCCTGCATCTGCCGGCCATTGCGGCGGAGGCCGGCATTGATTTTACCCTGTTTGATGTGGCCGAGATTTTCAAAAACACCCCCTACATCGCCGATTTAAAACCGGCGGGGCGCTATGTCATGAACGATCTGTTTTTGGCCGGCGGGGTGCAACTGATCCTTCGCGCCCTGTATGACGGCGGGTATCTGCACGGCGATTGCATCACCGTGACGGGAAAAACGCTGGCGGAAAATCTAAAGGACGTTTCTTTTAACACAAACCAAGATGTGGTTCTGCCCATCTCAGCCCCCCTCTCCCCCACCGGCGGGGTTGTTGGATTATCTGGCAATCTGGCCCCCGAAGGGGCCATCGTGAAGGTCGCTGGCCTCGCCAAACGCCAGTTTACCGGCCCTGCGCGGTGCTTTGATTGCGAAGAGGACGCCTTTGCCGCCGTTCAAAATCGCGCCTACGCTGATGGGGATGTTATTGTCATTCGTTACGAAGGGCCCAAGGGGGGACCCGGGATGCGGGAAATGCTCTCCACCACCGCCGCCCTGTATGGTCAGGGGATGGGGGATCAGGTGGCCCTGATTACGGATGGTCGTTTTTCCGGTGCCACCCGCGGATTCTGTGTGGGTCACGTGGGCCCCGAAGCCGCCGTGGGCGGCCCCATCGCCCTGATTCAAGACGGGGACATGATTACCCTGAATGCCGATACGGGGGAATTGTCCGTGGCTCTGTCTGAGGCCGAACTCTCGGCCCGCCGCCAAGCGTGGCAGCCCAAAGCCCCCAACATCGGCAGCGGCACCCTGTGGCGATACGCCCAAAACGTCGGCAACGCCCTCACCGGCGCCCTCACCCACCCGGGCGCCAAGGGGGAAATTCGGGGGTATTGGGAGGTTTAGGGAGTGGGGAGTGATCCTTATTCCCCTCCATCGGAGGGGTGCCCCGTAGGGGTGGGGTGGTTTCTTGTCCCCCTACTCTTAACGTTTTGTTCCTGCAACCACCCCGTCAGGCTTCGCCTGCCACCCCTCCGGTGGAGGGGAATGGGGGGGGTGGAATCTCAATGAAACTGATCCGTCTCCGTTGATTCCTGATAGGCGGTGGTGGAGGAGGCACCGCTGGCGATGGTTTGGGCCACCAGATCGAAATAGCCGGTGCCCACCTCGCGCTGGTGCTTGGTGGCGGTGTAGCCGCGGGATTCGGCGTCAAATTCAGCCTGTTGCAGTTTGGAATACGCCGCCATGCCCGCATCGCGGTACTGGCTGGCCAGATCAAACATGCTGTAATTCAGGGCGTGAAAACCCGCCAACGTCACAAACTGGAACTTATACCCCATGGCACCCAGCGCTTGCTGATAGGTGGCGATGGTGGCATCGTCCAGATTGGCTTTCCAATTAAAGGACGGCGAGCAGTTATAGGCCAACATTTTCCCCGGAAACTTGGCATGAATGGCATCGGCAAAGGTTTTGGCCTGTTTTAAATCCGGTTTTGACGTTTCAAACCACAGCAAATCGGCGTAGGGGGCAAAGGACAACCCCCGCGCAATGCAATGATCCAGACCCGTGCCATCTTTCAGACGGTAAAATCCTTCGGATGTGCGCTCCCCCGTTGTGAAGGGGCGATCGCTGGCGTCAATGTCAGCGGTGATCAGCTTTGCACTTTCGGCATCGGTCCGCGCCACAATCAGGGTGGGCACGCCCATAATGTCCGCCGCCAAGCGGGCCGCCACCAACGTGCGGATGTGCCATGACGTGGGGATCAACACCTTCCCGCCCAAGTGGCCGCATTTTTTTTCTGATGCCAACTGGTCCTCGAAATGCACCCCTGCGGCGCCGGCTTCGATGTAGGCTTTCATCAGCTCAAAACTGTTCAATGGGCCGCCAAAGCCAGCCTCGGCATCGGCCACAATGGGGGCGAACCAATGGGTGGCGTTTTTGCCCTCTGCCGTGTCAATTTGATCGGCCCTTTGAAAGGTCCGGTTGATCCGGCGGCACAGCTCTGGCCCCGCGTTGGCGGGATACAGACTTTGGTCGGGATACATGGCCCCCGCCGTGTTGGCATCGGCGGCCACCTGCCAGCCAGATAGGTAAATGGCGGGTAATCCTGCCCGCACCATCTGCATGGCCTGATTCCCCGACAGTGCCCCCAGGGCATGAACATAAGGACGGGTGTGCAGCAAATCCCACAACCGCTGCGCCCCCAAACGGGCCAAGGTGTGTTCGATCACCACCGATCCGCGCAGCGTTTTCACATCATCCACAGAATAGGGGCGGAGAATGCCATCAAAACGCCCTGCGGGGGCCTGCGTTAGGGATTCAAACATCGCATAGGGGCTGGACATGGGGATTTTCCTGTTTTTTTTAGGGTGTACGCGCTTCCCTCTATATAACGCCAAAATTAAAAAATCATGTTGTCTTTTTTTTTGTCATTTTTTTCTTGCGTTTTGATTTTGGGGGTGGCATAAACGCCTTCTCTTAACCAGTCCTTCAACGACTTGGTGGTTACGGCGAACGGAGAACACCTGATCCCATTCCGAACTCAGAAGTGAAAACGTTCCGCGCTGATGGTACTGCATCTTAAGGTGTGGGAGATTAGGTCGCCGCCAAGTCTTTGAAGGGCTGTTTTTAGAAGGTCTGTTTCCTAAGCGTCAGACTCCTTTTTGCCCTTCCAGTTCGCGGGTGTAGCTCAGGGGTAGAGCGCAACCTTGCCAAGGTTGAAGTCGAGGGTTCGAATCCCTTCACCCGCTCCATGGACATCTCCACTCAGGTTCATCGTCATACCGGATAAGGGCGCGAAAGCCACCGCATAGTCGGTATCCAGCGTCACTATCAAAAGGCACAGACTTTTGCCTTTTGATTTTAAAACCAAGGAACAAAACGCTTCGCGTTTTGGCATTTGCGCTGGATTCCGGCTCGGCGCTCGCTGTCGCTCGCTGGTCCGGAATGACGGATTATCAAAGAATATGAACAAATGGTGCTAAACGCGGCGGGGCGGGGCGGTTGTCTTTTGGGGTCAAGGGGCGGGGCGGAAAAATACCGGACCGAGGCCCGCAACGCGGGCTGAGGGAGGATGATTTTTTCGCACCGGCGCAGCGCACCCCTTGATGCCAAAAGAGAACTGTGGGGGTGGGAGGTGCGTGCCCCCGTAAGGAAAAGGCTCCCACCCAGCAGAATTTGTCTCCCGCCTCAAGGGTCCGCTTCGCCGAGGGGAAAAAAATCATCCTCCCTCGCTATCGCTCAGTCCGGTATTTTTTCCCCCTCGCCCTTGACCCGCGGGACAAATCCTGCTGCCCCGACCCCGCCTTTTCACCCTAAACAGTGTACGACAACCAAGAAACGGGATATAACGTCAGGCAAAAATCAGGGAAACCCTTTTGTGGCGCGACTCAGCAAACGGATTTTTATTGATCCCATCACCGGAGAGGCCCCCCCCGCCCGTTTGTGTGATCATGACGGATGCGGGGCCGAGGGCCTGTATCCCGCGCCCCAATCCCCGGGGGATTTGCGCCGGTATTACTGGTTTTGCCTGTCCCATGTTCAGGATTACAACCGCCGCTGGGATTTTTACCGCGATATGCCAGAGGATGTCATTGAAACCTCGCGCGAGGACGACCGTCTATGGAATCGCCTGCGATCCAGCCGCGCATCCCTGAACGTCGAGGAATTCTTATACACCAAACAACCCCGCAACCCACCCGAATCGGACATTCCCCCCGGATGGCGCGATTTGGACCTGCCCACGCTGCAGGCGCTGCGGGAAAGCCTGAAAATTCTGGACCTTAGCAACCCCCGCGTGGATTTTGACACCATCCAAAAAACCTACAAAGCCTTGGCCAAAAAACACCACCCCGATCAACAGCACACCACATCCGAAGACGAAGAAAAAATGAAAGACATCAACGCCGCCTACGCCGTTTTGCGCAGAAATCGGGTGGCGTTTGGGGGGTGATGGGGGGGGGAGTGGGGAGTGGGGAGTAGTGAGTGTAGGGAGTAGAAGACGTTTATGGTCCCTCTCCCGCTTGCGGGGGAGGGTAGGGAGGGGGTTTCGCCCCAATTCAATTGTTTAGGGATTCCTCTGGACCTTAGACCTCAAAAAAACATCACTTTCATTGCGAAATTGAGTGTACTATTTTTGGATCAGGACGATTTAACCCCTGCCCAGAAAAAAGCCTATACAGCGTTTGTTCACGTGTTGAAAAAGGAGTTTAAACCATGACAGATGATACGCTTCACGCGTCTATTATGCGGGGATTGCAGCAAACGCTGGCCTATGCACGGGGGGATGCGTCCCATGTTCGTGTGATCACGCCTGAAAAAGACATTCCTGATGTAAAAAACCTTCGCAAAAGCCTGAAAAAAAACCAACAGGATTTTGCTTTGGCCTATCACATCAATCCCTCAACCCTGCGCAGTTGGGAACAGGGCAAACGCACCCCCCCCGATTACGCCATTGCGTATCTTAGGGTGATTGCCCACGCCCCCCAAATCGTCGAAGAGGCCCTGTCCTCCTAACCCCAACCAAAAACGCTTTTTTGACACACAGAAAGATTTTCTGGATTCCCAAACCGTTTCTGGATAAAGTGCGGGTCCTGTTTTGCTTTAGGGGTGTAGCTCAATGGTAGAGCGTCGGTCTCCAAAACCGAAGGCTGTAGGTTCGAGTCCTATCGCCCCTGCCAAGACAATCTCCCCCATGCCCACAGTTCCCGCCATTTCCGAAGCATCCCCACACTCTGGCCATATTCGATCGGTGCGTTTGTATCATTTTCGCACCTATCAAGATCACTGTTTCCAAATCAGCGGCCCCCGCGTCATGATTGCCGGCCCCAATGGGTCGGGGAAAACGAATCTTTTGGAGGCCCTCTCCCTCTTCACCGTGGGCACAGGGCTGCGGGGGGCGAAATTGCGCACGATGCAATCGGCGCACCATCCGGCCCCTTGGGCGGTGCATCTGGACTGGACGGGGGCAGGGGACGATGCCCTCTCGCTGGGCACCGCCATGGACGGCGAAGCCTTGGCCAGCGGCAAAGAGCGGCGTTTGCTGCACATTCATCGGGAAAACGCCCCGCTGCATGCCCTGTCGGATCACGTAAACATCGTCTGGCATGTCCCCAAAATGGACCGGCTGTTTGGGGAAGGCACCACCGAACGCCGGCGATTCTGGGACCGCGTGGTGTATGGGTTTTATCCTGATCATTTAACGCACCTGCGCCTGTATGAATCCGCCCGCCGCGAACGCTCGGCCCTGTTTGAACGTCAGATCACCTCGGCCGCGTGGCACAGGGGGCTGGAAAGCGTTCTGGCGGAAAAGGGCGTGGCCATTGCGGCGGCCCGTTTGGATGTGGCGCGGATTTTAAACACCTGCACTCTCAACATTCCCTTTCGCTATGCCCCCGTATCCTGCGCGGGATGGATCGAGGACGCCCTCACCGCCGGCCAGCGGGCCCTTTCCGTGGAAGAAGCCTATCGCCAGCATCTGGAAACCCTGCGCCATCTGGGCAAAACCGAAGGGCCCCATCAATCCGTCCTTTCCGCCTTTGATGAACAAAAAAACGTGGATGCCGCGCTGGCCTCAACGGGGGAGCAAAAGCTGTTTGTCCTCAGCCTGCAACTGCGCATCGCCCATCTGCTGGCGGCACGTCGGCGAACGCTGCTTTTGCTGGATGATGTCACCTCGCATCTGGACCCCCGCCACTGTCAAACCTTGGCACAGGCCCTAAACGCCGGCCCCTTTGTGACGTGGCTATCCACCGTCAACCCCGAAAATCTGGGTGCCTTAGAGGGAGAGCGGATTGATTTGGGGTAGGGATGGGTGGGGAGTAGGTCTATTCCCCTCCTTTGGAGGGGTGTCAGGCGCAGCCTGACGGGGTGGTTTTGTGTGGCACCAACCACCCCGCCCCTACGGGCCACCCCACCTGCGGTGGGTAATACCCCTACTCCCCACCCCCTACAATCCCGCCCCCAAATACTCCTTCTGCACCTCGGGGCTTTGCAGCAATTCAGGGCCCGTACCCGACAGGGTCATGCGCCCATTACGCAGGACATAGCCATAATCCGACACCGACAGGGCCAAACGGGCGTTTTGTTCCACAACAAACAGGGTCAAGCCCAGCGTTTCCCGTAAGGCCACAAGGGTATCAAACATATGCCGCACCACCAACGGGGCCAAGCCCAAAGACGGCTCATCCAGCAGCAACAGCTTCGGTCTGGCCATCAAAGCGCGGGCAATGGCCAGCATTTGCTGCTCGCCCCCAGACATGGTGCCCGCCCGCTGACGCATCCGGTCGCGCAGACGGGGAAACAGGGTGAACATGGCTTCCAGATCCTGCCGATAATGGGATGGCGGGGAAAAATACGCCCCCATCTGCAAATTTTCCAAAACGGTCATTTGGGCAAAAATCCGCCGCCCCTCCGGCACATAAGATATCCCCCTCCGGATCAGGGTTTCGGTGGACATCTGGCTGATATCCTCCCCATCAAAGGCAATGCGGCCCGCTGACAAACGGGGCATACCCGCAATGGTCATCATCAACGTGGTTTTTCCGGCCCCGTTGGCCCCAATCAGGGACACAATCTGGCCCTTCCCCACAGACAGGGACACATCCTGCAACACAGCAATGCGGCCGTAACCACTGCAAACATTGTTTAGGGATAACAACGGGGTCATGCCGCATCCTCCCCCAAATAGGCCCGAATCACATCGGGATGGGTACGCACGGCCTCTGGTGTGCCTTGGGCCAGCAGGCGGCCATAATCCAAAACCAGAATATGATCGGAAATATCCATCACAACGGACATATCATGCTCAATCAAAAAAATGGAGATACCGTGTTGATAACAAAGGGTTTTTAACAGATTTTTCAAATCCAAAGATTCCTTGGGGTTCAATCCCGCCGCCGGTTCATCCAAACACAGCAAACGGGGGCGACCCGCCAGACAGCGGGCAATTTCCAAACGCCGCTGGGCGCCGTAGGATAAGGATGCCGCAGGGCGGTTGGCATCCTCGGTGAGTCCCATGATCTCCAGCCACGACAATGCCAAATCCATGGCATCCTTCTCGGCTGTGCGGTAACGCCGCAGGTTCAAAAGTCCGGCCACAGAGCACGACGACGCCCGCATCAAAAGACTATGCTGGCCAATCAGGACATTTTCCAAAACGCTCATCTGCCCAAACAGGCGAATGTTCTGAAAGGTTCTCAGCACACGGGCTTTTTTGGCCACTTTGTACGGGGACAGGGTATGCAAATCCAGATTATACCCCGTTTCCGGCGTTAACACCATCTGGCCGGATGTGGGGGTATAAAACCGCGTCACACAATTAAACACCGTTGTTTTCCCCGCCCCGTTGGGGCCGATCATGGCGGTGATGCTGCCCAGCTTCACCGCAAAGCTGATATGATCCACCGCCACCAAACCACCAAAAGACATGCTGAGGTCAGTGACGGACAACACATTGCTCATGACGGTTGTTCCCCAGATGCGGGTTTATAAAGAACCGACGGGCGTCGCGCGGTGGCAAAGCCCCCTGGGCGGAAAATCATCACCAAAACCATCACCATGCCAAAAAACAGCATCCGGTAATCCGCGAAAGACCGCGACACCTCTGGCAACGCCACAATCAAAATGGCCGCCAAGGCAACGCCCCACGGGCTGCCCATCCCCCCCAACACCACCATGGCCAGCAGAAAGGCCGTATCCAGAAAGGTAAAGCTCTCGGGGCTGACAAACCCCTGCTTGGCCGCGAAAAATGCCCCGCAAATGCCGGCAATCATGGCCCCAATAACATGGGCCGAGAGTTTCATTCTGTGCACATTCACCCCCAAAGAGCGGGCGGCAATTTCGTCTTCACGCAGGGCCTCCCACGCCCGTCCCAGCGGCAAAACCCGCAGGCGGCGCATCAACCCGTACACCACAGCGGCCCACGCCAAGGCCAAAACATACAGCATCATCATCCGTTCATCCAAATCCGCCGCGCCCCAGCCAAACAGTGTTGGGCGGGGAATCTCCGCCACGCCGTTGGGGCCACCGGTGATGCTTTGGGCGTTAATCAACAGGGTGCGCACAATTTCCGCAAACCCCAGCGTGACAATGGCAAAATAATCCCCGCGCAGGCGCAAAATGGGAAAGCCCACCAAAAACGCCAAAACCGCCGGCAACAGGGCGCACAGCGGCAACGCCGCCCAAAACGACACGCCATACCCCGTACTCAGCAAAGCGTAGGCATAGGCTCCCACCGCATAAAACGCGATGTACCCCAAATCGAGCAACCCCGCATACCCCACAACAATGGTCATCCCCCATGCCAGGGCAATGGACAGCAACACCACCGTGGCCAAATCCAACTCGGCCCGATTGCTCACCAGTGGCAAGATGAGAAGCCCCACCACCAACAGGACCTGAAGGCCCTTTTTCTGCACATCCGACACCGCAAAATCAGGGCACGATTGCCCCAACGCCCGCAGCGGGGCCGGCAAAAAAAATACCCCGCAAAGCGCCAGAAAAACCCCAAAAACAGCCAGCAGATACGGGCGATATGTGAAGGCGGCCAAAGACATCACCCCATTCTGATCCACAGCCTGCAACACAAAAAACGGGAAAAACAACACCGCCGCCACCAGCGTCCAACCCAGAATTTTGGCACAGGGCGAGGCCAGCCAACGGGGGGGGAGGAAGGAGCGCATACCCCTAAACCTTTTCCAAGGTTGGCCGGCCCAGCAATCCACTGGGGCGCACCATCAACACGAAAATCAATACGCCAAAGGCCGCCACATTTTTGTAATCCGCCCCGAAATAGGCCGACCACAACGTTTCAATCAACCCCAGCAACACCCCGCCCAGCAACGCGCCCTCCAGCGATCCAATCCCCCCCAAAACGGCGGCGGTAAAGGCCTTCATCCCCACCAGAAACCCCATGTAAAAATCCAAAACACCGTAATACAGCGTCACCATCACCCCCGCCACAGCGGCCCCCACGGCCCCCATCATAAAGGTTATGGCAATGACGCGGTTCACCGAAATCCCCAGCAAAGACGCCATCTTGGCATCTTGGGCGCAGGCCCTTTGGGCCCGACCCAGCGGCGTTTTATGAATCACAGCATACAGCACCACGGCGGTGACAACGGTGCTGATGAACAACACAATCTGCGTATCACTGAGCGTTACAGCAAAATGATCAAACATCCCCAGCACGTTTGTGCCCGTGAGCAAGGGCGGCAAAGCCTTCACCTGCGCCCCCTGCGTCAACTGCACAAAGTTTTGAAACAAAATAGACATCCCAATGGCGGTAATCAGCGGGGCCAGACGCGGGGCAGAGCGCAGGGGCTTATACGCCACCGCCTCCAACGCATAACCATACACCGCCGTAATGGCCATGGAAAACAAAAACATGCCCAAAACACACAGCGTTATGGACATCACACCCGCATCTTGCAGCCCCACAAAGGCCAGAAACGCCAGAAACGCCGAAATCATGAAAATCTCGCCGTGGGCAAAATTAATCATGCCCACAATGCCGTAAACCATGGTGTACCCCAGGGCAATCAGACCATACAGCATACCCAGCGACAATCCATTCAGACACTGTTGTAAAAAATACCCCAGCTCTAACATGGATACCTCCCCTATTCTTTTTCAAAGGGCAGGGTCATAATCGGTGCCGGCGCCGTAGCCTGTGGCAACAGATCCGCCATCATTTTTTGGGCAAACTCCGTCATCTCAGGGCCCGGAATGATAAAAAACACCGATACAAACAGGGCCGCGGCCACACCCAAAGGCAAACTGGCCCCATGATTCGCCATGATTACCCCCTGATCCGTAGCTGGATCATCAAAAATCATGACCTTAATGACCCGCAGATAATAATACATGGCCACCACGCTGGAAAGGGCCGCAGCAAACACCACGGCGTAATGCTGCTGCGCCAAAACGCTTTGAAACACCGAAAGCTTGGTGAAAAAACCGGCAAAAAACGGCATACCCGCCAGCGACAACAGGAACACCGCCAATAGATAGGCCGTTGCAGGGGAAGCCTTAACCAGTCCCGCCACATCATTGAACGACAAATCATTTTCGGAAATCCGCATCAGCAACGCAAACAATCCCAACGACGTCACGGCGTACACCACAACATAAACCAGCGCGGACCCCATCCCCTCGGGCGTTGCCACAGACAGGGCCATAACCACAAAACCCATTTGGGCAATGGTGCTATAGGCCATCAGGCGGCGCAAACTGGTTTGCCGCAATCCCGCCAGCGCCCCCCAAAGCATACTCAGCGCCCCAATGATCCTGAGCATATCGCCCAAATCTGGCATCAACGGATAAAATGGCCCAGCAATCAAACGCACCAACGCCACCGTGGCCGCAACCTTGGGCAAAGACGACAAAAACGCAACCACCGGTGTGGGCGCGGCCTGATACACATCCGGCGTCCACATATGAAATGGGACGAGGGACAGCTTGAACAAAAAGCCCACCAAAATCAAACCTGCCCCCAACGTCGTCCAAAGCAAGGCCGGTGAAACGGCGGCATGCTGAACCAAAATCGCCTGCAGGGGGCCATACCCCAGCACGCCCCACTGGCCATACAAAAACGACATCCCCAGCAGCATCAGGCCAGACGCCAAGGCCCCCAAAATAAAATACTTCAGCGCGGCCTCAATGGCGGCGGGCTGTTGACGCCCCTGCAGGGCAATAAACACATACAGGGCCAGACTTTGCATCTCCAAACCCATATAAAACATCATCAAGGAATCCGCGGAAACCATCAGCAGCATCCCCAGCAGGGCAAACAGCACCAGCAGGGCGGCCTCCAGCGGCCACGCCAACCCCAGCGTCAAAATAAAAAACACCAGCATCATCCCGCAAAGGGCCACAGTTGCCGCCGAAGAGAGCCCATCAAAAACCAAAGACGGCAAACGATTCGTCCCCAAATGCAGGGCAAACTGCAACCCCGCCGCATCCATCACAATCAGCAAGGCAAACAAAGCCAGAAACGCCACACTGCCATAAGACGCCCGCGAGCGAAACGCCCCATAAACAACAAAAAACAACAACGATGTGGCCAAGATAACCGGAGATAGGGCAGGGGAAAGCGGTAAAAAAGACAGCATAGCGGTTACTGGGGACCCCTTTCGTTGTGTTCATCCTGATGGGGCAAGGTTGGCTCTGGCGCGTCCAAGGCATGATGGGGCAAAGAAAAATCCGGTGCCGCCAACGACGCATTTGACGCATAAGTGGACAACAGTTGCTTGACCCCGGGCTCTAAAACCGAAAGAACAGGGGTGGGAAAAATCCCCATCCACAGCACCAAAACGATCAAGGGGGCAAAAATCAGCTGCTCTCTCCGCGAAAGGTCCGAAAGGGCTTTCACAGCATCCCGCTGAATGGGGCCCTGCATCACACGACGATACAGCCACAAACTATACACCGCCCCCAAAACCAGACCCGTTGCCAAACCCAGCGCCACCCACGGGTGAACGCTATAGGTACCGATCAACACCAAAAACTCCCCCACGAAACCGCTGGTCCCGGGCAACCCTACGCCGGCCAAGATAAACAGCATAAACACCACGGCAAAGCGAGGCATCACCTGCGTCACCCCGCCAAACTGGTCCATATCCCGCGTTTTCAAACGATCATACAAAACCCCAATGCACAAAAACAAGGCGGCGGAAACCAAACCATGGCTGAGCATCTGGAAAATGGCCCCCTGTACCGCGGGCACCGTCAGGGCGAACAATCCCGCCGTGACATACCCCATATGGGCCACAGAAGAATAGGCAATAACCTTTTTAATATCCGTCTGCACAAAGGCAATCAGGGACGTGTAAATCACCGCCACCAAACTCAGGGCATACACCACGTGGGCGTATTCCAGCGTGGCCTGCGGCAACATGGGCAGGGAAAACCGCAAAAAGCCATACCCCCCCATTTTCAAAAGAACACCCGCCAAAATCACAGATCCCGCCGTGGGGGCCTCAACGTGGGCATCCGGCAACCATGTGTGAAAGGGCACCATGGGAATTTTCACGGCAAACGCCGCAAAAAAGCCCCACCACAGCCAGCCTTGCAGGGATGGGGACAAGAACGCCGGCGCCCCCTTCATTAAATCGGGGATGCTGCTGGTGCCCGTGGCTTTATACAGCACAATCAACCCCACCAGCATGATGATGGACCCCAAAAACGTATACAAAAACAACTTAAACGTCGCATAAATCCGGCGGTATCCCCCCCAAATCCCGATGATCAGGAACATGGGAATCAAAACCCCCTCAAAGAAAATATAAAACAAAACCAAATCCAGGGCGCAAAACATCCCGATCATAAAGGTTTCCAAAATCAAAAACGCGGCCATGTACTCCCGCACGCGGTGTTTAATGCTGTTCCAGCTGGCCACAATACAAATGGGCACCAACAGGGCCGACAGCAACACAAAACACAGCGCAATCCCATCAACCCCCATGTGATAGGTCAGACCAAGGGACGGAAACCAAGAAAAATGCTCAACAAACTGAAACGTCGCGGCTTTATCGCCCGAAAAATCAAAATGCACACCCACATACACCGCCGCGGCCAGAACGAGCAACGACACAAACAGGGCCAACACCTTCACATTTTCATCCAAACGCGCCCGTGAATCGGACCCGCTCAGCGCAATGCCCAAAACCCCCAGCAATGGCAGATACGTCATGACGGAAAGAATCCCAATCATACCCAGACCCCCCGCACAATAACATAGAGCAGAACTAGGCTGGCACCGGCAAACAGAACCGCCCCGTAAAACGGCAACTGCCCCGTTTGAAACCGCGACAAACGGGCGCCGATGCCTTGGGACAGCGCCACAGCCCCATGGGGCCCAAAGGCATCAATAACCCCCGCATCCACACCCGAGGAGAAAAACCGCCCCAACGCCCGCGCCGGCCTGACAAAAAGAAAGGTATACAGTTCATCCACATACCATTTGTTATACACAAACCGGTACACCGCCCCCAGTCCATCCACCAAACGCCGGCGCAGGGCAGGGTTATAGCGATAAAAAAACCACGACAACGCAATACCCAAACCAGCCACCTCCAGGGGAAACCACTTCACCCACGCGGGGACGTGGTGGGCGGCCTCGATGATGTCATGGTCTTGGGAAACGGCCAGCGTGCCCTGCCAAAACGCCCCGCGATCGTGGCCGACAAAGGCCTCGTACCCCACATAACCGGCCCCTATGGCCCCCAACGATAAGATCAGCAGGGGAAAAATCATCACCGCCGGCGATTCATGGGCGTGGGCCATGACCCGTTCATCCGCCCGTGGCTTGCCATGAAAGGTCAGGAAAATAACGCGCCAACTGTAAAACGCCGTCAAAAACGCAACAAACGCCCCCACGCCGTAACTCAGATAGGCCAAAGACCCCTGCGACGCAAAGAGCGATTCCAGCACAATGTCCTTCGAATAATACCCAGCAAAGGGAAAGATCCCCGACAACGCCAAGGTCCCCACCAGCATCATGCGGTACGTCCACGGAATGACGTTTTTCAGGCCGCCCATCATGCGCATGTCCTGTTCATGGGACAGGGCGTGAATCACCGAGCCAGCGCCCAGAAACAACAACGCCTTAAAAAACGCATGGGTAAACAAATGGAACATGGCCGCAGGATAAGCCCCCACGCCCACCGCCATCATCATATACCCCAGCTGACTGCAGGTGGAATAGGCAATCACGCGTTTAATATCAAACTGCGTCATCCCCACCGTGGCGGCAAATAGGGCCGTAGCCATCCCCAATACCAAAATAACCTGCTGGGCCATGGGGGCCAGCTCTAACAGGGGCGAGACACGACACATCAAAAACACACCTGCGGTCACCATGGTGGCGGCGTGAATCAGGGCGGAAACGGGCGTTGGGCCCTCCATGGCATCGGGCAACCAGACATGCAGGCCCAACTGCGCCGATTTTCCCACAGCCCCCACAAACAACAATAGGGCCACAAAATCATACACCGGCAGTGACATTCCCGCCAAACTCACCACCTGACCGGCTGCGGCGGGCAACGCGGCAAACAGCGCATCAAACTGAACCGTGCCAAAATGCAAGTAAACCGCAAAAATCCCCAGCGCCAGCCCCAAATCCCCCACGCGGTTGACCACAAAAGCCTTCATGGCCGCCGCGTTGGCCGATGGCTTGTCATGCCAAAACCCAATCAACAGGTAGGACGCCAAGCCGACGCCTTCCCATCCAAAAAACAACTGCACCAGATTATCCGCCGTCACCAGCATCATCATGCAAAACACAAACAAATTCAAATACGCCATAAACCTTTGCGGCGAAGCATCATGATGCATATACCCCACCGCATAAACATGCACCATCAGGGCCACCGAGGTAATCACCAGCATCATCACGGTGGACAGGGCGTCCAGCCGCAAAGCCCAAGCAATATCCAGCCCCCCCGTTTGAATCCACGTGCCCAACATATGGGTTTGGGGATGGCCCAAAACAGCCACATCATAAAACAACCACGCAGAGGCCGCGGTGGAAATCGCCATGGCGGTAATCGTAATAAAGTTCGTCAGCCCCACACCCAAAGACCGCCCCCACAGCCCCGCCAGCAAAAAGCCAAAAAGCGTAGAAAAAACAGAAATCTCAGCCATGCTCATGTGGTGTGTTATCCCTTAAGTGTATCCATGGCGGCCACATCCACCGTCTGATAACGGCGGAAAAAAATCACCAAAATGGCCAGACCAATGGCGGCCTCAGCCGCGGCCACGGTGAGAATGAAAAAACTAAAAATCTGTCCCTCAACATTCCCGTGGGCCACGGAAAAGGCCACAAAGTTAATGTTCACCGCCAGCAAAATCAGCTCCAGCGCCATCAACATGCTCAGCACATGGCGGCGATTCAAAAAAATCCCCATGGCCCCAATGACAAACAACAGGGTGGAGAGCAAAAAATAATGCACAATGCCCACAGGCTGCAGAAAAACATCCATCATCTACAGCACTCCTTCCCCACTTGGGGGCTTGGCAAGGGTCACGGTATCCTCGGCGCGGCGGGCGTTTTGTTGGGCAATGTTCTGGCGGCGCACGCCGGAACGTTGGCGCAGCGTCAACACAATGGCCCCAATCATGGCCAGCAGCAAAATCATACCCGCCGCATAAAAGAGCGGGGCATACGTGGTATACAGAACCATCCCCAGCGCCCGAACGTTATCACCCTGCGCGGGCACCAGCGCCCCCATGGCCCCAGCCCCGCCCAACTGGGGGGGGCTATAGGCGACCAAGGCCAGAATCTCAATCACAAACACAGCGGCAAAAAAGATCACCCATTTTTTATGGGGCGCCACGGCAGAGCGCAACGCATCCCGATCCACATCCAGCATCATCACCACAAACAAAAACAAAACCGCCACCGCCCCCACATAAACCACAATCAGCATAAAGCCAACAAACTCAGCGCCAATCATAATCAACAGGGCCGCGGCGTTAAAAAACGCAAAAATCAGGGACAACACCGCATGAACGGTATGCCGCGAAAACACGACCCCCAAAGCCCCGAGCAGCAAAAAGAACGAGAAAAAGGAAAATAAACCCAGCATCGACGGTCTTTTTTTTTAAGGATTCTTTTTGTTCATGTATTCAAAAAACGGCGCATCGGGGGACAACACCAGCGTGGTGTCCGGACGGGCCAGCGATTTCCGGTAGGCCTCTAGCGAGCGGTAAAAGGCATAAAACGCAGGATCCGCATTAAACGCCGTGGCATAAATGGCAATGGCTTTGGCATCGCCTTCCCCTTTGGCTTCTTGGGCTTTGCGGGATGCCTCGGCAATCAAAACGGTGCGCTCTTTGTCGGCTTTGGATCGAATCTGCTGGGCTTCTTCTTCCCCTTGGGCACGGAATTCACGGGATTCCCGCTCTCTCTCGGACCGCATACGGGCAAAAATGGATTCACTGGTTTCTTGGGGCAAATCGGCCCGCTGAATACGCACATCCACCAACTGAACGCCCGAGGTTTGAATTTCCGTGTTCATATTGTCACGAATGCGGGTCATGATGGACTCGCGCTTATCCGACAAAACATCCGTCAGGGCGTAGCGACCCATGACCTCTCGCACGGTTGAATTGATCCGATCCCCCAGGTTGGCATTGGCATTTTCCAAACTGCGCAGGTTTTGAAAGAATTTCAAAGGATCGGATATTTTAAAATACGCAAAGGCATACACGTTCAAACGCTTTTGATCCGCCAAAATCAACTGCTGCTGCGGGGGGGAAATGAACAACGCCTGCTTGGGGTAATACACGACCGATTGTAAAAAGGGGATTTTGGCTTTTAATCCGGGCTCTAGGTGCGCGGCTTTGGCCTCTCCAAACTGAAACACAATGGCCTGCTCCCGCTCATCCACGGTAAACAGGATCATGGGCAGGACAAACGCCAGCACACCCAAAACAATCATAATCACAGGGGTTTTCATGGCTGGCCTCCCACAGGGGTTGATGGCGCCGCGGGGACAGGCGCGGCCTTTTTCTGAATCTCAGGCAGGGGCAGATAGGGCACAACACCCGATCCGCCGCCTTTGCCATCCACCACGATGGTTTTGGCGCTTTGCAAAATCTCTTCCAGCGTTTCCAAATACAAACGGCGGGACGTGACGTCTTTGCTGTCTTTATAGGCGTTATACACGGCGGTGAAGCGATTGGCATCCCCCTCGGCCTTGCTGACGACCTGCTGGCGATAGGCTTCGGCCTCTTGGATCAATTTCACCGCTTCCCCGCGGGCGACGGGCAGAACAGAGTTCCGGTACGCCTCGGCTTGGTTGCGGCTTTTTTCCTTGTCCGCGCGGGACCGCTGCACATCGTTAAAGGAATCAATCACCGAAGACGGCGGCGCCACATCCAGCAGCTGAACGTTTTTCACCAAAACCCCCGTGCCGTAACTGTCCATGCGGGTTTGAATGGCGGCCAAGGCCTCTTGCTCGATTTCACGGCGGCGCTCGGTCAGGGCGGCCACAATGGGCTTTTTCCCAACAACCTCGCGCAGGACGCTTTCGGAAACGGTTTTCACCGCAACATCAGGATCGCGCACGTTAAACAAATAATCCCCGCCGCTTTTGATGCGCCAGAACACAATAAAATCAATATCCACGATGTTTTCATCACCGGTAAGCATCATGCCCTCGTCCGGAACATCCTCCCGCGCACTGCGGTCCACGTAATTGCTGGCAAAACGACTGCCGCCGCTGGATGCGGGACGAAAGCCGATGGTGATCCGGTTTTCCCGCGTCACCACGGGGCGTTCCACGGACCCGATGGGATAGGGCCAATAATAATGCAAACCTGGGGGGGAGGGCTCGGCCTTGTTCGTCCATTTCCCAAACAGCATTTCAATGCCCACCTGATCGGATTCCACGCGGTAAAATCCGGACAGCAACCACAACGCCACCGACGCCATCAGCAACAAAGCCACCAGATTGCCGGTATACCCGCCGGTGGGCAGGGGGTTTTTGAAATTGCCCTTGAGTTTATTGATCAGATCATCCAAATTTATGGGGTCTTTTGATGACGGGGGCTGGCCGCCAAAGGGGCGTTTCGGGCCACCACCACCGCTGTATTGACCCCAAGGGCCGCCGGTGTTTGTCATGTTGGATTTCCTGCAGAAGACTTAATGTGTTTCTATTTGGACCAGCCACGCCCGCCCTGTCAACACCCCAGACAAACCCGCTTTAAAAAAAACCTGTTTTGTGGCGGGAAAGACGCATTGCATTCCCTAAAAAAATGGGGTATGCACTGCCCACACCCTGTCAGTGCTGCCGTGGCTCAGGGGTAGAGCACGTCCTTGGTAAGGACGGGGTCGGAGGTTCGATTCCTCTCGGCAGCACCAGGTTTTGGTTTGTGCCCCGTTTTCCTTTATTCCCTTGCTATTTGTACGCAATTCGCGTATGATTGTTGTCATGAAGCCTTGCAGACGACACGCCCTTGCTGAAACAGATTCGTTCACGAAACGGGCCACGTCTTTGTGGTCTGAGAGTGAAATTGATGCCATGAAAGATTACCTTTCTCTGAATCCTTTGGTGGGGGATGAAATGCCAGGGACGGGAGGCGTCAGAAAAATGAGATGGACCCGCCCAGGCATGGGAAAGCGCGGTGGGGCCCGGATCATTTATTATTTTTACGATGAAACTGCCCCCATTTACCTGCTGTGGGCTTATGCCAAAAATCAGCAAGGTGACTTAAAGCCAAGCGAAAAAGAGGCCGTGACAAAGGCAGCAGAAATTTTTAAAGCCATGGCGAAATCGAAAAGGAGGACGTACCATGATTGATGAAAAAGAAGAAATGAGTGAAATGGCAAAGGGTATCCTTGCGGGGCTGGAGGAAGCCATCGCGCACATGCGGGGCGAACCCACCAACGTTCGACTCACCCATTACATTTGCGCCGACGCCAAGGTCATTCGGGAACATTTGGACATGAGCCAGCGGGAATTTTCGGAAACCTATGGCATTCCCCTGGCCACGCTGCAAAACTGGGAACAAGGGCGGAATCGTCCGGACAAAACGGCCTCGGCCTATCTGTGGTCTATTGCAAAATTGCCTGATGAAATCAAGGTTGCGCAAGAATCCATTAGGCAAGAGACTCAACGGGCGGAAGCGGTTTAGGGTAGAAGATTGATGGCGTTGATATTTTTGTGTGGTTGGGTTGGGGGGGTGATTGCTCTTGGTAGTGCTGGGGTTTTTCAAGGCATCGCTCAACCCCGTCACCCGCTCATCCTCCCCCCAGTGTTGGGGGCGGGTGCCTTTCAGGGACTTTTTTTAAAGTAAAAAAACTCTTTTTGATTTTTCCGGTATTTTGGATATGATTATATATATTGTTTGAGAAAACTGGCTCCAAAAATGGAAATTATTTATTGTACCCGTGACTTAAGGGAGTCTTTGCTAAAAGTTATTGCTTCCTTAAACGTAGCTGAGGTCCCTCTTTACTCTGGTTATGATGATCCCCAAAGATATGATTTTGATTTTTCAATCATGAAACAATCCTTGAACAAAGGCGATTCCTTGATTGTAACGTTAGAGCCAGAAGGATATCCAAAATTGTGTCTAAAAGTTTATCCCAACACGATTTCATTATTCGATGAAAAATTAGAAAATGGTAAAACAGCTTTGAACTTGTTCAAAAAACCATTGTGCATGGAGGTTCTTGAGAGAGAAAAAAAGATTCCCCCATATCAAGTGGTTTTTTCTGACGGATCATTTATGTATTGTATTTATAATCATATTCAGGGGGAACGATTAACAAAGCACCTTTTAGAGGCAATTTTTTACTCGGGTCAAAAGAACAATCCTACTCCTATCGAAGAGATAAAAGAAAGATTCATGATTTTTCATGAATCTTTCTCTAAATTAGGATTTTTTGTGGGGCGAGGAGGGGCTAGAGTAGGTAAATTTTTCTGGGATAATGTTACTGTGGATTCTGAAGGACACTGGTGGATCACAGATTTAAATTCGGTTGTGCCCGTTGTACCACCTGATGTTGATAGAGCATATCTTAGGAAAATATTCGACGACGATTGTCTTTTTTTTATTGGACATGCAATAAGAAACGAAGCCCGAAGAGACAGCTAAAGTGTAACGAAACCCCCTCCCTACCCCTCCCCCGCAAGCGGGAGAGGGAAGATAACCTTCCCCCACTCCCCATTCCCTACTCACCACTCACCCCCCCCCACCCCCTCCACCAACCGGTGCCTTAGGGCCATTCCCCTCCATCGGAGGGGTGTCAGGCGCAGCCTGACGGGGTGGTTTTGACGGGGGTGTGGCGCCCAACCACCCCGCCCCTACGGGGCACCCCTCCAAAGGAGGGGAATAAGAATCTCTTCCCACTCACCACTCACCACCCCCCCCCACCCCCTCCACCAACCGATGCCTCAACCCCAAAACCCGCTCATCCTCCCCCCAGTGTTGGGGGCGGGGGCCTTTTAGGGCGGTGATGGGTTGGATCAGGCTGCCCACGTTGGTCATAAAGACCGCCTCGGCCGCCCACAGGTCATCCAGCGTAAAGTGGCCCGTATCTATGGGGCCGGACCACAGCGATAACACCACATCCCGCACGCACCCAGGGATGATGGGCAAATCCACAGACGGCGTATACAGCACCCCACCCCGTATCCAAAACAGATTGCCAGAGGCCGTTTCGCACACAATCCCCTCCGGATTCAACAGCAGGGCATTATCGGCCTGATGGGCGCGGGCGTCTCGGATGGCTTGGCTGTACAGCAAACTGCTAAAGGTTTTGCAGGGTGCGGGATTCACCACAACAAAGGGGCTGAGCCACAAAGACACCGGCCTGATGGGGGGCGGAAACACCCCCGCCACCGTCTGAATCGTCACAATGGGGGGCAGGGCCTGCGCCTCTTCGCTGCACCCATACCCCAAACGGGGCGCCGTGTCGCCCCTGCGCGTGATCAGGATGCGCAGATACCCATCCCCTAAACCATTGCGCTGGATTAAGTCCTGCGCCCGTGCCAGCACGGGATCAAAATCAACCTCAGAAAACCCATAAAACGCCATGCCACGGATCAGGCGTTGCAGATGGGCGGATGCGTTCCATGGGTTTCCCTGAACCACCAAGATTGTTTCAAACAAACCCTCCCCCAGCCGCCACGCGTTATGATGTGACGAGATCACGGGGTGATCCGCGGGCACCAACTGCCCATCATGGCAAACCAAGGGCGGGGTGGTGGTCATATGGCGGGGCTGCGGATGATGCCATCGTCCAGTTCAATGATGCGGTGGGCTTGGTTTAAAATCCGGTAATCGTGGGACACCAGAAAAATGGTGGTGCCATTTTCCAGCGCCAGCGCTTTTAAAACCTCCACACAGGCCTGACCGCTGGCTTTGTCCAGGGACGCCGTGGGCTCATCCGCCAACACCATTTTGGGTTTACCCACCAGGGCGCGGGCGATGGAGACCCTTTGCCGCTGCCCCCCCGACAGGGCCCCGGGTTTTTTGTGTTCATGCCCCGACAGGCCCACGTTTTTCAGCATCTCTGATGATGCGTCATGGCGTTGTTGTTGCGTTAATCCGCCGTCCATTTCCAGCGTCATGCTGACATTTTGCAGGGCGGTTAGGGATTCCAGCAAATTGTGTTCCTGAAAAATATACCCCGTCTGACGACGCACGGCCAGCACCGTATCCTGCGATGCCCCAATCAGGTTTTGCCCAAAAACGCTGACACGGCCCTGTGTGGCGTGGCGCAGGGCCCCCACAATGGTCAAAAACGTGGATTTCCCCGACCCTGACGGCCCCGTCATAATGACAATATCCCCCGCATCCACAGAGAGAGAGACCCCCTTTAAAATCGGTGGCTCCAGCGGGGAATAGGAAAAAAACAGGTTGTCCACCTCAATGGCACGGGCATGGGCGTTTGACGCAGGCATTCTCTCAATCCCCCCCAAAGCGCACCGTCACCGCCGCTTGGGCGGCCAGACCCTCTTTTCGGCCCAAAAATCCCAATTTTTCGGTGGTGGTGGCCTTCACACTGACGCGCTTCAGCGGCAAAGCGCACAACGCCGCCAAGCTGGCCCGATACCGATCCCGATGGGGGGCAATTTTGGGGGTTTCCCCCATGATGGTGATGTCGAGATGCTCCAAAATCCCCTGATGCTGGGCCAACTGTTGCAGCGCAAACCCCAAAAAGATCGTGGAATCCGCACCCCGCCACGCCGGATCCGTGGGGGGAAAATGATCCCCAATATCCCCCAGTGCCATGGTCCCCAGCAACGCATCGGTTAAGGCATGCAGCGCCACATCCGCATCCGAATGCCCCGACAACCCCTGCGAAGCCGGCAAACACAGCCCGCACAGCGTGATGGTTTGCTTGGTGGGATCAAAGGCATGAACATCAAACCCCCATCCGGTGACCCAGCGCGGGTGTTGGGGGGGGGTGGGGCGCATCAGATCATCCTGTGTGGTGATTTTTGTGTTTTCGGGGGCCCCGTCCGTGACATGCACCGCGTATCCGGCGGCGTGCATGCGGGATCCCTCGTCCGTAAAGGGGGCATCGCCCGTTGTCTCAAAGGCATCCCGCAGGGCCGCGCGATCAAACCCCTGCGGCGTTTGAACACGGTAAATCCCCGCGCGATCCAGCGTGGCCTGCCACAGGTGCCCGTCGCTTTGACACACCGTATCGCTGATGGGCAAAACGGGACACACAGCTTTGTGGCCATCCCCCAGCAAAGCCGCCACCCGCGCAAACAGGGACAGGGGGGCCGACGGACGCGCCGCATCATGAATCAGAACATGGGGGGATGGGGTGGGAAAATCCGCAGACGCAATGACCCTTAACCCACACAGCACCGAATCGGCCCGCGTTGCCCCCCCCACGCAAAAATGAACATGGGGATACTGCTCCCTCAGGGGATCAATCCACACCCCATGATGCGCCCCATGCACCACCAACAGGGGATACGTACCCAAAAAACGATCCAAAACCATCACCAACGGCGATGGATCCCCATAATACTGCTTGGGCACAGGCAGGTTGGCACGGGTGCCATCCCCTGCGGCCATGATGATTATAATGGGCTTAACCATGGGACCCCACAATTGGTTTTAAAATCCCTAAACAAACCCCATAATATGGAAAAATACGGGTTAGGACAACCTAAAACCCATCAAAAACACCCCATGAACATGTTGGGCTAAGAAAGGGGATACACCGTTTTCAAGAGAAGGCTTACCCTCGATCTGAAGACGGTTTTTTGCCCAATTCCATCAATCCGAAACCAAAAGCCCCCCAACTGGCAACCAAAGCCCCCGCCGCCACAGGATTATCAGGGTCCACAGCCAACACAAGTCTAGCACCAATCTGGATCAAACCACTGACTTGCCAAGCAGGAATTTTTTCCCTTGTCCCATCCATAATCACCAACCCGCCTAGGACAGGCTCTGCAACACCCCGCAAAACAGGATTATTGCTGAAATACCCCAAAATCGCCACCCCATGTGCCACCGCGTTTAAGCTGTGGAAAGCCTTTAAATTTTTAAGTTTTGTTGGCCAATGCGCATCGGGCTTGCTGCCTTCGGCATTATCCACAGCGGAGTTAATGACAGTGCGCCAATTCCGTCTGATACCAGATAGGGCCTCTAATAAAAAATCTTTTGTGGGTACAATCTCATCCCTTATGGCGGGCCTGAGGTTGCGCACATCGGCGGGCTGTAAACGATCGTTGGGTTCAACGGTATGTTTATTGCGCGATAGGGACCACAAGCTATTGGCTACCAACATGCCATTAAGCCATACACCGATCTGTTCAGGGTTTGCCGCCATTTGCCCTAAGCATACAACATTCGCGCCAACGGCCGCAGCCCCTAAGAGCGAACGTTGTTCAAAGGCATATCTCAGCATAGGAATCATGGTGGGAATCGTGGCCCACCATTGACCCGACGCCGCGATATGTTGGGCCATATCTGGCAGATGGATTGCCCCCGATGCCTGCAAAACAGTCGTCAAACCAAAACCAACTTGGCCGCAAATCCCCGCCACATTCAACGCATTTAAAACTTGCTTCATGCGGGTTGGCAGGGATCGGGGAAGATCTTCCAACGTCTCATGAACCGCTTCTTTACGGTTCTCGACGATCGTGTCCAAATCAGCCATCTTCCCGAAAAGTCCTGTAAACGCTTCTTTGGTTGTATTTTCCCAATCTGACAACCAAGTGTTGTATGCCCCAGAAGATAAAGCTTGTGTAACATAATCAGGTTGAAGGGGATTGTTTGCAGGAAAAGCAGAAATAAGAGCTTTAGGATTTCTATAATCCGAATCAGGACGTCCGTCTTGCAAGGCTCTTATAGCTTGTATAGAGGATTCTAAATAATGCCGGCTCTTTTGATCGACATATGGCCTCAAGGCTTCCAAAAGGGCAACTTGCAATACAGGTGCCAACTTAACCGTAGGAAAAAGGATTTCGCTTAATTCCTGATAGGCCGTATGTTCGCGGTTGTTGGATAGACGGTCCATGCCTTTAACCACCAAAGCCAAAACCAGATCTTTATAGGGAACTTTTGTGAGGTCTTCTGGAAGACCGGCAGCCTTTAAAATCTTTTTGATTGTCGCTTTTTTAACATCCAGTACCTTGGCAATATTTTTGGTTTCATCATTCACTTTTTTCCAAACATCCAGGGCCTTCAGCAAAGCATCGGCGCGGGATAATAGAGTCTCAGGACACGAAATAGCTTTCTCGTCCGCTAACTTTTTCAAATACCCCAAAAAAATATCACGATGCAATTCCGTGCCCTGGGGTCGGGGTTTTCCACCTTTTTTTGCGTAGCTATCACCTGCAGAAAACGCCTCATTAATGAATTCATCCACACCATCATGAAACAAAAAAAGCAGCAAAATATCTTTTTGATGGGGTTCCAGTGCCCTTTGATCCTCCTCAGGCAACAGACTTTTGAAATGCAAAAACTGTAAATATAACGATACCGCATGAACCGCATTGCTGTTTTCATTGCGCGGCGTGATTTCTGCGTTATAACCTGCGCGGCGTTTATCCTGAAACTGGGTTAAATAATGGGCCAACAGGGTTTTTTCATCGCCAGAAAACCTCGTATTTTCTGGTAAAGTCTGATTCAGATAATCAACCATTTTCTCCCACGCCTCAGGCGTTTGGAAATAAAAGTGTTCTGGGCGTTCGCCCAAAACACTTGGGTAATTTCTTCCCATACGCTGAATCAGATTTTTTCGAAAATCTTCGGGATGAGTTTTTTCATGAATCTTTTTTATCAGAGAATCCTCAGAAATCTCGAAACCGTCTTCGAGTTGAAGCACATCCTTTATGGCCTTTGTTAAGTCAACTTTTTGTTTCTCAAGAGACCTATCATCGGAGTTCACGATGTTGGATAATTGACCCACCCATTCCACGAAAGAGGCATGATTTGCATAAAAAGGTTTTCGCTCTGGTCCCTGATAAAACCAAGCATCCAGCGCGGCCAACACTCTATTAAGGTTTTTTAAATCACCCTGACGGTCCGTATTATAAAAACGATGCGTGAGTTCAGCAAAATGGCCGTCAACCCATGCTTTGGGAATTTCAAATGCCCCAATAAACCCCTGCGCCAAAGATCCCGACTCCACCATAAAATCCATTTTTATAGGAATACTGTTGCCCAACACACTACCCAAAAAAGACCCCCCCCTCTGTAACATCCATCACATTTCCCCTAAAATATAGCCTGCACCCCAAAAAGGGGATAGAATGGGCCTTAGCGTATAACAGCCATGGTTTTGCAATGTTTAGTCTTGATGCTTTCCGCGCCCCTTTGTGTGTTTCGGGGGGGGATCGTTTCACCTTTCTTCAGGGGCTGTTCACCCAAAACATCCACCCTCAGGCCGCGCCCGCTTATGGGGCGATTCTGACGCCGCAGGGGCGGGTGGTGCATGATGCCCTGATTATGTATACGGCGGATGCCGTGCTGGTGTTTGGGGAAACAGAACGCTTGGGTGGGCTACAGGACCTGCTGAACCGCTATCGCCTGCGGGCCAAGGTGACGTTGACCACGCCGTCTTTGGGGCTGCGGCGCAGTGCGGGGGCCTCTGAACACACCCCCTTTCCCGATCCCCGCCATCCGGCTTTGGGGTGGATGGGCTACGGCCCAGAAACGGGGGAGGGCGAGGGGGATCTGTCATGGTACCACCGCGCCCGTTTCCTAAACGCCGTCCCCGAGGGGTCTTTGGACATGCCGGTGGGCGAGGCTCTGCCCCTGGACTACGGCCTAGACCGCTGCCACGGCATCGCGTGGGACAAGGGCTGCTATATGGGCCAAGAGGTCACCGCCCGCATGCATTACCGAACCTTGGTGAAAAAGCATCTGGTGACGGTGGCCCTGCATCACCCCGATAACACCGCCGCCCTGCCCCCCGCATTTTCCGACCTGCGGGATGCGGATGGCCACAATCAGGGCCTGATGGCCTCATCCTCAGGCGTGGGGCAGGGGGCCATGGGTCTGGCACTGGTGAAAAAAGACACGCTCTGGCCGCTGTATGGGGACGGGGTTGGGGTGGTGCCCCTACCCCCCCGACCGTAACCCCTGTAAAATCAGGGAACTGATCTGGCTCTGGCTCAGGCCGAAACCGGCATCGGGGCCGCCCTCGTCCTGATCCATCAGGCTTTGAGTTCTGGCAGGGGAGGTTTTAAACGACGACAGGGACGAGAGCACCTGATCCTTCACCTCTTGCCGCAACAGGGATTTCAGCTGGTTTTCAAACAAACTTTGCACCTCTTCCCGAATCTGGGCGCGGATGCTGTCGCCTTCATCAAACACACGCCCCCGTTTGCGACTTTCGCTGGGGGTGGCTCGGGTTAAGTATTTGGACATAATAAGTCTCCTTTGATTATAAATGTTACTATGGTAAGTGGGGCGTGGGAGAGGGGATACAAACTTTCCCCCTACACATCCTCAGCCCTGAAATGGCGATAGCCTTCGTAATGGTAACTAACGTCCAGCCCCGTCATGAACAAAGCGCGTTCGTGGATGGTGTCGGTGAGGGCATTTTTCAGCAGGTGTTTGATTTCCAAATCCTTCACAACGCTGCGCTCCATGGCGGAGAGATAATCGTCCTTGGCAATCAAACGCCAATCCACAACCTGCCGGATTTCTTTTTTCAAAAGACAATCCAGCCACAGGCGGGTGACGCGGCCATTGCCCTCTCGAAACGGGTGGGCGATGTTCATTTCAACATATTTTTCAACGATTTGATCGAACGTGCCTTGGGGCATGGCATCGATGTGGGCCAGCGAAGCCTGCAAATGCATCACAGGGGCAAAGCGAAATGAACCCTTAGCGATGTTCACATCCCGTATTTTCCCAGCAAAATCATAAATATCCCCGAACAAACACCGATGGATATCTGCCAAACCTGCAAAGGTCCCCACGGGGATGGTATCCAACGCCCCTGTTTCAAAAAGACGCTTTGCGTTTTGTTTGCTGATTTTTTCCTCGGCAATGCTCAGGGCCACGGGATCTGTGATGGCGAGTTTGTTGGGGAAAATCATGTCATCCCTACGCCACCCGCCGCTCCCGCGCGGCCGCCATCCGTCTCTCCAACTCCGGCCGGAAATGCCGGATCAATCCCTGCACGGGCCATGCAGCGGCATCGCCCAGGGCGCAGATGGTGTGGCCCTCGATCTGTTTGATTAAATCCCACATTTGGTCGATTTCTTCGGGCTGCGGCTCATGGATATCAACAGTGCTATATACCATTTTCTTCACAAAAAAGCCATTCTTGCTTCGGGAAAATTTGAAAAATCCCCACAGCCAGATAACCACATGTTCCAGTGAATTCAGGAACGCCATCCCCGTTGATATCTATTCCCCCTGATCCCTCTGATAACCAGCCCACATCGTGCCCTGAGAAAAACTGTTCAAATGCATTATCATCAAAATTGGTAAAATAAGCCTTTGTGTAGCCTTCCGTATAGTCACCACCTGATACTGTGCCTTCGCACTGGAATACTATCATGTTTGAGTAGCTGTGGCCTTTAAATGAAACTGGATTGTATAGTTCAATCACCTGAAATCCTGAATAAGATTGATATCCGTCTAATCCACGATAACAGGTTTTATTGTTAAAATTCTTGTTAAGAACATCAACGATATCTTTAAATTCAAAAAAATTTAAACTTCCTCCATCTAGACTAGTATACCTGTAGGCCCATCCCTGATTGTCGGTAGGAGTGTGCAGTGGATTGAGTTTTTTTAGCGAAATGACAAATTCTCCATCGTCAGATGCTGCTCCGTCATAAGTTTGGTAGTCAAAATTTATTTTAGGAGGGCTTTGAAAGTGAATGGATAAACAGGCCTTTTGTTGCCATTTTTTCTGATCTTTGTACCATTCTTTTTTCTCACCTTTGTAATCTACTTTTAGGATTTTTCCTTGAAAAATCTCCCCTTTTTCATAGAAGTTGTTCATGTTGGCAAGCCAAACAGGGCTATCCTTTCCTTCTAACCATTTTTTCGTGAAATTCTCTTTGAGCATGCACAGTTCCACATTGCCCTGCTGAGACATCTTTAGGTACTTTCCCTGCGCAACGATCACGGAAGAGCATTCGGCTTTTTGTGAAAAACCCAATATCATAAGCATTGCTAAAAAAAATGATAAGCGTTTCATTTTGTTACCTATTTTTTAGTTTTTATCATCAGCATTACGCAGGATAAGTCTTTTAAAAAACCCCTAACCCTACGCCACCCGCCGCTCCCGCGCAGCCGCCATCCTCCGCTCCAACTCCGGCCGGAAATGCCGGATCAATCCCTGCACGGGCCATGCGGCGGCATCGCCCAGGGCGCAGATGGTGTGGCCCTCGATCTGTTTGGTTAAGTCCCACATTTGGTCGATTTCTTCGGGCTGGGCGTTTCCTGATACCATACGGGTCAACATCCGCCACAGCCAGCCCGTGCCCTCGCGGCACGGCGTACATTGGCCGCAGGATTCATGTTTGTAAAAATACGATAAATTGGCAATGGCGGCCACAATGTCCGTGGATTTGTCCATAACGATGACACCGGCGGTGCCCAGACCCGATCCAACCTCGCGCAGGGCGTCGTAATCCATCAGCAGGGGGTCACACTGATCCGCGGGCACCAAGGGCACCGACGATCCACCCGGGATGATGGCCAGCAGGTTATCCCACCCGCCGCGCACGCCGCCGGCGTGACGCTCGATCAGGTCTTTTAGGGGGATGCTCATGGATTCTTCCACGTTGCAGGGGGTGTTGACGTGGCCGGATATGCAGAAAATTTTTGTCCCCGCATTGTTGGGGCGGCCAAAGGACGAAAACCACGTGGGGCCACGGCGCAGAATCTCCGGCACCACCGCGATGGTTTCCACGTTGTTGATGGTGGTGGGGCACCCAAACAATCCCACACCGGCGGGAAAGGGCGGCTTTAGGCGCGGCTGGCCCTTATTGCCCTCTAAACTTTCCAGCAAAGCCGTTTCTTCGCCGCAGATGTACGCCCCTGCGCCGCGGTGAACGTAAATGTCCATGGCCCAATCGGTGCCGCAGGCATTTTTGCCCAGCAAGCCCGCCGCGTAAGCCTCATCCACCGCCGCCTGCAGGCGCATGGCCTCGTTATAAAATTCGCCGCGCACGTAAATGTAAACGGTGTGGGCGCGAATGGCAAAGGCCCCGACAACGCAGCCCTCTAGCAGGCGATGGGGATCATGACGCAAAATGTCGCGGTCTTTGCAGGTTCCGGGTTCGGATTCATCGGCATTCACCACCAGATAACTGGGCAAATCGCCATTTTTGGGCATAAAGGACCATTTCATGCCGGTGGAAAACCCCGCCCCGCCGCGGCCGCGCAGGCCAGAGGCTTTGACCTCCTCAATAATCGTCTCATGCCCCTTTTCCAGCAGGGCTTTGGTATCCTGCCAAATACCACGGGCGCGGGCCCCCGCCAAACCCCAGTCTTTATCGCCGTACAGGTTGGTAAAAATGCGGTCTTTGTCTTTTAAAAACATCAGGCGGCCTTTACGTTGTTGGCAGAGGGTTTGATCATATCCAGCGGCTGCACCCATGCGTCGAACTGTTCGGCGGTGAGCAGGTTCAGTGACAAAGCCGCCTGTTTCAGGGTGGTGCCCTCTTCAAAGGCTTTTTTGGCAATTTTCGCCGCGTTGTCATACCCGATGTGGGGATTCAGGGCGGTCACCAGCATCAGGGATTCCTGCATCAGCTTGGCAATGCGGTCGGTGTTGGCCTCGATCCCGTCAACACAGCGCTCGCGAAAGGACGCCGCCGCATCCGCCAGCAAACGAATGGACTGCAAAACCGCATAAATCATCACGGGTTTGTATACGTTGAGCTGCAAATGGCTGTGGGAATTGGCCACGGCCACCACGGTGGCGTTGCCGATGACTTGGGCGCAGACCATGGTCAGGGCCTCTACTTGTGTGGGGTTGACCTTGCCTGGCATGATGGATGACCCGGGTTCATTGGCGGGCAGGCTCAGCTCTCCTAAGCCCGAGCGCGGACCACACCCCAGCAGACGAATGTTGCTGGCCAGGGCCATCAGGGAACTGGCCAAGGTGCTCAGCACGCCCGAAACGTCCGTGATGGCATCGTGAACGGACAGGGCCTCGAACTTATTGGGGGCGGTGACAAAGGGCAGACCGGTTAAATCCGCCGCGGTTTTGGCAAAGGCCGCCGGAAAATCGGGGTGACAGTTGATCCCCGTGCCCACGGCGGTGCCGCCTTGGGCCAATTCATACAATGCAGGCAAGGTCCCCTGAAGGCGGGTTATGTTGTTTTTGATTTGGGTGACATAGCCGGAAAATTCCTGCCCCAGCGTCAGGGGGGTGGCATCCTGCAGGTGTGTGCGGCCGATTTTGACAATAGCGGCGAAGTCTTGGGCTTTGTGTTCCAGACTGCTTTGCAAATCGCGCAGCGCGGGCAGCAGGTGGCCCGTGATGGCCTTGGCCGCCGCGATGTGCATCACGGTGGGAAAGGTATCGTTGGACGATTGCCCCATGTTGCAATGATCGTTGGGGTGAACGGGGGTTTTGACGCCGCGGGGGTGGCCCAAGCGTTCGTTGGCGCGGTTGGCCAGAACTTCGTTGGCATTCATGTTGGTTTGGGTGCCGGATCCCGTTTGCCACACGGCCAAGGGGAATTGACCCACCAGAGAGCCACTGAGCACATCATCCGCCGCCGCCACGATGGCATCCGCCACGTTGGCAGGAAGCAGGCCGAGGGCCTTATTCACCAGCGCCGCGGCCTTTTTTTGGATCATCAACGCGCGGATCAATTCCGCCGGCATTTTTTCAATCCCAATGGGAAAATTATCCAGCGAACGCTGCGTCTGGGCCCCCCAATAACAATCAGCAGGAACCTCAATAGGACCAAGGGAGTCTGTTTCCGTGCGGGTTTGTGTCATTATGGGGCCTTTCCTTTTCCTTAAAAACCTTCTCCCGTTCTATCATGGGGAACAGGGCGGGGTAAAGGGGGAAACAACGGCCTGCGGTGGGACAAAACGCAACTGTTGTTTTTTTTCCCTCTTTATGTTATACATGTCATACAGTGAAAATTTAGGGGGATTCGGTCATGTTGGTTCTTCGTTTACCCGCGGATGTTGAACAACGTTTAAACGATCTGGCCCAAAGGACCGGTCGCACCAAAAGTTATTACGCCCGCAAGGCCATTGTTGAGGCACTGGAAGACATGGAAGATGTGTTTTTGGCAACCCAGCGGTTGCGTAGCACGAAAAAAACCTATACCGTTGAGCAAGCCTTTGACATGCTGGGTTTAAATCATGTGGACAGTGACGCTAAGTGAAGATGCCCTGAAAGACATCAAGCGTTTATCCCGTGATCAGCAGATAAGAATCATGGCCTATATTCGGGATCGGATTCCCCAAAATCCTATTCATTTTAGCAAAAGGCTTATGGGTCCGCTCTCTTCTTTTTACCGTTTTCGTGTGGGGGATTATCGCTTGTTGGCAGAGATTACACCAGAAACCCACACCGTTTTGATTGTCCATATTGGCCACCGTCGCGACGTTTATCGGGATGAGGGATAAAAACGATCATGGAAAGATTGGATTTTTAAATTTTTTCAGTTCCTTGCTTGATTTTATGGTCTTTTTATGCTATACATGTCATACAATGAAAATTCAGGGAGATTTGGTCATGTTGGTTCTTCGTTTACCCGCGGATGTTGAGCAGCGTTTAAACGATCTGGCCCAAAGGACCGGTCGCACCAAAAGTTATTACGCCCGCAAGGCCATTGTTGAGGCACTGGAAGACATGGAAGATGTGTTTTTGGCAACCCAGCGGTTGCGCGAAAAAAACCCCACAGTGTCTTTGGCGGATTTTAAAAAAGAGATGATGTTACCGCATGTGGACCATTGACATCGATGTGGGTGTTAAAAAGGACATGAAGGCCATGTCCCCAAGGGATCGGCAGCGTATTTTTGATTTTTTGGAAAACAGATTGGCCCCCTTGGAAAACCCACGATCTTTAGGGAAAGCCTTGACGGGTCCCTTTCGGTCTTTGTGGCGTTATCGTGTCGGGGATTACCGCATCATCTGCCGAATCAAGGATCAATCCTTAACCGTGGTTGTTATAGCAGTGGGCCACCGTCGCGACGTTTATCGGGATTAAGGATGAAGGATGAGGGGGTGCCTCTCATAACCTCCACCCGTCGGGGGGGTTAGGGAGTCGGCCCATTCCCCTCCTTTGGAGGGGTGTCAGGCGCAGCCTGACGGGGTGGTCCTGACGGAGGATGGTTTTTTGTTGTGGCACCAACCACCCCGCCCCTACGGGGAGTGGGGAGAAGATTATATTCCCTCTCCCGCTTGCGGGGGAGGGTTAGGGAGGGGGTTTTTCCGCAAAATCTTTTTCTATAACAAGAAGATAGAGGCTTCATCCCCTCTCCCCAACCCTCTCCCCAACGGGGAGAGGGAGATTTCCACTCACCACTCCCTACTCCCCACTCACCACCCCCCCACCTCTTCACACGTCCACGGCGCCAACAAAACCCCATTGCGGTGGTGGCCCACGGCCATGATGACGTTGGGGATGATGCTGGGGCGCACCACGGGGGTGTCGTTCAGGGTGCGGGGGCGATAGCCGATGATGATTTCGGTGACTTCGGCCTCCAGGATCGCGGGGACCACCAGACGGGCCTGCTTTAACAAATGATACAGGGCCCCTGCGGTGATGCGGGCATCAAAGCCCAAGGGCTCCACCGTGGCCCCGATATACAGGCGGTTGTCGTGGCGGGGGACCAGATACACATCCTCCCCCCACACCACGTGGGACAGGCAGGGGGTGGGCATGGTGACAGACAGCGCCTGCCCCTTCACCGGATCCAGCGGCGGCAGATCGGGCACCAGAGGATGCTCCCCCGCCCAAGCCCCCTGCGCCAGAATCACCCGATCATAATGCTGTTTCTGCCCGTTGTCCTGAATCACATCAACCCCTTGGGGGGTGGGGGACAGCTGCATCACACGGGCATTATAAACAATGCGGGGCCCCAGAACCTTTGTTAAGGCCGCTAAGACACAGCGGGGGTCCACATGATGATCACTGGCACAAAACAGGGCCCCCAACGTTTGGGGGGATAACCATGGCTCGCGGGTGCGGGCGTCCTCGGCCATTAACCACTCTGGATCCCATCCCAAGCGGCGCAAATACATTTGATCGTGGCGCAAACGGGCCAAGCCGTTGGCATCCGTGGCCACCATCAACGTCCCCCCCGTTTGGTAATCCAGCGACAGGCCGCTGTCGGATTCCAAGGCATCCCGAAACGCGGGCCACAAACGTTGACTTTGGGACAACAGGGGGGCCAGCTGTTCCTCCCCAGGTTCTTGCTCTAACTGCGCGGCCAGCATCCCCGCGGCGGCATACCCCGCCGATCGCGTCACATCGGGGGCGCGTTCGTAAACCGTCACATCCCACCCCAAACGCCCCAGCCACCACCCCAGCGACAACCCGATGAATCCACCGCCGACAATGGCCAGAGTGCGGTTTTTGGGGGGGGACATGGGGGCCTTTGGGGTTGTGTTGATTTATATGGTGCGTGGTGCGTAGGGAGTGGCGAGTGGTGCGTAGGGAGTGGGGAGTGGGGAGTGGGGAGTAAGGAGTAGAGAAGGTTATGTTCCCTCTCCCGCTTGCGGGGGAGGGTGAGGGAGGGGGTTTTTCCGCAAAATCTTTGTTCGATAACAAACAGATAGGGGTTTCAGCCCCTCTCCCCAACCCTCTCCCCAACGGGGAGAGGGAGATGTCTACTCCCCACTCACCACTCCCTACGCACCACTCCCCACGCACTACTCCCCACTCACCACCTACGCATCCTTAAACTCAGGCTTTCTTTTTTCCAAAAACGCGGCCATGCCCTCTTTTTGATCGTGGGTGGCGAAAACGGCGTGAAACAGGCGACGTTCAAAGGTAATCCCTTGGGCCAGCGGCGTTTCAAAACTGGCCAAAACGGCCTCTTTGATCATCATCAGGGATGGCAGGGATTTTTTTGCCAAGGTCTGGGCCACCTTCATCACGTCATCCACAAAGGTTTCCTCTGGCAGGATCTGGCTGACCAATCCGGCCCGCTCGGCCTCTTCGGCGGAGATCATGCGGCCGGTAAGGCACCAATCCATGGCTTTGGCCTTGCCCACGCTTTTGCCCAAACGTTGGGTGGCGCCGGCCCCGGGCAGGATGCCCAAATTTACCTCGGGCTGGCCAAATTTTGCCGTGGGGCTGGCCAGAACAATGTCACACATCATGGTCAATTCCGCGCCCCCGCCCAGCGCAAAGCCCCGCACGGCGGCAATCACAGGCTTGCGACAGGTGGAGAGTGCCTCCCACGCATTCGTGATGTAATTTTCTTTGTACGCCTCGATATAAGTTTTTTCCTTCATCTCCGCAATGTCCGCACCGGCGGCAAAGGCCTTTTCCGATCCCATAATCACCAGAACCTTGATGGTATCATCCTGCTGGGCCTGCTGCAGGGCGTCCTTCAGGGCCTGCATCAGGGGGGTGCACAGGGCATTCATGGCGTTTGGCCGGTTCAGGGTGATCACAAACACGGCACCGTTTTTTTCCGTAAGGATAAGGGCATCACTCATAAAAACATCCTGATCATCAAAAAAGACATTGTCCATCATCAAAGCGCAAAACACGCCCCGAAACAAGGGCACCTTACCCAACAGAGGTAAAAAAAGGTTTAGGGTGTGACATTTTCCGCGACATCGGCATGTCTAAATCCATTGATCCACGCCCCTGAATCACGCTATAGACAACACCAGATGATCTTTTCGTTTTTCAGGAGTTTTCTATGCCCACCACCGCCAAAGTCCGCAAAATTTTATCCCATTATGAATCCGACAACCCGGGAACACGGGCCAATCTGGCGCGGATGTTGATGGCGGGGCGTTTGGGGGGATCGGGGAAAGTGTTGATTCTGCCGGTGGATCAGGGGTTTGAACATGGCCCCGCACGCAGCTTTGCCGTCAATCCCGACGCCTATGATCCCCATTATCACTATCGTTTGGCTGTGGATGCCAAACTTTCGGCCTACGCCGCCCCGCTGGGCATGCTGGAGGCCGGCGCGGCCACCTTTGCCGGTGACATTCCCCTGATTTTGAAAATGAACAGCGCCAACTCTCTGGCGGCCCACCCTGATGGACCGGATCAGGCCGTCACGGCCTCCATCGGCGATGCCCTGCGTTTGGGATGTTCGGCGGTGGGCTTTACCATCTATCCAGGATCCGATCGCTGTTACGATATGATGGAGGAAATCCGCCAGCTCAGCGAAGAAGCCAAAAGCGTCGGTCTGGCCGTGGTGATCTGGTCTTATGCCCGTGGCAACATCAGCAAAACGGGGGAAACCGCGCTGGACATCATTGCCTACGGCGCCCACATGGCCACGTTGATGGGGGCCCATATTATTAAGGTCAAATTGCCCACAGAGGCGCTGGAGCTGCCCGCCGCCAAAACCGTTTACGAAAAACAATCCATTCCCGCCGCCACACAGGCCCAGCGGGTGGCCCACATCATGCAATCCTGCTTTGCGGGCCGCCGCATGGTGGTGTTTTCCGGCGGTGAAGCCAAAACCCTAAACGATGTTTACCGCGATGTTCAGGCCATTTACGATGGCGGTGGCACAGGGTCCATCATGGGCCGCAATGCCTTTCAACGCCCACGGGCCGAGGCCTTGGCTATGCTGACCCACATTCAGGATATCCTTTTGGGGCGGGCCGCAGGGGCAAAATAATGGGAAACTGCCACCCATGACAAAAACACTCTGTGATCTTCTGGAATCCCGCCTGACCCGCCGTCATTTTATCGCGGGGGCAGGGGCGGGGGTGACGATGTCTTTGCTGGTGCCGAAGCTCTCTTGGGCCCTGACACCGCCGCCGCTGGATGTGACCAAAAGTGCCGTTTTGAAACAGGGCTGGAAAGAATCCATCCTCATGCGCTGGGGGGACCCCCTAACGCCGCAGGCCCCCGCCTTTAACCCCGCCGAAACCAACCCCGAAAACACGCGGGATCAGTTTGGGTTTAACAATGACTATATTGCCCTGTTTCCCTTGGGCGAGCGCGACGCCCTGCTGGCGGTCAACCATGAATTTTCCGATCCCGTTTTGATGCACGGACAGCGGGGAAAGGCCACCGCCAAAGCCCGCGCCACCATAGAAATGCTGAGTGTCGGCATCAGTATTTTTCAAATTCATCTGGGGGACACTGGCCAGTGGTCTGTGGTGCGGGAAAGCCCCTATAACCGGCGCATCAACGCGCGGGATACTTTGTGCATGGCCTCGGGGCCGGCGGCGGGGGATGCACGGTTAATCACCACCGCGGACCCCACGGGAAAGCTGATCCTGGGCACCCTGGCCAACTGCGGTGGGGGCACAACGCCCTGGGGGACGTTTTTAAGCGGGGAAGAAAACATCGACCTGTTTTTTCGCGGCCGCGCGACGCAGGGGCCAGAGGCCGAAAACCACGCCCGTTTTGGGCTGGGCAATGATAAACTTATGCAGCACTGGGCCGCCGCGGATGGGCGTTTTGATGCCGCCAAGGAACCCAACGAACCCAACCGCTTTGGCTGGGTGGTGGAGGTCAACCCCAAGGATATCGAGGGCATTCCCATCAAACGCACCGCGCTGGGGCGCATGAAACACGAATACACCACCGCCATTTCGGGCAGCAATGGCCGCTGTGTGGTGTACCTGTCCGATGATGAAGAAAACGCGTGTTTTTATAAATTTATCTCTCAGATGGCGGTGGACGCCGAAAATCCGGCAAACAACAGGGACCTGCTGGATCAGGGGATTTTGTATGCGGCCAAATTCGATGACAACGGCGATGTGCGCTGGCTGCCGTTGATTTACGGTGAAGGTCCCCTCACGCCCGAGCATGGCTTTAAAAGTCAGGCGGATGTGATGATTGATGTCCGCAAAGCCGCCACCATGCTGCAAGCCACCCCCATGGACCGCGCCGAAGGCATCGCCATTCATCCCCAAACGGGGGCGGTGTATATCGCCCTGACCAAAAACCCCAAACGGTCCGTTTCTGATGCCGCCAATCCCCGCGCCCCCAATCCGTGGGGCCATATCATCCGCATCATCACCAATGGCCACGAAGCCCTGAGGGATACATGGGACATTGTGATTTTAGGGACCGATAAAACCGTTTCCGAAAAAAGGGACGCGGATCCCCAAATCCCCTATCACCCTAAGGCCATTCCCTTTGCCAATCCCGACAATTTAACCTTCACCCCCGATGGCACGTTGTGGGTATGCACCGATGGGGCCCCGAAAAGCGCGGGGGTCCCCGATGCCCTATACACCCTGAAGGAAGAGGACAAACAGTGGGTGCTGCAGCAAGTCTACCGCGTTCCCGTGGGGGCAGAGCCCTGCTGTCCCACCGTTTCCCCCGATCAAAAAAGCCTGTTCCTGTCCATCCAACACCCCGCCCAAAAAAGCCCCCCCCACGCCCCCAGCACCCGCTGGCCCGATTTTTCCCCCACTCTGCCCCCGCGGCCCGCGGTGGTGGTGTTGGGGTAGGAGTTAGGGGGGGAGTGGGGAGGACAAAAGAGGGGCAAAAGTTTGTCTTAATGATGAAAAAACTTGGACTTAATACTCTCTACCGTCAATATCGCATATTTGAATTAGTGTGTCACCTGCAAGATTTTGAGCTTCTTCAAGAGAATCCCAGTCATGGCGTAGTTCCATCTCTGAAATTGGCTGAACGTAAAAGTATTCACCAAACCTATCAACTTGTTCAGCAAGCCACTTTTCTCGCCCTTCTTGTGACATATCCGTACATACAATACCTGTTAACTGTGGAAATTGTTTCTGCAGAAAAGGGGCGCAGGTCGTATATGCACGGCCTATGTCTGTTGTAACACTATGACGGCCAATCATTTCATCTAACATTTGCATAATACCACCAGGAGGACGTGGTGGAGCAGAAGTTGTTTCTCCATCAACGAGATGATCATTCATGACGGACAGAATATCTCCTATGTGTACTATGTGTGGCTGGTTGCGGCCCGTTTCGGAAACTATCGTCTTTTGTGATAACATCTCTTCAACAAAACCGATTCTTTCAATTATCGAATCGGGAGTATCACATGGGAAGCTATGTATACGATTCAGATCGTCTTGGGTTAAAATGTGTAAGTCTTGAAGGCGTAGGCATCTTATTGCTATAAGGCCTTCGCCAGTATGACCTTCTACAACAGTAGTTAAAAGTTTAACTTGATGCTCTGTAAGATCGGCAATTTCATCAGGGGTACATATATACTCTCCTCTCTGACGTTCTCTCCAAAGGCTTTGCACATCATACAGATTCTTAAGTTGCCAATCTTCAAGACGAATGGCTTTTAATGGCTCCATACCAAATCCAATAGCCAGAGCACTAAAATGTGATTTTGCTAATCGCTCTAAGTCTTCGCGTTCAATGTTAGGACCATCAGGAATTTTAACCCATGTTGGTGAATTTGAATCAAAAACAAGTTTTTTGTCTGAAAACAGGTAGCGCATAGCATCATTGCGATAAATGCCCTTTGCTATGACTGTTAAAAGTCCTAAATCCAAATTAGGTTTTTTGAGAATTTCTAGGGGGATTATGGGATCAGCCTCAGATAAAAACTTTCTAGTTTCCAGAGAACGAAGATAAGTGATTTCTTGTCGTGTTAAGCCCAGTAATGATAAAGCGCTGTCGTCATTATAAAAATCTTTCTCTTCGTCAGTGAGAGGTCGCTCTAAACGGCCTTCAATAACACGGATTTCCTCCTCACTGAGTGATTCGGGTTTTTCAGAGTATGGTTTTGTCATTTTTATCCACCGTCAAAAATAAATAACGCCCCATTATAAACAAATACAAAAAAAATACCACAAAAAAATCTCCCCACTCCCCACCCCCCACTCACCCCCCATACCCCTCTACCGCCCGCCGCATCGCTTGGGGGCCGTCGGGGTGGGATTGGCAGAGGCGGTATACGGCATCCATCAGGGGGGTGGGGGGCAGGGCGGCGCCCAAAGTCTGGCGGTACAGGTGCCACGTGACGGATCCCTCGACCCCCTCGGGCAGGCTGGTGGTGCCCTCGCGGGCGCGGTAAACGTCGGCGGCTTGGGCCCCGTGCGCCCGCAAATCCCGCCCATACCGGAAATTGCGCGACAATGGGGTCATGCTGCCCCACACATCATCCAGCGCGTAACACGACGAAAACGTTTGATCGGGGTTTGGATAAAACGTGCGGGCCACACGTTCTGCCTCCAGTGCGGCCAGCGTGCCGAGCAACACAGGGATGTCTTCCCCATCACAATAGCCCGCGGCGATGGCCAAGGGGTTTTTCATGATCCCGTACAGCTCCGCCGCCCGTAACGCCCGATCTGCGGCGATCATCAAACGCTGGGGGCGGCTCAGGGTGCGGGCTTCGTGATCCCAAGACGACGCCGCCGACAACGCCATTTTGACGGGATAATCATGCAGTAACGTGGTGTGAAAACTCAAACCCGATAACATCCCCAACCGGTTATCCCGATACAGATCCGGAAAATGGCCCGATGGCAGATTGACCTCCCCCGCTTCATTTTTCCACAATCCTTTGGAAACATTGATAATTTTCTTTTCTGGGGCCTGTTGCCACGCGGGGGTTGCGATCAAACGGGAAACCGCCCAATGCCCATAACGCGCCCGCCCACAGAAAAAAATCACATCGGCGCGGCTTACAAAATCATCCAGATTCGTCTGCAAAACACCATCCTGCTGAAATAGCTGCCTCAGGGTGGGCGTCATGGTGACCCCGGGGGGCGTGGCATGGCGGTGTTCGGCCTTGATAAACACAACCGCCTGTGTGTCCTGTTCATCCCGCATCAGGGCATGAATCAAACCATACCCAATGTTTCCCGGATCATAAAAACCAAGGGTCAGGGGCATAGCGTTCACGGGCACGGCGGGGTTTTGCAAAAAGTGGGATCAATCTGCCCCAGCGATGCAGGATCCGCAAAATTCACAGTTTTTAAATACGACACCGCCCCAAACCACAGGGGCAGGGTGATGAGGGTGGTGATAAGCATCTTTTTTGCAATAAAGGCCTGTTGCGGGGCCCCCGGGTCCTCTCCCGCCTGACGCTGGGTGTTGGGGGTGTAGCGCCAGGGCAGCATCATGAAAAACACAATCCACCACACCAACACAAACACAATGAGCTGCGACATAAAGCCCATAAAAACCCTCTCCCCCATGATCCCATCCTGAAAGCCGGTGCATGGTATACCGGTTTTTGCAAAACGCGATAGGATAATTTTCTGGGATTATTCTCTTGACGCCCCGTGTGCAATTTGGAATAACAGGGACCTTGGTGAAAAACAGGTTTGGACCGTCATGGACTTAAATTTGAACGTGATACATGAAACGTGGGGCACAAAGCGCATTTGTCATGCGTGCAGCACCCGTTTTTATGATATGAACAAACCCCAAATCGTTTGTCCCAAATGCGAAACCCCCTTTAGTGCCGAAAGCATTTTAAAATCCCGCGGGGCCCGCATTGAACGCGAGGCGGATTTCTTACCCAAAGCCGACGTTGCTGTGGATATTGACGATATTGACATTCCCGACGACGACTTTATACCAGGAAACGAAGACGACATCGACGCCGATTTGGACCCGCCCCACTTGGGCGAAGACGAAGAGGACGTTTAACACGGTTTTTATGGGGCTATAGCTCAGCTGGGAGAGCGCTTGCATGGCATGCAAGAGGTCAGCGGTTCGATCCCGCTTAGCTCCACCATAATTTCCTTCTCATCCTTTGGGATGTCTCTCTTGGGATCTCTCCCTTAAAACCCCAACCCCCCTGCCCACGGCATCGTTATGTTTGTTGTTTTCGAAGGCGGCGATGGCGTTGGAAAATCCACCCAAATCAATCAGGTCTCCCGTGTCTTAACCCAGCGCGGCATCCCCCACATCACCACGCGCGAACCCGGGGGCACCCCCCCCGCCGAAGCCGTCCGCCGCGCCCTGCTGTATGAAAAAGACCAGCCTTGGCCCCTGTGGGCAGAGGTGTTTTTGGTGGCCGCCGCCCGCGCCCATCATCTGGCCCACGTCATTCGCCCCGCCTTGGCCCGTGGGGATTGGGTTTTGTGTGACCGCTTTACCGAATCCACCCGCGCGTATCAACATCAGGCCTACGCCGAAAATCCCGCGTTGTTCGATGCCATTGTGCATCAGGCCACGGAGGGGTTAACCCCCGATCTAACCTTTGTTTTTCAACTGGATGAAGGCCACCGCCTAACCCGCCGCCCAAGGAATCAGGACGATTGCTTTGAATCCCGAAACCATGATTTCCAGCACCAAGTGGCCGCACATTTTGCAAAACTGGCCCAAAATCCCCCCGCGGATTATGTCTTTTTGCAGGCGGATCAGCCCATCGCGACCCTGACGCAGGGGATTGTGGAGGCGTTGTTGAAGACGGGAAAATCTGTGTTGTGAGGACTTCTCTGAGGGAGTAGGGAGTGGTGAGTAAGAAAAATCTATTTCCCTCTCCCCGACGGGGAGATGTTCGGGGAGTAGCTCCATTCCCCTCCTGTGGAGGGGTGTCAGGCACAGCCTGACGGGGTGGTTCTGACGGGGGGTGGTGACCGCACCAACCACCCCGCCCCTACGGGGCACCCCTCCAGAGGAGGGGAACAAGGATCACTCCCTACTCCCCACGCCCCACGCCCTACTCAGTCACCACAGGGCGCAGGCTGCCGAAGAGGCCCTCGGTTTCATCTTTGGGGCCGGCGGCGAAATACAGGGCGTTTTTATCGCCCAGACTTTCGCCGTTGCCAAACAACAGGCCCCAAACTTTGTCAATGACCACGGGCTGGCCCTTGGCATCCTTTAGATAATCCGTAAAGGTGCGGGTTTTGGGATCAAAGGCGGCGATGGTGCCCGGATTGGCATCCCCGAAATTCGCCACCAACAGCTGCCCTGACAGGGCGCCAAAGCCTTCTTTTGGGGCAAAAACAATCCCCCATGGGGCGCTGAGCTTGCCGCCGTCATCCCAAATGGCCACCTGTTTTCCGTCCTCGGTAAACTCTACTACGCGGCCCAAACCGGACTGCGTTGTGTCCTCTTCCCCAACGAACAGGGCGCCGGCGTCACAGGTTTTTTTGGCCACCTCGTCCGCCGGACACACTTGGGTTTTGGCATAGGTCACAAACAAACGATAATCCCCCGTCGGCGTCGTTAACCCCTGAATGTTAAAGGGCGCATATTCCCCCGCATCCACCTTGCCATTTTTGTTATCATCAAAGGGGTTGTCAAACACCACATCCACCGGTTTAAACGTTCCATCAAACGTATGAATACGCGGGTTTTCCCCAAAATCGGCGGCATACAAACGGGTGCCCGCCTGATTCACAGCAATCCCAAAAAACTGGGCGCCCTGCGCGGAGGCATCCACCACCGTCACGGCCTCGCGCGGCCAGTCAAAGGTCCCATCGGGCTTTTTGCGCTCGGTCCACGCGGACAGAATCCCCCCGTCTGAGGAAAACAGGAACTTGGCCGCCGCCGTAATAGGCTGGGCTCCGGAAACAGACTGGGTGATGACAAAACTGTCTTTGTTGCCGTTAAAGACAACACCCGTGGAAAAATTGTCTTTTCCGCCCACAGGCAAAGTAATGTGGGTTAGGGCATCCTGATGCAGCGTGCGCAATTTGGGATCCGGAGATTGGTGCACATCGCCGACGTATTCAAAGCTAATATCCGCCCCCGTCACCCAAAAGTGCCCCCCCGCCCCCGCGGGCCGAATGGCAATCCCCCAGGCGTTAATGAACTTGGGATCCACAAAATCCGCCCCATATTTGGCATCATTGGCCACCAGATTTTTTTGAACATAGGCATTCCCCTCCGCCGCCAACGCCGAAGACACAGACACCAGAACCAAGAAAGCCGCAGCCCCCAAACCACCAGTAAAACAACGCATTATGAACACTCCTTTGCAAGAACACATCATGATATTGCGAATCATTCGCAATTCTTTTTGACAGGTAGCATGACAAAAGACAGGGGTCAAGGGGGGTTTTGGGGGATGATCCTAAACCACCGCCTCAAACCCAACCTTTTCCGTTGCGATAAAAACACGCTGGCGCCAAATATCAGGGGTGATGGTTTTGGTGCATTGGACGATGTCACCCACCTGAAAGGCTAACTCTTCACCAGGTTTTACCCAGGGGCCTATTTCCAAAATATGATAGGTCCCATCGGGGCGTGCTTCAGAAAAAGCCGGCCTTGTTTTATTTGAATTTAATACAGGAATTTCAATCGACAAAAGAAAATAATTATCCCCTTGATCACTTTTGGCGTTTTCAATCAAGGGCAAGAGGGCCAAGGCTTTCTTGCGCACAATCTCCATTTGAGGGGAATCAATGATATACTGTTCCAAATCGAAAAAGCTGATTTTTTCCATCTCTCGAATCAGATCTTTAAACTGCTTATCAATATCCTTTCCAAAAACAGTTTCTCCTGCTTTCCAGGACATTTCCAATCCCGTATCCAAATAAAGACCAGAATAAAGATCATAATAGCTAAAACACAATCCTTGATTGCCTTCAATCCATGCGGCTTTTTGAAAATCGTAACGGGAAATTTGTTCCAGTTCTTCAATAATGTTAACAATATAGATCCCTTTGGATCGGATATCTTCAAGGGTTTTTGTCATAAAAATGTCTTTCTTATTTGAATTTAAAATTTTCAAAGGGAACATGGGCTTCTTGAGAATTTTTAGGGACAACATTTCCATCCACGTCTAAAGATTTTCCGTCCTTTTGCCAGCGCACATTATCATACCTTTGTCCAGCTTGAGTACTTTCTGGCTCCCCAGATGAAATTTTGACATAGGTTCCACGCCCGCTGTTTGGCTTGGTGTATTGAACCCCCTTTTGATCGCGCGTGACTTCGCGCACCCAATCTTTGGGGACGCCTTCGGGACGTTTGAACAGGCCGCGGGCCTCTGCCTCCTTAAACCGTTTCTGGCGAAGCAGGCTTTGGGCCTGTCGATCAAACTTGGTTGCGGCTTGCTGAACAGCTTCTCGATTCGCCCGACGCATCCCATACCGCGCCGCATACTTGGCGATTTGCCGCGCTGCCAAAACAAATGCGCCGCGGATGGCCAAAGCCGATACCACCGTTCCTGCAACCCCTGCGGCTACAGACAAAGCCCCCAAAAACAGAAAAAACCCCGTGACATTGGCCGTTTCAATGGCCTGCTCCGACGGCGTTGGAATCTTGCTTTTCGACAGTTCCTCCGGCCAAACCGGCTCCGCCGTGCAGCGGCAACCGTACGCCTGCCCGGGATGCCCATCCTCGGGCGGGCGGCTATAGGGGAATTCCTGATCATCATACCCAGCATGGCGGGCGCGGACCCGATCATCATCTTGCGAACGCCAGATATAGGTTTCACAGCCAACAGCCTGCTGGCGGTACAGGGACAAAGCCCTCAAAAACCGTTGATCCAGCCGCTGCAGCTCCACAGAAATCCGCTGTTCTGCTTGGGGATCCAAGGGCTTGCGGGGGTCAAAGGCCTTCACCAGAAAATGCCCGCGCCCTGCCGCAAAGGCAAAGCCCACCGTCTTTTTTCCCCGCCGTTTGGCCTTTTTGGGGCGGCTTTTCATGGCCTTGATGGCCCGCGTCATGGTTCCATAAAACTGTCCGGCGTAGGTGGTGACTAAAAACCGCAGGTACGGTTCATCGTCCAGCCACCCACGGGCGGCCTCTTCGGGGCCATAACGGGCCGACAGAGCGGCCAAAAAATCCCTTTTGTGACCCTCGGCCAGCGAGACCAGATGATTTTCCACATCGCTGATGGCCGCAACAAAACGCAAAACAACGGTATCGGGTAGGGGCATAAAACTATCCTCTCAAATAAAATACAACAAAAACAATTATCTTATGAACACGCTACCACCCCCTCGCTGATCAAACGCAGGCGGAAAGGGGAGGGGGCCCCATCGGCGTTAAGGCTGTCCTGAAATTGGGCAATCCAAAACATGCCACTTAAGGTCGTGTTGTCCTGAAACTGCAAAGACACAGGATACAGCTTGCCCGTCATACTGGCCCGCAGCAGCGTTTTTTGGCCGTGGACGGTGCGGCCCTCGGCATCAATGCGCAGGCTCAGGGTGCCCGCAGAGGCCCGCCGCGCCCACGCATCCTGTTGCAGGGTATCCGATGGGCCCCGCGTGCTGGTGCTGAGCATATCCACCCGCTGCAAATAGGCCACCAAGGTGGGGGCCTCTGTCAAAACATCGGGATTGCCCAAAGAAAGTGTGGTTTGAAAGGTATCAACATCTGGCATAAAAACATCCTTATTTTAAAATGTGATGGAAAAAATTGGAAAAGGGGGAGAGCCAAAGAAATCCTTGCGCTGGCCCCCGTCGTGCTATAGTCGTGAACTTTAAAATCCGCTGCTTAAACAGGAAATCCCCCCATGTCTTCTGTTTCTATGAATCCCACAGCGTATCGACGGGTGGTGGCCATTGCGGCGCTGGGGTATTTTGTTGATATTTTTGATTTGATTATTTTTGGGATTGTGCGCGTGCAAAGCCTGCGGGATCTGGGCCTGAGCGAGGAGCAGATCATCACCACCGGCATGGATATCCTGAATGCCCAAATGATCGGGATGCTTCTGGGCGGCCTGTTGTGGGGGGCCGTGGGGGATAAATTTGGGCGGGTCAAAGTTCTGGTGGGCTCCATTTTGCTGTATTCAGTGGCCAATATCCTCAATGGCTTTGTTGCCAGTGTTGAGGACTACAAACTGCTGCGCTTCATCGGCGGCATCGGTCTGGCGGGGGAACTGGGGGCCGGCGTCACCTTGGCGCTGGAATGCATGCCCAAACACATTCGCGGGCTGGGCGGCGCCATCATCGCCGGTGTGGGGGTGTTGGGGGCGGCCTTGGCGGAAATCATCGTGCATTATGTCAGCTGGCGGGATGCCTATATTATTGGCGGGATTATGGGGCTGGTGGTTTTGTGTTTCCGCTTTACCCTGACGGAATCCGCAATGTTCAAATCCCATCAGGCCGATAACGTCCCCCACGGCAGCTTTCTGGCGATTCTGTCCCAGCGGTCGTTGCTGAAAAAATATCTGGCTTGTGTCTTTATTGGGGTGCCCATCTGGTTTGTTATTGGCCTGCTGGTGTACTTTTCACCGGAATTTGCCAAGGTTTTGAACCTACAGGGCCCTGTCACCGCCGGCAAAGCCATCATGTATATGTATATCGGCATGTCCATTGGCGACATCAGCAGCGGTTTCGTCAGCCAAGCCCTGAAAAGTCGCCGGAAAGCCATTCAAATCTACATGGCCGGCTTGGCCGCAGGGGTTGTGGTGTACAGCCAGTTTGGCGGCGCCACCGTGGGAGCCTTTTACACCATGCTGGTGTTTTTGGGCATCGGCGCCGGATACTGGGCCCTGATGGCCATCAATGCATCCGAACAATTCGGGGTGAATTTCCGCGCCACCGCCGCCACCACCGTGCCCAACTTTGTGCGGGGGTCCGTTGTGTTGGTCACGCTGGCCTTTTCCGCCCTGCACCATGACATGACCATGGACATGATGCAGGCCGCCATGGTGGTGGGCGTCGTGGTCTTTGCCTTGGGGGCCGTGGCCGCATGGTTCCTGCCCGAGACGTTTCACAAAGACCTCAACCTGCTGGAAGGCGCCACCAGCCCCGATGATCATGGGCCTACCTCTGTCCCCACGCCCTAAAAAGCCTGATGGCCATACACTTTTGTCAATGTTAAAAAAAACCATCCTTCTGCTGATCTTTTTTTCCCTATCCGCATGGGGCGGGCAGGGGGATGCGCCCCTCTCGCCCCCCGAACTGGTCCCCGCCAGCGATCATGACCCCGAACATCTGACGATGTTTGTGACCCATTTTTTTCGGTGGTGGATGGATAACGAATTAAGATATTTTCAAGCAGGTCATGACATAAAAAACGGAAAAGAGGTTTTTAAAGGCAAAAAAGAACAGTTTAAAGAAAGAGAAATCCTTGACCAAGAAAGAGAAGCATTTTTAGAAAAATCCCTTAGCCCCCCATTATGGTATCATTATAAAAACTTTGATGGGCTTGAGGAATTCAACCCCATTTTTCCCTTGGGGGATTCTAATGACAGCTGGCGCAATACTGCGTTTTCACAAATTGTGACACTTCAGGACCAAACAGCAACCTTAATCGTTTCGCTTCCTCCTTCGGGTGTTTATGAACCCCCCAACGATGCACCCTTCCAATTCAGGATTTTGCTAAAAACCTATCAAGGAACATGGCGCATCGGAGAGGTGAGGGACGTGAGTAGTGAGGGGGCACGGTTCTAAGGCCGATAAACCTCATAAGGGGGTTTATGTTCCCGATAAGGCGGACCAAGCCAAATGGTTTTATCGCGATCTTGCACAAAATCGGATACCCAATGCTTGCCATTAAAAATGGCAATGTGCCCCGCCCCACCTTTGGAATGGTTTTGAATCACCACGACATCCCCTTTTTGCGCATCATAATCAGGTTGGGGCCGAGGGGATAGCTTATGAAACCCCGCTTTTTCTAAATAGGGACCATAAAAAAATTCCTTTCGTTTTTAAGATGAATTAACATGGGATAATGATCAGAAACATCATCCTTTTGTTGGTGTTATCCTTTTCCTTGTCTGCTTGGGCGGGGCAGGGTGATGCGCCCCTCTCCCAACCGGAATTGATCCCCGCTACCGATCATGATGCGGAGCGTCTTTCTATGTTCGTGACGCAGTTTTTTCGGTGGTGGGTGGATAACAATGTCAGGGCCTCTGAAACCCAGGGCAACACCAAAGAGCATGCCGCCGTCCTTAGGGAAAGAGAGGCAATCCTCAAAAAAATCCTCATGCCATCCTTATGGGATCGTTATCAAACATATGCAGGGCACGCAGGACCGGCAGAGGAACTTCATCCCATTCTGCCTGTTTTTCCTATTGACACGTTTGAAGCGACATGGCGCGAGACCGCGTATTCCCAGCTTAGGTCCGTGGATCAACGCAGCGCAGAGCTGATTGTTTTTCTTCCCAGCATCACCATCATAGCGCCTTTTCCAGAACATATTTTTGGCAAGTATAGTGTCTATCGGGACCGTTCTTCTCTGTGTCTGGTGACGTTAGCGCCCTACCAGGGAACATGGCGTATCGCAACCATTGAGCACACGAATCCTTAATGACCCAACTTCGCCCCCTCTGTCTTCTGCTTGTCCTTTTTTTCTCCCTACCCGCATGGGCAGGGCAGGGAGATGCGCCCCTCTCGCCCCCCACATTGATCTCCGCCAGCGATCATGACCCCGAACATTTGACGATGTTTGTGACCCATTTTTTTCGGTGGTGGGTGGATAATGGGATAAGGTACTACGAAACCAACAGTCACACAAAAGAAGGAAAAGCAGTATCTAAGGAAAGAGAAGAAACTCTGAAAAAAACCCTCACCCCCGTATTATGGGAAACTTATAAAAATTCAGAAGGGGATGTGGATATAGACGATCCCATTTTGCCTTGGAGTGATTTTCAAGACAACTGGCGCAACACCGCCTTTTCCCAAATCGTGACACTTCAGGATCACACAGCAACCTTGATTGTTTCGTTTCCCCGTTACCAGGTTTCTGATTCCCCCGCCGATACGCCCTCCCAACTTAGGGTTTTGTTACAGGTCCAAGGGGGAACATGGCGTATCGGCGAGGTTAGGGACGTCACATATCGGGATTAAGCCTAATTCTAAGGCCGGTAAACCTCATAATCGGGCTTAAATTTCCGATAGCCGGGACCGGGCCAAATGGTTTTGTCGTGCTCTTGCACAAAATCAGATACCCAGTGTTTGCCGTTAAAAATGGCAATGTGCCCAGCCCTGCTTACTTCAGTATGGCTTTGAATCACCACCACATCCCCCTTTTGGGCATCATAATCGGGCCTGGGCCGAGGGGATAGCCTATGAAAGCCCGCTTTTTCTAAATGTGGACCATAATCTTTGGCGAGATCAGGACGATCATTAGGATTAATATAAAAACCACCCGCTTCTAAAGCCTGACGCACATATTGGGCACATTTTCTTATAGAGTTATCTTCCGCTTCACGATTTGCATGCTTCACCGCCGCATCCACATCCAGCGAACTCTCGCCCCGCTCGGGCCAATTTTCAGCTCCGGCGTTTCTGGGGGCGAAGGTAAACTGCCCGTTTTCCGGATCGTGGTAAGGATTAAAGCGAAGTTCCCGCATGAGTGCTTCGATGTGTTGCGCAAGTTGCCGTGCTTCCTCTCGCACTTCGGTTTTGGGACTTTTTTGAATGCCCTTGCGCAGATAATCCCGAAAGCACGCATCATCCAGCATATGGAAAACATGCGTGGCCCGCACTAGGGATCTTTGGGGATGTTTGTTGGTATGCATAAAAAAATTCCTTTCATCCTTATTGTGTTTGTCCTGTCACCTGTCCCCCGTCACCCGTCACCCGTCACCTGTCACCCATACACCCCCCCAAACACAAACCGAAAATAATACGGCCACGTGCTGGGCAAAAAGCGGGAGCGCATGGCGAAGTGGTACAGTCGGGTGTCGATGGTTTGCGTGGCGGCCTCCCCATTTTTGCGGAAATAATGGTCACAGGCAAAAATCAGCCGCGCCATTTTATCCGGCACGTACATGCTGCTGGGCTGCAGATACTCCGAACGCGAGGTCTGCCACCGCAGCGCATCAAACGTATCGCTGGAATAGGTGAACTCGTACGGCTTGCGCACCACATTGGGGGCCGTGACGGTGGCCCGCAAAAACGCCAAACCGGCGATCAGTTTGGTGTCAAATTCCCGCCAATTTGACAGCGTCACCAGCTCGATCCAGGGTTCCAGATCATACTGGTGATAATGCATGGCGTTGCGGCGGATGTAATCGATGGTCTCCCCCGCATCCACTGCAGGGCGGGGCATGTCATACAGGGCGGGATTGTGGGGACGATACAAACTGCCCCCCCCGCCGTCCAAACCGCTTAAGGGTTCAGCAAAAAACAATCGCGTTTTGTTGGATGACGTTAAATACGTCACCGAAGTCACGCGAAAATACCCATTATGCCCCCGCGTATTCCCCGCCACATAAACTGTGGACCCCACGGGAAACATGGCCAAAAAATTGCCATCAATATCGAAACGCTTTTCCGCCACCGATGCGCCCACCACGAGGTGGGATGGGGGGACGCTCACCGCCGCATTGCCAAAGGGGAAATTTTGATTCACAAAGGTCTGCAGTGTGGTCCGCAGCGCCGCCAGCTTGGCGGTATCGCCCAGAAAATCATAGACCTGATACAAAATTTTATAATGATGGGTATAATGGTTGCCATACAGCAAACTGCCCTCACCCGCGGCGGGGGCAAAGGTCCACGTTTCCTTGGCCGTTTTCAACTGCTGCACCCACGCGGTGATGATGCCTTGCTCAGTGGCGGAAAAGGACGCCCAGTGCCGCTTGGCCACACGGATTAAGTTTTCAAAATTGGTTTCATCAATGGGCTTGCCCGTTGGGATGTTTTTTGTGCACCAGGACAGAATTATGCTTTTGATTTTGTTTAAAAATTCCGTCTCAGGAATCCCCCCGTGCTGCGTTGAATAGGTGTAATACTGCGATAACACCGGCAAACGCACCCGCAGTTCGTTAAAGCCCGCGCGGGTGTCCTGAACAGCCTTCAGGCGTGTGTCTGGCTCCCCTTGGGACCGCAGGGTCACCACAGCCGCATCGGCTTCCCCGATGTATTGACCCGCAAATTTTTTCAAACGCTTGCGCTGCACATTGTGCCAGCTCAGACTTTCCGTCGTACTGGGCAACTGATCCGCCGCCACAGGCGCCGCATCGGTGGGAAAGGGGTAAAGAGGCATGGTGAATTCCTTTGCTTATTGACTGTTAACGAAGATGGTGTATTATGATTCTATTCCACTCAGTGACTTGTACACTGAGCCGCAGAGCCTCCCTCGGGAGGCTCTTGCTTTTTGGTGAGGTTGAATGCGTACGAACGTTTATATTGATGGATTCAACCTTTATTATGGATGCCTCAAAGGTACCCCATATCAATGGCTTGATCCCGTCAAGCTTTTTGAAATTGTTTTGGCTGAACACAACCAGATCAACACCGTTCATTATTTTACAGCACGTGTCCGCTCTTCGCCCGAAGATGTAGACGTTCATTTACGCCAAGATATTTATTTCAGAGCTTTGCAAAAACATTGCCCCCATCTCAAACTGCATTTCGGTCATTTTTTGCGGCATAAAGTTTACATGCCTCTGGCTAAACCTGATACGATGGGGGCGACCAGTGCCCGTGTTATTAAAACGGAGGAAAAAGGTTCTGATGTTAACCTCTCTGTGCATTTGTTGAATGATGCTTGGTTAAATAATTATGAATGTGCTGTCGTGGTATCAAACGACAGTGATATTGCCGAATCAATGCGCCTTATCCGTGAACATCATCCCAAAAAAATCTTAGGCTTGATAACACCTGGATTGGATAGGCGAACTTCTGAACAGTTGAGCAAGCACGCACATTTCATCAGAAAGATTCGCACGTCTGCCTTAGCGGCCGCACAAATGCCTGACCAGATACCAGAAACAAAGCTACACCGACCAAAGAACTGGTAAGAACAACAAAAACAATCTGGTAAAAGGCGTTTCCGTCTTCTGTCCTTTTGTCTTCTCTCCCCCAAAACCCTCTCTTGCGAATCTGTGTGTTTAACGGTAAATTCGGGATCTCAGACATAACAGAGGACATCATGACCATACCCGTAACCACAGGCCCTATTGCGGGATCAAAGAAAGTTTATCTGCCGGCAGAGGGGCGCCCTGATCTGCGCGTGCCCTTTCGGGACATTGAACTCAGCGCGGGGGCTGGTATGCCTGTGTTTCGGGTGTATGATACCTCGGGGCCCTATACCGATCCTGCCGCCACCATTGCGATTGACGCGGGATTGACCCGTTTTCGGGACGCGTGGGTTCGCGATCGCGGCGATGTGGAAACCTATACGGGGCGCGAGATTCAACCGGCGGACAATGGCTTTGTGTCTGAAAAACAAAGGGTTGAGGCATTTCCCATCACCCATAAACCGCTGCGGGCCCGCCTTTCGGGCAAAGCCGTCACCCAGATGGCCTATGCCAAAGCCGGCATCATCACCCCCGAAATGGAGTATATTGCCACACGGGAAAACCTAGCCCGCGCCCAGCTGAAGCAGGACTTTCGTCCCGCCGACGGGGAAGGGTGGGGGGCAACCTTTCCGGAAACCCTGACGGGGGAATTCGTCCGCGCCGAAGTGGCCGCCGGCCGCGCCATCATCCCGTGTAATATCAACCACCCCGAGGTGGAGCCCATGATCATCGGGCGAAACTTTTTGGTGAAAATCAACGCCAACATTGGCAATTCTGCCGTGACGTCTTCGGTGGCAGAGGAAGTGGAAAAAATGGTCTGGGCCATTCGCTGGGGCGCGGATACCGTCATGGACCTATCCACGGGCCGCAACATTCACACCATTCGGGAATGGATTTTGCGCAACAGTCCCGTGCCCATCGGCACCGTGCCCATTTATCAGGCCCTGGAAAAGGTCGGCGGCGTGGCCGAGGATTTAACGTGGGACATCTACCGCGACACCCTGATTGAACAGTGCGAACAGGGGGTGGATTATTTCACCATCCATGCCGGCGTGTTGCTGCGCTATGTGCCCTTAACCGCGAGCCGCATCACGGGCATCGTCAGTCGGGGCGGATCCATCATGGCCAAATGGTGTTTGGCCCACCATCAGGAAAATTTCCTATACACCCATTTTCGGGAAATCTGCGAGATTCTGCGCCAATACGACGTCAGCTTTTCGCTGGGGGATGGTCTGCGCCCAGGCTGCGCGGCGGATGCCAACGATGCGGCCCAATTCGGCGAGCTGGAAACCCTCGGCGAGCTCACCCGCATCGCGTGGGAATACGATTGTCAGGTCATGGTCGAAGGCCCAGGCCACGTCCCCATGCACAAAATCAAAATCAACATGGACCACCAGCAACGCCTGTGTCACGACGCGCCTTTTTACACCTTGGGCCCGCTGACCACAGACATTGCCCCGGGCTATGATCACATCACCAGCGGCATCGGCGCCGCCATGATCGGGTGGTTTGGCACGGCCATGCTGTGTTATGTCACGCCAAAGGAACATTTGGGCCTGCCCAACCGCGACGATGTGAAGGTTGGGGTGATTACCTATAAAATCGCCGCCCACGCCGCCGATGTGGCCAAAGGCCACCCCAGCGCCCACTGGCAGGATGATGTGTTGTCCCAAGCCCGTTTTGATTTCCGCTGGCAGGATCAATTCCATCTGTCGCTGGATCCCGACACGGCGCGGGCCTATCACGACGAAACCCTGCCCAAAGAGGCGCACAAAGTGGCCCATTTTTGTTCCATGTGTGGGCCCAAATTCTGCTCGATGAAAATCACGCAAGAGGTTCGGGAATACGCCAAAAAAGGCATGCATGATATGTCCCAGAAATTCCGCGATGCGGGGGCCGAAATTTACCAGCCTGCGGAAAAAACGGTGGCTTGATGAAACCCAAACATCTGCGCCTGATCGCCCTTGGCATCACGCTGATCGCGTTATCGGGGGTGGCGTTTTTGGGGTTGTTTTATAATCAGGACAGTTTGCTGTATTACACAAAACCCAGCCAACTGTCCCACCCCGACCCCCAGCGTTGGTATCGCATAGGGGGGCAGGTGACGGATTGGAAAGTGATGGCTCAAAACCATACCTTTACCCTGTCCGATGAAACGGCCCATGTTGTGGTGCATTACCAAGGCCTTGTCCCCGATCTGTTTCAGGTGGGACAGGGGGCCATTGTGGATGGGACCTTTGGGGCCCAAGGGGTTTTTATGGCCACCCGCGTTTTGGCCAAACATGATGAAAATTACCAACCGCCGGAGGCCCCATGACCCCCCCCGATCCCCGCGCCCGTTGTTTGGCCATGCTGGCGGCAGGTCTGGATATGGGCACCCTGCACATCACGGAATCGGGCAATGGTGAGGAAACCCTACGCGGGGCCTTGCCCGGGGTCACGGCCAAGGTGGTCCTGCGCACACCCGCGGTCTATGATACCCTGTTGAACAAAGGGGCCTTTGGTTTTTTTGAAAGTTGGATGCGCGGTGATATCAGCAGCGAAAACATCGGCCTGTTGGTGTATTTGGTCATCAGCAACAAACGCCTGATGGAATCCTTAACGAAACACCCCACGTCCCACACCATCCCCCAGCGGCGCTATCCCGTCTCCATGGCTCATCCTGATTTTTTATCGGTGTGGATGGGAAAAACCGTGTCCTTTGGGGCCGGTTTTTTTGATGGATTGGTGGAAACCTTGGACCAAGCCATCGCGGCACGCCATCAAACCATCAAAGACGCCATGATGCTCCGCGCCCATGATTCCATCCTGTATATCGGGCAAACCATGGGATCGTTTGCGGCCTTTTTTGCGGAAAACCACACCAACAGCCGTTTGCACGTTTTAACCCATGGGCATGTGCAAAAACAAACCCTGCAACAGGACATGCGCGTGCGTGGTTTTGACAAACGGGTCACGGCCGACATTTTCGATGAAACAACCCTGCAGGGCCGCTACGATTTTATTGTGGTGAATCATCTGTTTGAAACCATCCCCCCAAACCACTGGGATCATGTGTTTTATAAACTCAAAGATATGCTGCGTCCCGAGGGCCGGATTATTATGCAAATCATCCTCGCAGAATCCACCCCGCCCCAGCGCACCACGCGGCGGACCAAAACCAGCCCGCCCAACCTTTGGTCCCTGATGGCCTATGAAAACGCCCGTTTTATGGCACAGGATGCGTTTTTGGGGTATGCCAAAAAAAACTATCTGCGGGTGCGGGACCAAAAACCCTATCCCAAAGACATGGCCCGCACGTGCAAACTGCTGCGGGCATCGCTGGACAGCCACGCCCCAGACCTCCGCAGCCTTCCCGACGGCAACACCCACCGCCTGTTTTGGACTTTTTTCCTCAGCGTGCTTGAGGCCACCTGCCTGCAAGCCCTCCTCACCCCCACCCACGTTGTGTTGGAGCATGATGTTTAGGATTGATTGCAGTCTCTTACAGGATATGATACAATACCATCCATGAGAGTCGTCCTAGATACCGATGTTGTGGTTGCGAGCATCACAAGCCCCGTGGCCGCCGCCGAAAAATTGGCAGCCATCCAAACCGCTGAAACGTTCTTCGCCCAGCGGAGAGAGCGCGGCGATGTTGACAAAGCCTTGGCCTTCCTCAGCCGTCAGGGCGGCGAAACGCCCCGCTCAGGGGACGAATGCTAAAAAAAGCCCAATCTCAATGCGGTATGCCAAGGTGATCTCCTAAATCTTTCAGGGCCTGATGGGCAAAACCCCCTAAAAAAATCGCCCCCGACCCTTGTGGGGGGCGGAGGGCGACGTAAGGAAGCGAGGACTTCCTAGGGACCAGTATGCTCCCCATTTGTGTAGGGGGGGGGCACCATGCTGGTTGCCGGTGCTCCCCTCATAGTCTCCAGAAAGACTCGGAGACTTTGGGGGTTTTGAATCAAAGCAAGGGAGAGAACGGAGGACATAACTAAGTGCAGGCCTCCTAGTACCGCTAATACCGTCCAAGGACCCACCGTAATATGGTGGTGGATATGTTGGATGGTCTTGGGGGCTGCGGTCTGGTTGTTGAGAGAAGACATCGTCTTTTCAGGGGGTTGAGGTCAGGGCAGATGCCATGACCAAGTTGAACATATTTAACCTAATATATATATATATATCTGTCAAGAATTTTATTTAACTGAATTTGATCTTCCCTCTCCCGCTTATGGGGGCAAAAAACGAATCTCTCTCTTAAGGAAAGGCCTCTCCTTATTCCCCTCCCATGGAGGGGTGCCCCGTAGGGGCGGGGTGGTTGATGCCACACACAAAAACCACCCCGTCAGGCTGCGCCTGCCACCCCTCCATGGGAGGGGAATGGGGTTATTTTTCCCGCGATCCCAACCGTTCCTTCAGCCGCAGCAAATCCTCCCAAGCCTGTTGTTTTTGCAAAGGGCTGCCCAGCAAATAGGCAGGATGGAACGTGGGAACCGCCAGAATGTTGGTGCCCTCCAGCGGGTAAATTTTCCCTCTTAGGCGCATAATGCCGGTGTCGCTTTTTAAAACAGCCTTGGCCACCATGCCCCCCAGCAACACAACGGATTTTGGGGCCACCAGACGGATATGGGCCCGCAGAAAGGGCAGCATCTGGGCGACCTCGTGCGGTGTGGGTGCCCGATTCCCTGGGGGACGCCATGGGATGATGTTGGTGATATAACAATGCTCTCGCGGGTATCCCGCCGCCGCCAGCATCTGATTGAACATCTTTCCGGCATCCCCCACAAAGGGACGACCGGACTGATCCTCTTCATTCCCGGGGGCTTCGCCGATGACCATAATATCGGGGTTCAGGGGGCCTTCGCCAAACACCATCTGGGTTGCCGTTTGTCTGAGGGCGCAATCTTTCAGCGTTTCCAACGCCCCGCGCAGGGCCGCCAGCGTGTCAAAAGAAACCTCTGGGGATACCTGAAGGGCAGGGGCGGGGGCGGAAACATCCCCAAATCCCTCCCTTTTCATGACCAAGGGAGCGCTGTCTTGGGGGGGGGCCTGTGTGCTCTGAACCCACCACGTTACGGGGGTTTGGGAAACAACCTCATCCACACCGATAAAGGCCAGAAATCGGGCAAACCCCTCCGGCGTGGGCGTCGTGTCTGTGATGAACGCGTGATCCCTCAAAACCCCAAGCCTCCCTTGCGTTGTGTGTCAAGCCAGACTATAACAGCTCAGCATCTGTCAATAAAACATTATGGCGTCTCTTTTACAGGTTTTTTTTCAGCGACACCTTCGTTGGGCCCTTTGCTTGGTGCTTATTCTGGGGCTTGTGCCTCTGGCCTCTTGCAAACCTGGGGATCAACAGACCGACAACACATCCGAAACCCAAACCATTGTGGAAAAATCCGCGCCCCCGCTGCCGGATACCTTGGCGGGCAGCTTCCTGATTTCCCAGTTTGCCCAGCGTAACGAGGACCCCCAAACCGCCTACACCAACGCCCAAATTGTCCTTACCAAGGGGGGATATGATCCATCTGTGATTCGGTATGCCCGACTTTCCGCCCTGTCCACAGGGAATATCGATGGGGCCTTGCGGGACAATGCCCGCCTGAAACCACAGGACCGCGATGCGTCTTTTTATGTCCTGTCGTTTTTTCAGGCGTATCAAAACAAAAACTGGGATCAGGCGGCCGGTTTTCTGCCCCCCTTGGCCGAAAACGCCAGTTACCAAAGTCTGGAGCCCCTGTTTCGGGCATGGCTATCCATCGCCCGCTATGCCGACACAAAATCCACAAATCCCGCCATCTCTAATGACATCAAAGCTGCCTTTGCGGACGGAGAGGCTGGCGACATGGCCATGTTATCCAAAATTCAAAACGGCTACGCCTTGGCCCTTTTGGGGCAACCGCAAGAAGCGCTGCGTATCCTTCGCTCTGCCCTTGCGGATCTAAACGCTGTTCCGGCCAGCATGCTCATCACCACAGCGGCCCTGATGCACCAACAAAACCAACCGATAGAATCCGGCCTGTTCCTGCGCTCCGGCATGGATGCCGATATGGCCCAAACCTTGGTAACCATGGCCAAAGATGGGGCATTGCCCCTCATCACCAACCCTTCACAGGGGATTTTTTATCTTTTTCAGGATCTTTCCTCTATCTTTAATCGCCCAGGGACCGAGGACCACGCGCTGATGTACGCCACTTTGGCCCGCGCCATGATGCCCGACAATCCCTTCACCACACTGAATTTGGCCCAAATTTTGGGGGATATCGGGGCACAGGCACAGGCGGATGCCCTGTATCAACGCATGCCCCCAACCAATCCCCTTTTCTGGCTCTCTGGCCTGTATCGCGCCCATCTGAAAATCAAGGCCGAAAACAACGACGAGGCCATAAACATTCTTCAGCCGATTTATCAGAAATATCCAGAAAACACTTCTATCAAAGCACTTTATGCCGATTTGTTAAAGTCAAATCTTCGCTTTGCTGAGGCTTTGCCCCTGTATGATTCTTTAATTCAGGCGTCCCAAAATGCCCCCGAGGGCCGTTTTTATGCCAGTCGGGGCATCTGCTATGAACGCCTGAAACAGTGGGACGCGGCGGAAAAAGATTTGCTCAGGGCCATCGCGCTTCGCCCCCAAGATCCGGTGATTTTGAACTATCTGGCCTATTCATGGATTGATCGCGGGGTGAATGTGGATCGGGCCTTGGCCTTGTTGCAAAAGGCTTTAGCCCTCGCCCCCAATAACCCTGAAATTCTGGACAGTTTGGCATGGGGCCATCACAAAAAAGGGGATCACGACAAAGCCCTGGAGGGTCTGCAAAAAGCCGTGACCCTTGCCCCAGCCGAGCCCGTGATTCTCAGCCATTACGGCGATGTTCTGTGGGCCATGGGCAAACACAAACTGGCCACCTTTGCCTGGGACAGCGCCCTTAACGTGGTGCGTTTAAACAAAAAAACAAACCCCAAAAAATCTCAGGATATCACAGAGGAAGAGCTGGTGGAAAAACTCAGCAGAAACCCGTGATGGGTTTGTGGGGACTAAATAACCAAGGCGTTATCTCAACCGCTTTCCTTTGTTCATCAAAAACCCTATGGGGCTGGACACAAAAATAAACCCTGAAATCAACAGATAAGGGCTGCTGTTTTCGGAAAAGGCTCTTAACAGATCCGGATTGACAGAGGCAGCAATCAACATCACGCCCACAGGGGGGTTGACGCCGTTAACAACGTACAGCAGGAAGTCTTTTTCCCAATAGGATTTGGACCATTGGTGGCGCAGGCCTCCGATAACGAAGAAAATCAACGCGGAAAGGACCACCAAAAAAGGAAACGTTATGCCAAACCCAAACAGGCTAAACAGAACCAGCGGCAGAGATTCAGTCATCTGCACGTAACCAGAGAGCCAGAAAAACCACCAAGAACCCCACCGCCGAAACCCAATAGGACAACCCCAAAGAGGCCGCAGGCATTGTTAATGTTAATACCGAAAGAAACAAAAGTGCACCACAAAACGCCAACGGCAAAATGCGCAACACCCTATGAAAAATGCCTGCAAAACTCCCTGTTTTCAGGGGGGCAGGGGTTTTGATGTGTCCAGAAAGGGCGCGGGTTTTTATCATAAAAACGTCTCCGTTACTCATAAATATATTCCATAAAAGGTTTATTTTGTCAATCCCTCATCCAATCATTTGCCCCCTTGACCTTAACGGATCCTCGGGTTACAACAGATGAACATTTGATCAGCAAGCTAGAGTTTCGTTGTTATGGCCAATCATAAGTCTGCCCTGAAACGGGCCCGTCAGACCCTCACCCGCACCGAAGTGCGTCGGGCTAGGGTCAGTCGCATCAAAACCTTTATTCGCCGTGTTGAGGACGCCGTCCTTGCCGGTGATGCAGAGGCTGCACGTCAGGCATTTCTGTTGGCCCAGCCTGAAATTCACAGGGGCATCACAAAGGGTGTTTTGCACAAAAACACGGCTGCCCGTCGGATTTCTGGCCTTCATGCCCGCGTTTCGGCGTTGTCGGCTTAATTACGTCATCACGTCTTTGATTATGTTTGTTTTTTTGGGCTAACCCCCCTTGGGATTTCTGTTCCTTAAAATCTGGGTTGTTGTGTGGACAAAACGTAAGGTTAGGGGAGGTTCTTTTGAATCAGCACCAGTGGCATATGGTTCAAGAATCCTTGCGGCACGAGCTGGGCCAAGCCGCCTTTGACAGCTGGATTCGTCCCATTGTGTTTTCCCCCGCCGATGATCATCGTTTGCGTTTGATTGCCCCCACAACCTTGGCCCGCAAATGGATCGAAAGCCATTACACCGACCGCATTCGTTTTTTTGCCCGCCGCGTCAATCCGGCGCTCACTGACATTACCATTGATGTGGGGGATACCCATCCCAAACCAACCGCCAACGACGCAAAGCCAGCGGGCAATGCTGCCCCGCTTCCCTCTGCGTCTGTTGTGGCCACCTTGCCCACTGCCTCGGCGGATTTGTCCCGTTTTTCCATCCAGCTCGATCCCCGTTTGACCTTTGAGAGCTTTGTTGTGGGGAAATCTAACGAACTGGCCTTTTCTGCGGCGCGTCGTATTGCGGATGCGGATGCGGTGACCTTTAACCCCCTGTTTTTGTATGGGGGCGTGGGGCTGGGCAAAACCCATCTGATGCACGCCATTGCGTGGCACATTGCCGAAAAAACGCCCCAGCGCCGCGTGGTGTATTTATCCGCTGAAAAATTCATGTATGAATTTGTGCGGGCCATTCGGTTCAAGGACACCATGGCGTTTAAGGAAATGTTCCGCTCTGTCGATGTTCTGATGATTGATGATGTTCAATTTATCAGCGATAAAAACTCAACGCAGGAAGAGTTTTTTCACACCTTTAACGCCCTGATTGATCAAAACCGGCAGGTGATTATTTCCGCGGACAAATCCCCATCGGACCTGGAGGGGATTCATGAACGTCTGAAATCCCGTCTGGCATGGGGCTTGGTGGCGGACATCCACCCCACCAGTTATGAATTGCGTTTGGGGATTTTGCAGAACAAAGCCGCAGCCTTGGGCATGGCGATTCCACAGGATGTGATTGCGTTTTTAGCGGAATCCATCACATCCAACGTGCGCGAGCTGGAAGGCGCCCTAAACCGCATCACCGCCCACGCGGACATCACCGCCGCCCCCATTACCATTGAAAACACGCGGATTCAGCTGCGGGATATGCTGCGCTCTCAGGCCAAGCCCATCACGTTGGAATCCCTAACCAAAACCGTTGCCGCCCATTATCGGTTGACGTTACAGGATATTTTGGCCAGCACCCGCCTGCGTACCATTGCCCGCCCCCGTCAGGTGGCCATGTTTATGGCCAAAGAGCTGACCCCGCTGTCCCTGCCCGAAATCGGAAAATACTACGGCGGCAAAGACCACACCACCGTCATGTACGCGGTGCGCAAAATCCGTCAAATCATGGACCACGACCCTGATTTTGCCGAGGACATGCAGACATTGCGGCAAAAAATTTTGGGGTAGGGGGGGGGGAATCCCCCCCCAAAAGGAAACACCCCGCGCCGCTCGTGAAGAGCGGGTGGGGGTATTTTCATGAAAAATTAAGTGCCTCCGGCACCAAGCACCTGAACAAAACCAACGTCTTCTCCGCTATACCAGTAAATGTAAAGAGCATAACCGCGAGCGTAGGAATCATACAATTGTTGCATATCCTCAAGGGATTCACAGACAAACATACGTTCACCTAAACCCTGATCGTAACCACAAATAACATCGTGACCTTGCGGAAGCGATGGCATCTGAGAGGGGCGACCATAACCGATGGACAGGGGCTTCAGGAGTTCAGCGCCGAAGATTTCGGATCTTTTTCCAAGTTCAAACATGATGATTCACCATGATAAAGGGACAATTTGCAAGTGATCAAGTGCAGTAAAATTTACGCACTAAGCTAAGGTGGTCAGTGCCCCTTTCGGGGAGGATAAAGGACATGACAAGGTTCTACATCCCTCGGTTTCATCCGGAGGTTGCAAAAACTTATGGTTCGATTTGAACGCAAAGTTGCGCAAACCTCCAAATTTTGTCCGAGGGGCAAAACTATGTCATTAAATTCAGGCTAATATATATATATATATATATATGTCAAGCATTTTATTCACATTCCCCCATAAAATAATTTCATCAGCATTTTTAGTGGGTTATGGGGATTTTTGATGGTTGGGAAGCCTTCGGGAGAACCTCTGTCCTCCGTCCACTCTCCCCCCTTCCCATCTCCCCGCCTTTATGCCACAAAGAGGGGGTCAACCTGATCATGCTTTTTTTAAGGAACCACCGTGGCCGAGCAATATATTTTTACCATGCAGGGCGTGACAAAACGCCTGAAAACCGGAAAAACGTTGTTTGATAACATCTGGTTATCCTATTTGCCTGGGGCAAAAATTGGGGTGATTGGGCATAACGGATCGGGAAAATCCACGTTGCTGAAAATCATGGCGGGGCTGGATACGGATTTTACGGGGGAAACCATCTTGGCCAAGGGGGCCCGTGTGGGCTATTTGGCGCAGGAACCCGACATGGACCCGAACAAAACCGTCCGCGAGGTGGCCACCGAGGGGCTGGGCGAAATTTCCGCCATGCTGCAGGAATTCGAGGCCATCAGCATGAAAATGGCCGAAGAGATGACCGATGACGCCATGAACACCCTGCTGGAGCGCCAAGGCGATCTGCAGGAAAAAATCGACGCCGCGGACGGATGGGATCTGGACCGCCACATCGACATTGCCATGGATGCCCTGCGCTGTCCCGAGCCGGATCAAAAGGTGGGGGTGCTGTCGGGCGGGGAAAAACGCCGCGTGGCGCTGTGCCGGTTGTTGCTGCAAAAGCCCGATATGCTGCTGCTGGACGAGCCCACCAACCATCTGGATGCCCTGTCGGTGGCATGGCTGGAACGTCACCTGCGCGATTATGCCGGAACCGTCATCGTGGTCACCCACGATCGTTATTTTCTGGACAACATCACCGAATGGATTTTGGAAATTGATCAGGGCACCTTTCGCCCCTATCACGCCAATTACAAAGAATGGTTGAAACAAAAACAAAAAATCCTGCACGATCAACAAAGTCAGGAAAATAAACTCTCCAAATCTCTGGAAGAAGAGCTGGCCTGGGTCAATGAATCCCCCAAGGGCCGTATGAAAAAAAGCAAAGCGCGTCTGACCGCCTTTGAAAAATCCCGCGCGAATCAACGGGACACCAAGGCCTATACCTCTCAGATCATCATCCCCGACGGCGAGCCGTTGGGCGATCAGGTCATCACCCTTGATACCATCAGCAAGGCCGAAAATGACCGCCTGCTGATGGATACCTTTTCTGCCGCCATCCCCAAGGGGGCCATTGTGGGCATCATCGGGGCCAACGGGGCGGGAAAAACAACCCTGTTTCGCATGATCACAGGACAAACCACCCCCGATGCCGGCACCATCACGGTGGGGCAAAAAGTCAGTTTGGGCTATGTGGATCAATCCCGCGATGTTCTGAATGACGACGACAGCATTTGGCAGGCCATCTCCGGCGGCGCCGAGGTTCTGGATCTGGGCGACCGCGAGGTGAACAGCCGCGCCTATTGTTCATGGTTCCATTTCAAAGGGGCCGATCAACAAAAAAAACTGCGGGATCTCTCCGGCGGGGAACGCAACCGCGTGCATCTGGCCCGTATACTCAAGGCCCGTCATAACGTCCTGCTGCTGGATGAACCCACCAACGATTTGGACATTGAAACCCTGCGGGCGCTGGAAGACGCCCTGCTGGATTTTTCCGGCGTCGCCCTGATCATTTCCCACGACCGTTGGTTTTTGGATCGGATTGCCACGCATATCATTGCCTATGAGGGGGATTCTGCCCTGCATTTCCACACCGGCAACTACGCCAGTTATGTTGAGGACGCCAAAGTCCGCCTGGGCGAAGACATGCTGGCCCCCCATCGGCTGAAATACAAATCGCTGCGGCGGGGGTAGCGGGCTTTTTCCTCCATGCTATGAACGCGGCTCCCACCCACACATTTTTCTTTGAAAATCAAGGGGTCCGCTGCGCCAAGCCAAAAAAAATCATCCTCCCTCAGCCCGCCCCGCGGGCTGAGGTGCGGTATTTTTTCCGTCTTGCCCCTTGATTTTCAAAGAAAACTGTCCCGCCCCGCCGCCCTCCTGTGCCATCTGTGTTTAAAATGAAAAAGCTTGCACCAAACCCCATTTAAGGTTTTGCTAAACAGATCTATGTTAGGGTATAGGGATAGAGTATAAGGTATAAGAGAAAAAACAAGGACCCGTTCTGTATGTCGAAAAAAACTGATGGCAAAGACACCCTCTATTGCTCTTTCTGCGGTAAGAGCCAACACGAGGTGAAAAAACTCATTGCCGGACCCAATGTGTTCATTTGTAATGAATGCGTGGATCTCTGTACTGATATCATCCGCGAAGAGGCGGGCGTGCCTTTGCTGAAAAGCAAAGACGGCGGTGTTCCCTCCCCCCGCGAAATTCAGGGGGTTTTGGATGATTACGTTATTGGTCAGGCGCGGGCCAAACGGGTTTTGTCCGTGGCCGTTCACAACCATTACAAACGCATCAGCCACGCCGGATCCCAAAGCGAAGTGGAACTGGCCAAATCCAACATTATGCTGATTGGTCCCACGGGCTGCGGAAAAACCCTGCTGGCCCAGACCTTGGCCCGTATTATTGACGTTCCCTTCACCATGGCCGATGCCACAACCTTAACCGAGGCCGGTTATGTGGGGGAAGATGTGGAAAACATCGTCCTGAAACTGCTTCAGGCCGCCGATTACAACATTGAACGCGCCCAGCGCGGGATTGTTTATATTGACGAGGTGGATAAAATCTCCCGCAAGTCCGACAACCCCTCCATCACCCGCGACGTGTCCGGCGAAGGAGTGCAGCAGGCCCTGTTGAAACTGATGGAAGGCACCGTTGCCTCTGTCCCACCCCAGGGGGGCCGAAAGCACCCGCAGCAGGAATTTTTGCAGGTGGATACCTCAAACATCCTGTTTATTTGCGGGGGTGCGTTTTCTGGTCTGGAAAAAATCATATCCCAGCGTGGCAAGGGTTCAGGGATCGGCTTTGGATCCGATGTCCGCGCCCCCGAGGAACGCCGCGTCGGCGATGTCATGAAAGACGTTGAGCCCGAAGATTTGGTCAAATATGGCTTAATACCAGAATTTATCGGCCGTATGCCGGTGATTGCCACGCTGGAGGATCTGGACGAAAAGGCCCTGATTCAAATCCTAACCGAACCCAAAAACGCGCTGGTGAAGCAATACCAAGAGCTTTACAAAATGGAAAACGTGGTCTTAACCTTCACGGAATCCGCGTTAACGGCCATTGCCAAAAAGGCCAACAAGCGCAAAACCGGCGCCCGCGGTCTGCGTTCCATTATGGAGGCCGTTTTGTTGGATTCCATGTTCGATCTTCCCGATATGAAAGACGTTCATGAAATCGTCATTAACGATGACGTGATCGAGGGGAAAAGCGAACCCATCAAGGTCCTTTCCAGCACCAGCGGCATGGATACGGAAAAAAAACCCCGTCCCAAGCCCGCAAAAACCAACTAAGGCTTTGATCCTATGCGCATATTGGCCGATCGCGGGGGAACCTTTACGGACATTGTGTGCATTCATGATGATGGGGCCATCGAGGTCAAAAAGGTCCTGTCTGATAACCCCGATCAATACGATCATGCGTTGATTGAGGGGATTCGTCTTTTCAAGCCCCTCTCAGACACCCGCAACATCACAGACATTCGCCTTGGCACCACCTTGGCCACAAACGCGTTGTTAGAGCGCAAGGGATCACCCGTTGTTTTCATCACCAACGCCGGCTTTGGGGCCGCCCTACGCATCGGGGATCAAGCCAGACCCTCTCTGTTCTCTCGCTCTGTTCAGGGGCGAGGCCACATTCATCACGACATTTTGGAAATTCAGGGGCGTTTGGACGCTCGGGGGACAGAAATTCTGCCGCTGGATGAGGAAGGCACCAAAAAAGCCCTAAAAACCCTAAAAGACAACACCGATTGCACCACCGTTGCCATTTGTCTGATTCACAGCGTAAAAAACCCCAAACATGAACTCATGATGGGGGAATGGGCCAGAGAAGCCGGTTTCAGTCACGTGTATTTTTCCCACCAGGTCGCCCCGCAAACAGGATGGTGGACCCGTGCCAGCACAACCCTGCTCGAGGCCTACCTGACTCCCGCCTTGACTTCTTATGTTCGGGCCTTAAGAAAAGACGAAAACATTGATAACATCCCCCTCAGGCTGATGCAGTCCCACGGGGGACTGGCAGATGCCTCTGACGTTCGGGGGGCGCGTAGCTTGCTTTCGGGACCTGCTGGTGGGTTGTTTGGGGCAATTGAGGCGGCCCGCGCCGCAGGACTGCCCAAAATCATCACCTTTGACATGGGGGGCACATCTGCCGATGTGGCCCGCTTTGATGGGCGCCTTGATCGTCGCTATCACACCATGGTGGATGGCATGCCGCTGTCTGTCCCCACACTGGCCATTGATACCATTGCCGCCGGCGGTGGATCGTGCCTGCACATCACAGAGGGGCGGTTTATCGTGGGCCCCGATTCTGCCGGATCCCAACCAGGCCCTGCCTGTTACCGCAATGGGGGACCGGCAACCTTAACCGATGCCAATGTGGTTTTGGGGAAAATCCAGCCCGCTTTTTTTCCCCGTATCTTTGGCAAAAACCACAACGAAGGCCTTGATAAAGACGCGGCAGAAGCCGCCTTGTCCACCCTGATTCTCTCTTCGGGGGACACAACCACACCCAAAGATTTGGCCGCCGTGGCCGCTGGCTTTGTGGATGTTGCCGTTCATGCCATGGCGCGGGCCATTCATAAGCTCTCTGTGGCACGGGGTTTTGATGTGCGTCAGTATGCCCTGTGCGCCTTTGGCGGTGCGGCGGGTCAGCATGCCTGTCTGGTGGCCGAGGCTTTGGGCATGAAAAAGGTTCTGATCCACCGGTTTTCCAGTGTTCTTTCCGCCTTTGGCATGGGCATTGCCCCTGAATCGGTTCTGGAATCCCGTTATCTGTCTGTGCTCCTTTCACAGGACAGCACCAAAGACCTTTTCGATCATTATACAACCTTGGCGGCGGTGGCGGAAAACAAACTCTCCCTTCACCTGCCCCCACACAGCCCCATTCACATTACCGCCACCCTGCAAATGCATGATCAGGGCAGCGATACCTGTTTGGACATTCCCTATAATCCCCATGATACCTTAGAGGACATAAAAGATGCCTTTCACCGGCAGCACCGCGCCCTTTTTGGTGCCTTTGACAGTGATACGACCCTGATGCTGAAGGGGATTCTTGTTGAGGCCCGTCATGACCCCGTCCCCCCAGCGTTGGTTCAGAAAAAAACGCTGAATCAAAATTTACCCCCCATGGACCATCACAGCCTCTACAGCAAAGGACAATGGCACCGAGCGCCCCTGTATGAATTGCCCTCGTTAAACCCGGGCCAAAGCATTGCCGGACCGGCTTTGCTGGTGGATCAAGACACCAGTTTGGTAATCGAGGCCGGCTGGGTGGCCGTGGCCGATGACACCGGCGGACTTCTTTTGAACGATGTTCGGGGGCAAGGTCACCAAGACATGCGCCCCCCTGTCACCCACGCCGATCCCGCATTTTTGGAAATTTTCCACCACCTGTTTTCTGCGGTGGCTGAGGACATGGGGGAAACCTTGGCCAAAACCGCCCATTCCGTCAACATCAAAGAGCGCCGTGATTTTTCCTGCGCCGTTTTTGACGCCCAAGGGAATCTGATTGCCAATGCGCCGCATGTTCCCGTGCATCTGGGCTCTATGGGGGCCAGCGTACAGGCCGTATTGGCCAGTGGACTCTCCATGAACCCCATGGATGCTTTTGTGACCAATGATCCCTATCATGGGGGCACCCACCTGCCTGATATCACCGTGATTACCCCCGTTTTTATCGAAGGCATCGTACGTTATTTTGTCGCCAGCCGCGGCCATCATGCCGATGTGGGGGGGATCACCCCGGGATCCATGCCCGCCAACAGTGTTCATATTGACGAAGAAGGCGTCCTGATCCCCCCGCAAAAACTGGTGGATCAAAAAACCTTCCAGACCGATGCCATGCAAGCTCTGTTTTCTGGTGCCCGTTATCCCGCCAGAAATATCCGACAAAATCTGGCGGACCTGCGGGCATGCGTGGCGGCCAATCGGGCGGGGGTCAAGGCCATGCGGGATATTGTGGAAACTTACGGGCAACAAACTGTTGATGTCTACATGGGATTTATTTTAGAGAATGCCCAAAACCACGTGGCCTCTGTGTTGCACCAAAAAAACCCAGGATCCGCCAGCGTCATCCACGACAATGGGTGTGTTGTGATGGTGCAGGTTTCCCCTGATCCCACCACAAAGCGCCTACGCATTGATTTTTCAGGGACCAGCCCCGCAGGCCAGCACAACCTGAACGCCCCTTTGGCCATCACACGGGCCTGCGTTCTGTATGTTTTGCGATCTTTGGTATCCGAAGACATCCCCCTGAACGATGGATGTTTGCGGGCTGTGGATCTGGTCGTGCCGCAGGGAAGCCTGCTCAACCCCCCCTATCCACACGCCGTGAGTGCGGGCAATGTGGAAACGTCCCAGATGGTTGTGGATGCCTTGCTGCTGGCCCTTGGGGCGCAGGCCGCCAGCCATGGCACCATGAACAACATTTCCTTTGGTAACGAAACCTATCAGTACTATGAAACCTTGGCCGGTGGGGGCGGGGCAGGACCGGATTTCAACGGATCCACAGGGTATCAGTGCCATATGACCAATTCTCGGTTAACCGATGTGGAAATTCTGGAACAACGCTTTCCGGTGCGCGTCTGGGAACTGTGTGTGGTGGAAAACACCGGCGGCTTTGGACAACATCGCGGCGGTGATGGCGTGCGGCGGGATTTGGAATTTTTGGAACCCATGGATGTATCCCTGATCACCAACAACCGGCAAAGAGCCCCCCAAGGCATCAGCGGCGGCGAAGACGGAAAATCAGGGGTGAATATCCACCATCCAGCCGGAAAATCCCCCACCATTCTGGCGGGATGCTGCCACCTTTCTGTGCAGGCGGGGGATCATATCATTGTTCAAACCCCCGGCGGGGGCGGATGGGGGACGGAAGACTGAGGACAGCTTCCTCTCAATAGGGAAAGAGAAAGCCCTGATTTCAACTAAAGCGTCATCAGGGATATCATAACAATGGGGGTTTCTGTGGTGGCCGTCATACCCGTAATGGTCAGAACCCTGTTCCCCTGCACCAGTTTTTCTTCGGGCAAATGAACCTCAGGATCACCAGAAAGGGGTTGCGTTACACCACCGTAGGTCAAAATGGCTTTATCAAACGCCTCAGGCTGGGAAAACGTGACCACCGCGTGATGGCGACCATTGCAGTTATGGTTAACGTTCAGTTGCACGCCCGCCTGCAGCGGTGTCACAGACAGCACATCGGCCTGACAAAACAGCGGCACAACACCACGCAGCTCAAGGGTGGCCGTCAAGGTCTTGGCCCCAGCCACAGAAGGGATCCCCGCTGCAAAAATAACCGAAAGCAGTACAGATGATAATGTTATCTTTCTAGAAATACGCATTCCTATACTCTCCGTTTATTGCTTAAAAAATAAAGTTTTGCCTATACCTCATTTTCCCTTGAAAACATTAACAAATATAAAAAAATTATCCTTGACAAAAAAAAACATTCTTATAATAATCGTTAACTTAAAGTTAACCTCATCACCAAAGGATCTTTTTAATGAAAAAATTATCAACTGCCCTTCTTGCCTTGACACTGTTTGCGTCTTCTCACGCTATGGCGGCGACAAAAACAGCGACTTTGACTCTCCAAGGCACAATTGCTGAGTCCTGTACATTAGCTGTGGCTGGAAGCGGGGATACTGGGAATCTTCCTCTGACAACACCACAAAGCGGTTTGTATATTGGAAATATCGCCACTCAGTGTAACAATTTCAATGGTTACAGCCTGTCGGTTGACACTGCCAACGCCAGCCAATTGAAATCTTCCGGCAGCACCCCCCCTGTTGACTACAAAATTGGATTCAGTGCAACTCAAGGAACAGCACTCAGCCGTGGTTTTTTTCCTGCTAATAGCGATAGCTTAGATATCCCACAAATTCTTGACACAACCCAACAAAAGGCAAACATCTATTTCAACACAGCCAAAGGCACCTCATATCCTGGTACCTACACCGATACCCTGACCTTTACCTTGCAAACCCTGTAATCCTCGGGCGTTGTCTCTTTCTTTGTTGATACGCTAACCGTGTGGTCGTAGACGATTTTCGTTTGCGGCCACACGGTTCTTTTTGAAATTTTTAAACAACCACAGAATGAACATAAAAATCCCAGGACAATCCTTATGACTGTAAACATCAAGTCTTGTTTTTCATTGTTGTGGATCATGGGGGTGATGGGACTGGCCAATGCTTCTCCTGCGGCGGCTTTCCGTGTGGAGCCCATGTCGGCGGAACTTGCCGCCAGTGGTCAGAATAGCAAGGGAGAAATTCGCATAGAAAACCCCCACGATCATCCCATCACCATAGAGCTTGTGACCGAACAACGGGATTTTGATGCCAACGGCAAAGAAACCCGCACCCCCGCAGAGGATGATTTTCTGATTTTCCCGCCCCAAACGTTGGTGCAGCCTGGAAAAACGCAGCTGGTCCGCTATCAATATATTGGCGATCCTAAAATCCCCGCAACAAAGGCATTTGTCATTAACGTGCGCCAGTTGCCCATTGACCTAAAACCTGATGCCGCGTCTGGGATGAAGTTTTTATATAATTTTGGTCTGGCCCGCTATGTCGTTCCCGAAGGGGCTGTTGCCGTACCCACAGCAGAAAACATTCATCTGGGGCAAAATGGCAATTTAGAGTTTGTCATTAAAAATACCGGCAACGGTCATCTGCCCCTGATACGGAAGGCGTTACGCTTAACAGGTGCAAGCTCTGGCCGTACGGTTGATTTCGAAGGCGAGGCCATGACAAAACAACTGCCCGTGGCCATGCTGTTGCCAAACCATACCCTGAATGTGCGCCTGACAACCCTGCCTGAGGGATGGGCCGCCACTGACGTCAAAACGATTCAGGTGGTTAACCCAAGGCCCAAAGCATCAAACCCGTAAAGGGCCTGTTCTGATGCCCCGTATGAACCCACCCTTTTCGCGTTGGCTGGTTTTGATTTTTTTGGCTTGCGGCCTGTTTTTGGGATCCGTGGTCCCAGCTATGGCAAAATCCGCACCGTCTGACACAACGGTGTTTGAATTCCCCTTTTGGGTCGATGGCCGCAATGTTGGGGATCTGACAGCCTCCGTACAGGATGATGCTTTGGTGAATGTACAGCGTGATCGTCTTATAACCCTGCTGACCCCACTGCTCAAGCCTGAAGTTCTCGCCCCTCTGCGGGATAAAACATCCATGACCGTCACCACGCAAGAGCTAACGGCGGCCGGTTTACCCATGCGCTACCTTGCTGACGAAGTGCGTCTTGATTTGCAAACACCACTGGAAAAACGACTACCGAAAGATATTAGCCTGGGGTATTTTCAGGATACTGGTGGGGCAGATTTTGTTCAGCCCAGCGATTTCAGTGCCATCATCAACAGCTCTGTGCGCAGTGAATACGTTCACACCCAGCCCTCTGGTGATGATGATACATTCAATCCTTTGAATTCCGTTTTTAATGTGCGGGCCAACGCTTTTGGTGTCAGTGGCCTGAATCTTGATACCGATATGTTTTTCAAGGATGAGGATGATCGCAGCTGGAACCGTGGTCAGAGCACCCTGTTTCACGACGATGTGGATACGGCCGTGCGCTACAGTGCTGGGGATTTAAACTATGCCACCAGCGATTCTCTTCAGGGATTCAGAAACATTGGCGGGCTGTCCATCGAACGCCGCTATAGCGAAATCCAACCCAGCCGCATGATTCGTTCCACAGGTCGCGGCGAATTTACTTTGGATCAAACCTCGGTGGTGGATGTCATTGTCAATGGTGTCACCGTACGCACCGTGCGCTTGGACCCCGGACGTTATAACCTCAGGGATTTGCCCTTTGTTGACGGTCTTAATGATATCGAATTGCGTATCCGTGATCAGCAGGGGCGGGAAACCACCATGCGCTTTAGCAGCTTTGGTGACACTGTGCTGCTGGATGAAGGCATTTCTGAATTTTCCTTGAATTTCGGTGCGGCCTCTGAAATCCAAGATAATAATGAACCCGAATACGATGAGAGCAACCCCACATACAGCACCTTTTATCGCCGCGGAATGACCGACAACCTGACCCTCGGTGCATCAGCCCAAGGAGATACAAACATCAATACGCAAGGCGTCAATGCCGGCCTGGCAACCCTTTGGGGAACCTTTGGCGCCAGTTATGCCCTCAGCAATTCTTCTATTGCGGACACGGGGATGGGCACGGCTATGACGCTTGACTACAAACTTGAACGTCCAGATCCTTGGCTTGAAGACCAGCGTCAAGAATTTGATTTCTCTTATCTAGAGACATCATCAGACTTTTCCACCCTTGATGATGCCCAATCAGACACAGGGCCCAGCAACACCACAAAAAATGAATGGAGAGCCCGCTTTCGCCAACCCCTATCAGACACCGCCGCCCTCAGCCTTGGCGGGAGTTATGCCGTGGGTCGCGACACTGACGATACGTTTGCTGCAAACGTTTCTTTGTCAGAAACCATAACCCCAAAGCTAACCGGCTATATCAATGTTGAATATGGCACCCGTTCCACAACAAATGACGAAGACACTGAAACCGAAGGGCGTGTTTTTGCCACGCTGACGTACAAATTTGACAGCCCTAACGGCCGCTCTCGCACCGCATCCAGCCGGTATTCCAGCCCTACCAACTCAGGATCCGTAGAATGGCAAGACCTAGCCAACGATCGCAATCGGGTGGGCAGTTATGACTTTACCGCCGGCGCCAATACATCAGAAAGCGATGAAGCCGCAACGGCAGATTTTGGCTATACGGGCAACCGCTATTTATTGCAAGCTGACCACGAAGCGCGTTCAGACCAAAACGATTCTGGAATTACAGAACAGGTTTCTGGGGTCACCTTTCAAAGTGCCGTTGCCTATTCGGGTGGCCAGATGGCCGTTGGCCGCCCTAGCAATGGTGCCTTTGCCATTGTCGCGCCGCATAAAACCTTGACCAATAATAAAATTGCGGTTGATGTTAATGAAAATAACTTGCCCTTGGCAACAACAGATGTCTTCGGACCCGCACTGGTCCCTAATTTAAGAACCTACAGCCCCAGCCGCCTGCCGGTGCAGATTGACGATCTGCCCACGGGTTATGATTTGGGGTCTGGCCGTTATGATCTGAACCCTGGGGCACGGACGGGGTATGATCTTCAGGTTGGCTCTGCCAACTCGGTCGTGATCATTGGCCGCCTTGTCAGACCAGATGGAACCCACTATACCCTTGCCAGCGGCATCATTACCCCTGAAGAGGGCCAGCCAACATCCTTCTTTACCAACCGTTCAGGTCGTTTCGTGGGTGAAAAGCTGGCCCCAGGAAAACATACGCTAACCCTTTATACCGATCCGCCTGTTTCCACCACGTTTGTTATCCCTGAGGATGCTGTTGGCCGGGTTGAACTCGGCAATCTGATACCAATGCCATAAATGAAAGAATTGTCTCTTATGTTATCCCGCAGCTTTTTTTCCCTAGTTGTCCTAACACTTTTATTATCTGCTTTCTCGGCACCGGCCAGGGCAGATGTCTGCAGCAATCCAACCCTTTCTGGTGTTTCTCCCACAGGCGGCGCATCCATCGATTTGTTTGAATCGGGGTCTTTGCCCTTGCGCTTTAACGTGAACATCAGTGCCGATAACACGCCATGCACTGTGGGTTTGGCCATCAGCGGTCGCTCTTTTCAGCAAGGGAGCAATACGGTGCCCTTTATTCTTAAAGGCATCAGCGGATCCCCCTCATTCACCGACGATGTGGGGGCCCCATCCATAGTGACCGTACCATCTAATGGCCCAGTGGAGCTTCAGGCTGTTCTGAATGGTCCCGTGTTTGCGCCGGCGGGGGAATACACGGCCCCCCTGCAGTTACAACTTTTCAGCAATGGAACCGCCGTAGGCAGCCCGTACACGTATAATCTCCCCCTTTCGGTTAAGGCCAGAGCCCAAGTGAACATTGCCGGCAGCAGTGGTTCCTTTGGTGGTGCTGGCACCGTGGACAAGATTGATTTCGGAGATTTACAAACCGGCGAAAGCCGCACCGTCTATGTCCAGCTGCTCAGCAATGCGGATGTTGATGTCAGTTTTTCTTCCCTTAATGGCCTGAAACTGCAGCATGTTGATCCAACGCGGCAACAAACACCCCTATCCTATACAGCGGTGTTTAATGGATCATCCCTGCCCTTAACGTCCCCTGGGGCGAGTTACAAAGTTCGCCGATCCGCAGACACATCCCTTTCGGGATCCAGTCTGCCCTTAACCTTGACTGTGGGGACGGTGAAAGACAATATCGCTGGTCAGTATCAAGACATCATAACCATTGACGTGGATACGCAATAACGCCCTTAAACCCCATAACGTAGGGGGATGGCTAAACATTTTCCCCCACCGATCCTTTGTTATGCTAAAGAAAAGGGATACAGGGAAAGGACGGACGCCATGACCGATAATGTGATTGCTGAGAGGGCATCAACCCCATCTGTGTGCGAGGGATTAAACCCTGAGCAAGCCGCCGCCGTTCAGGCCGTGGATGGTCCCGTTCTGGTTTTGGCGGGGGCGGGGACTGGGAAAACCCGCGTTTTAACCACACGCTTGGCCCATTTGATTCGGGATTATGGGGTGTATGCCTCCCGCATTTTGGCGGTGACCTTTACCAACAAAGCCGCCGCCGAAATGCGCCACCGGATTCATGCCATGGTGGGGGATGCCGTGGGGGGGCTGTGGCTGGGGACCTTTCACGCCCTGTGCGCCCGCATTTTGCGCCAGCACATTGATAAATTGGGGTACACGGAAAACTTCACCATTTTGGATACCGATGATCAACTGCGGATTATCAAAGGACTGCTAAAAGATTACGGACTGGACGAAAAAGCCTGCCCCCCCCGCATCGTCAGCAGCGTGATTCAACGCTGGAAAGATCGGGGCTGGCTGCCCGCCGATGTGCCCGCCAGCGAACACAAAAAAGAGCTGCGCGGCAAAGCCATCCGGTTTTATCAGGATTATCAGGCCCGCCTGAAAAGCCTGAATGCGCTGGATTTTGGGGATATGATTCTGCTGTGTCTGGTGTTGTTTCGGGATTTTCCTGAAGTTTTGCGCCATTACCAACAACAATTCCGCTATATTCTGGTGGATGAGTATCAGGATACCAACGTATCCCAGTATCTATGGCTGCGTTTGTTGGCACAGGGGCACGGGAATCTATGCTGCGTGGGGGATGATGATCAATCCATTTATGGGTGGCGCGGGGCGGAGGTTGACAATATCCTGCGCTTTGACCAAGACTTCCCCGGGGCCACCGTCATTAAACTGGAACAAAATTACCGCTCTACCCAAACCATTTTAACCGCCGCATCCCATTTGATTCAAAACAATCAGGGGCGTTTGGGCAAGACCCTGTGGACAGATGATCAAACGGGGGAAAAAATCGCCGTGCATCACGTCTGGGATTCGGCAGAGGAAGCCCGCTTGCTGGCCAAAACCATCGAAAAACGGGCGGCGGGCGGCCAGACCTTGGGACAAATGGCCATGTTGGTGCGGGCCAGCTTTCAAACACGGGAATTGGAAGAGGCCCTGATGAATGCCGCCATTCCCTATCAAGTCATCGGGGGCCTGCGGTTTTATGATCGGCAGGAAATCCGCGATGCCTTGGCCTATTTACGCTTAACCACCCAAATTGACGATGATCTGGCGCTGGATCGGATTATTAACCTGCCCAAACGGGGCATTGGCTCCACCACGGTACAAACACTGGCGGCGGAGGCGGAGCGTGCGGGCATCTCCATTTACCGCCTGTTGCTGCAAAAAAACCAAACGGGGGAATTGCTGGGGCGCGGCGGAAAACCCCTGCAACACTTTTTGATGATGGTGGAGGGCTGGCGGAATCAGCTCTCCAGACGCTCCCCCGCCGAAATGATGGCCATGATTCTGGATGAATCCGGCTATACCGCTATGTGGAAAGACACGAAAACACCGGATGCCGAGGCCCGTCTGGACAACCTGAAAGAGTTAATCGCAGCCCTGCATGCCTTTGACACGTTAAACAGTTTTCTGGAACATGTCATGCTGGTGGCCGATACCGCCGAAACAGGGGACGGGGACAAAGTATCCATCATGACCCTGCATGCGGCCAAGGGATTGGAATTTGACATGGTGTTTCTGCCCGGGTGGGAAGAGGGGATTTTTCCCAACCAACGCGCCATCGATGAATCCGGCGATAAAGGGGTGGAGGAAGAACGCCGTCTGGCCTATGTTGGTCTGACCCGTGCCCGCAAGCAAGCCATGATCACCTATGCCAACAGCCGCCGAAAATTCAACACGTGGCAATACAACCCCCCGTCACGCTTTCTTCAGGAATTGCCCACAGCCCACATTCACCATCAGAATCATAACAAAGCCGCCGGTTCCTCCTCACACTTTGGCCAATACGGCGGCGGCCGCCATGCCAAAACGCTGGATGTTTGGGACGAATCGCAGGACGTTGTGCCCATTTTGCCCACCTACAACGCCTCACGCGTGCAAGGCATGCGACAATCCTTTGCGGCCCAGAAACGGTCATCTTCCCCTCAAAACACCTTCTTTGTGGGCCAGACCGTGTCCCACACCACCTACGGCGAAGGGGTGGTGGCGTCTCTGTTGGGGGATGATAAGGTGGAGGTGACGTTTTTAGAGGACGGCCTGACCCGCACGGTTATGGGGAAATGGTTGGAGGGGGGATGAGGCATCATCTTCTGTCCTCCGTTTCTCACCCCCGACGCCACCCCCACAGCAGCATCATCCCCATCAGGGCGGCCAAGGCTGGGCCCGTCCATGGCCATGCCTGACCCTGTCCCATGATTAAGGCCGAAGGGCGATCAAACATTAAAGTTTGGGGGGATAAACGCTCTGACAATCCCCGATCAAAGGTCACGCTGAGAGGGGCGTTTGGATCATCACGATGTCTGCCGCCGTTGTGTTTGGCCAACACGGCGCCCGAGGGGGGCACGGGGGTCCACTCCGCCGGCGGCCCCATGTCAAAAGGAATAGGAATCAACGTTTTCTGAACCCGCACAGCCCACAGGCCGGCGCGGTTTAGGGGGGCGCGATACACCCCGTCCGCATCGGGGGCCCAGGGTTGCCAAACGCCCTCTGGATGATACAGGTGAACGGGGGCTTTGGGGGCTGCTTTGCCTCTGGGGGTACAGGTCAGTGCGGCGTTGTCCTGCTGGCAAATCATGGGGGGGGCTTCCAAATCAGGCTCGCGCAGTAACCAATGCATCAAACGGCGCATCAGTATGTTAAAGGGGGGCGGCTCTTGACCTTGGGGCCGGCGCCATGTCCACAGATCATCCGTGGCCACCCACGCCATGCGTCCATGCTTCTGGGTGTCGGGCCAGATGCTTAATAGAGGGGTTTTTTCCGGTATTTCCAGCAGGGGCTCTGCCTCTTCTGGTAACGATGCAGGTAAATATCCCCGCAAAGGAGGCAAGGGCTTGCCCAAAAACGGCTGGGTGATGGGATGATCCTGCCCCAAAAGGGGGGTGATGGGGGCCTCGCTATAACCTTGGGGGGCGGGTTTTAAATTCAAAATATCCCGCAAAGACACTAGCAAACTGTCGTTTTTTGTCCCTTCGGATCCTGTCATCACCAGAAACGCCCCGCCTTTTTGGATAAAGGCCCGCAGCCCCTGCAGGTGAATGGGTTGCAACAATCCCAAATTGACGTAACGATCCATGACAATCACATCAAAATCGTGGATGCGATCCAAAAACAGCTCGTCAACGGGAAAGGGAATCAGGGCCATTTCATCCGGCGGGGTGAAATCTACACTGTCCATCCGCCGCAAAATGGAAAAATGGACCAGATCCATGTTGGGATCCTGTTTAAACAGGCTGCGAAACGCCCGTGTTGAGGGATGCGGCGATCCCGAAACCATCATCACACGCCAACGATCCCGAAACACCGTCAGGGTAAAAACGGCCGCATTGTTTTGCAGTTTGGCCTCTTTGTCCAAAGGCGGCGTGGCCAACAGATACGGGGTGCGCCCAGGATGGTCCGTGCTGAGGGGTATTGACGTTTTTTCACCGTTCCGCACGCGATGGGTGACTTGGGTTTGGCCATGATACAGATTCAGGGGAATTTCCGCCCCCTCGGGCTGCGTGGTGTCCCGCACTGTAACGGACAGGGCAAACGGCTTGCCCACCAATTGATACGACGATGGTTTTTCCAAAACAACCGAGCGATCCGGCGCATTTTGAAAGGTGCTGAGCACATGAATGGGCACATTCGCCCGAAAGGCTTCCAAATCCGCTTTGGCATCATGCCACAGGGTATCGCTGATGATCACCGCACCGGCCAAACGATCCTCTGGCACGCTTTGCAGCGCCGATTTTAGGGGGGGAAGGACACGTGTTCCCTGATCGGTCTGGTTTAGGGGAAACAGTTTCAGCGTGGCCGTTTCCCCAACGGCGTTTTTCAGAGTTTTCAGCCACAAATCCTGCGCCTTGGTATCAGCGCTGGCCGTTTCATCCTGCAACACCACAATGGTTTTGGGGGACTCTTTGGGGGAAGGTTTCAAAAGGGTGAGGTGACAAAGCATAGCCACCAACACAACCACCGCCCCCAAACGCGCCCAACTTTTCCGTCCCCAAAACACCACCAGAGCGCTCAGCAGCACCAACACCACACTCAGGGCCACCGACCCCCCAAACCACGACAGAGTATAGCCGCCAACATTAATCATGATTGGCCACCAGACGATACCCCTGATGACGCACGGTCTGAAGATATTGGGGCGTTTTGGGATGGGGTTCAATTTTTTGACGCAAACGATTCAGATGCACATCAATGGTGCGGGACAGGCTGGTTTCCTCCAGCCCCAAAGCCGTTTGCAGGGCCAAACGGGATACCGATTGCCCGCCGGCCCGCACCAAAACATCCATCAGGGTTTTTTCTGCCGGCGTTAGGGCGATGGGAACACCATCCGGCCCCAGCAGTTTCTGCGTTGCGCTTTGATAGGTCAGGGTTCCCAAAGGCAGGGATGGCGCGGGGGCCTCAATGGGGTTGTTGCCCGCGCGTTTTAAAATGTTTTGAATTCGCAGCAACAGCTCTTCGGGAACAAAGGGCTTGGCCAAATAATCATCCGCCCCCAGCGATAACCCCGCAATACGATCGGCGGATTCCCCCTTGGCTGTTAACATCAAAACCGGCAGGGTATTGTCCTGCCCCCGCAGCTGCGCCAAAAAATCTCGCCCCGTCTGATAGGGCATCATGTCATCCAGAATCATCAGATGGCAGCGATATTCAGGGGATTGCAAAATCTCCACGGCCTCAATGGGGTGCGCCGCCGTGCTGACCGTATAGCCATGCTGGCGCAAAAACCGCTGCAACAACAGCCGTATGCGTTGATCGTCATCAACAATCAAAAGGTGAAAGGACATTGTGCGAAAGATTAAACGTTTCTTAAAGGTTAAAGGCTATTCTAAAACCATACCCTGCATCAAACAGAGGTGTGGATTTTAAGGATAGCATAGGAAAAAACCGCGAAAGGTGCCAGATGAAAGATCGGTTGAAACTTGCCATACTTGAGGCAGAAACCTTGGGCGATGCTCCTTTTGTGCAAACCCTGCGCCTGATTGCCACCGTTTTGGATGATCAGGGCTTTGACGCCGATGATATCGAGGAAAACAGTTACGCAGTTATCCGCCAAATCATCGCCTATCACCAAGAACGTCTGAGCATTTTTCAGGGCACGGGATCCCACAAAAAGGGCCAAGCCGAAAAAGCCTTGATCCAAAAACTGGAAAGCCTGTTGCCCAAAAGCTATTCTGATGAAAGCCTGCATGACATCATTTGCGAAAAAATCACCGCCTGCGGGGCTAGGTCCATTCGGGATTTAAAATCCGTCATGACCCTGTTGCGCCAAGATATCAACCACAGCATCAACTATGAACATGCCAAAAGCATGGCCATTGGTTTGTTGCGATAGGCTCAGGCTTTCTTATCCACCATCATATTGCGCGTAGCCTTGGGCAGGGATACGGTCAGGCCATCCAGTTCCTGCCGCATGATAATCTGACAGCCCAAACGGGATGTGGCGGTTAAGCCAAAGGCGAGATCCAGCATGTCCTCTTCGGCCTCTGTGGCCGCGTCCAGACGATCAAAATCATCCTCAGACACAACCACATGACACGTTGAACAGGCTAGGGATCCTTCGCAGGCCCCCTCAAGATCAATGTCATTTTTATGGGCAATTTCCAAAACGGACAACCCCAAAGGGGCCTCCACCGTTTTGGTTGTGCCATCGCGCTGTAAAAAGGTGATATGGGGCATAAACGCTCCTTAGGTTAAGACGAAAACGTATCCACAGACTGCCCTGTTAGGGCCTGACCCAAAGCTTGGTTCATGCGTCTGGCCACCCAAGGGGCCGCCGACGCTTCCATGGCTTCGCGTGCTTCGTCTATAGCCGTTCTATCGGAATGTTCCAAGCATTCTTTTAATATTTGCATGGCGTTTTCCACGGCCTGCCGCTCTGGGGCTGGGGCGGTGTGATGTTCTAAGAGTAATGTTTCCGCCGCCTGCAAAACCCTTTGGCCCGAAACACGGGCAGAGGCCAGCAACCTAGCCTCCATATCCTGCTGGGCGTATTCTAAACTCTCGTAAATGGCTTGCTTCATGGCCTCTTGCGACAGGCCGTAAGAGGGCTTGACCAAAATTTCTTGACGGATTTTGGTGGTTAATTCCTCCGCCGATACCGTCAGCAGTCCATCCACATCCATTTGAAACGTCACGGCAATCTTGGCGGCCCCCGCCAGCATTGGGGGAATGCCCGTCAGGGTAAAGGTGGCCAGCGACCGGCAATCCGCCACCAATTCCCTTTCCCCCTGCATAACATGAATCATCATGGCCGTTTGGCCGTCCTGATAGGTGGTAAAGGTTTGGGTTTTGCTGGCGGGCAGCAGGGTATTGCGCGGGATAATTTTCTCCACAATCCCCCCCATGGTCTCCAAACCTAAGGATAAAGGGGTGACATCCACCAGCAGGGTATCGCTGCCGTATGTTAACGCGTGCGCCTGATATGCGGCCCCCACCGCAACGCTGTGATCGGGATCGATGCCCTTCAGGGGCAGGGCCCCAAAACGCTGGGTCAAGGCAACCTCGATCATCGGGGTGCGTGTGGTGCCCCCCACCAACAGGACACCGTCCAACGCCGAAACGGCAATCCCCGCCTCTGTCAAAACCCCTTCGGTCAGGCGCAGGGTTTGATCAATCAGGGGGGCGGCGAGGGCCTCAAAATCCTTTCGCGAAAACCGGTGGCTCAGGTCACGGTTTGGCAACCAGATCGTCATATCCGCAAAATCCTGATGGGATAAACGCTCGCGCGTGGCTTTGGCCTCTTGCTTTAAACGGGCTGCATCTTCGGGGGTTAACGGGGCATCGTAACTGGTGTGATACAAAAAGGATTTGGCCAAAACATCATCCAGATCATCCCCGCCCAAATCCACATGGCCGCCGGATCCCACCACGCGAAACACCCCTTGGGTTAACCGCAGCAGCGACACATCAAACGTCCCGCCGCCCAAATCGTACACCAAAAACGTCCCCTGATCCCGCTGATCTAACCCATAGGCCAGCGCGGCTGCCGTGGGTTCCGCCAACAGGCGCAGCACCTGAAAACCCGCAATATCTCCGGCCTGCTTCGTCGCCATGCGGGCGCGTTCGTCAAAATAGGCGGGAACGGTAATCACCGCCGCATCCACCGCATAACCCAAATGGGACTCGGCCGCCGTTTTCAAATGCCGTAAAATATCCGCCGCATACACAATAGGGGAGCGGGTTTTCAGAGCCTGAGGCGGATTGTCTTTCCCCATCCAGCGCTTGACGGACGCCATAACCCCGAGCAAGCCCCGCGCTTTTTTCCCCACCACAGGACGCCCCTCCAGCAACGCCACCAGCGATGGGTGTAAAAATCCACCGTCGTCCTCCGGCACCAGCGTCACCTGCTTTGGGGTGATATCAGGCAGCACATACCCCACCACAGAATGCGTGGTGCCCAAATCAATCCCTAGGGCTTGAACACGGGGGGCCTGCGTCTCTTCTTCTGTTTTCGGGGCGCGGGGATCTTCGATGGAAAGGAGCATAGAGGTGCAAGAATAACGAGAAAACGAACACCTTATACCACGAACGCCGCTAAGATGCTATATCGGGCAAAAGCAAAGCCGATGTGTTTAACAAGCCATCAACAGCTTTATCAGCACCACCAACAATCCCATCATAAACCTGATCCACAGAAATGGACGACAACAAACTGCCGGAAACCCCCGCATGGGCCTTATTGATCAGATCGTCATAGGATTCTGTGGTGCGCATCACATGGCCGTTGGGGCCCCAAGGGGCATACAACTGATCCGGACTGGGGCCAAACAATCCCACTGTGGGCACGCCAGAGGCCGCCGCCAAGTGCATCAGCCCCGAATCGTTGCACACGGCCAGACGGGCGTTTTGCAACATAACAAACAAAGCGGGCAGGGACACCCGTCCCACCAGATTCAGCAACGGGCGATCCTCGGGCCAACCCACCAAAACGTCATGCACACGCTCTGTTTCATTGGGGGCCCCCATCACCACCACCGTGGCCCCTTTTAAGGGGCCATCCGTCAACCGCAGGGCCAATTCCCGAAAACGATCCAGGGGCCATTCCTTCCCAGGCCACGTGGCAAACGGTGCCAGACAGAGCAACGGGGTATTCCCCAGATACGGGGCCACTTCGGCCTGATGCTGGGGCCCATACCACGGGCCCAAGGTCAGGGACAGAGGGTTCAGGCCAAAGGATGCGGCGATTTGTTTCACCTTGTGCTGGGTCTCAAAACCCTTTGGCTTCACAAACCGATGACGATGACGGGCCCGTAAAGTATAGGAAAACGCCGATCCCCGCATATCCACAACACGGTGCCAGTTCAGGGGCACATAATGCCGCCACAAATGCCACCAATGACGGGCGTAACGTTGTTTTTTAATCACCGTGACATGGGGGGTCAGGGCGGAAAAAATGGGGGCGGATACGGCGCCGCAGGCCACATGGACCTGATCAGGGCGATCCACATCCATAAAATGACGCAAAACGCCCGTGGTCAGCAAAGCATCACCCAGCGGCGAAGGCGCAATAAACAAAAGGCGCCGCATAAACCCCTAGTACCGATAGCGCTCGGGCTTAAAGGGACCTTCCTTTGACAATCCCAAATAATCCGCTTGGTCATCCGTCAAAACCGTTAAGTTTGCGCCCAATTTTTCCAAATGCAGATACGCCACCTTTTCATCCAAGGTCTTGGGCAGGACGTAAACCTGATTTTGGTAATTTTGGTAATAATTCCACAGCTCAATCTGGGCCAGAACTTGGTTGGTAAAGGATGCACTCATGATCAAACTGGGGTGTCCGGTGGCGCAGCCCAGATTCACCAAACGACCCTCTGCCAACAGAATCAACCGCTTTTTGTCGGGGAAGGTAATCATGTCCACTTGGGGTTTGATGGTTTCCCACGGATAGGCCCGCAGGGCCTCCACCTGAATTTCGCAGTCAAAATGGCCAATGTTGCACACAATGGCGCAATCTTTCATGGCCTTCATATGATCCAATGTGATGATATCTTTGTTGCCTGTGGCGGTGACAAAAATATCGGCTTTGTTCACCACCTCCTCCAACGTGGCCACCTGATAACCCTGCATGGCGGCCTGAAGGGCGCAAATGGGGTCAATCTCTGTCACCACAACACGGCAGCCCTGGGAACGCAGGGACTCGGCCGACCCTTTACCCACATCGCCGTACCCACACACCACAGCCAGCTTGCCACTCAGGGCAATGTCGGTGGCGCGTTTGATTCCGTCAACCAAACTTTCGCGGCATCCATACAGGTTATCAAATTTGGTCTTGGTCACAGAATCGTTCACGTTCATGGCGGGGATTTTCAGGGTCCCTTTGGCCGCCATTTCGTACAGACGCTGAACGCCCGTGGTGGTTTCCTCAGAAACGCCCCGAATATCGGGGAGCAGTTCGGGATATTGATTGTGAATCACCGCCGTCAAATCGCCCCCATCATCCAAAATCATGTTGGGCACCCATCCGTCGTCCCCAAAGATGGTTTTTTGAATGCACCAGGTGTATTCCTCTTCGGTTTCCCCCTTCCAGGCAAAAACGGGTATGCCGGCGGCGGCCATGGCGGCGGCGGCGTGATCTTGGGTGGAAAAGATGTTACAGGAACTCCAGCGCAGATCGGCCCCCAGCAAAACCAAGGTTTCCATCAACACCGCCGTTTGAATGGTCATATGAAGACAACCGGCAATTTTCGCCCCTTTTAAGGGATATTTCCCCTGATATTCACGGCGCAGCGCCATCAGACCTGGCATTTCAACCTCGGCCAGGGCAATTTCCTTGCGCCCCCAATCGGCCAGCTGAATATCAGCAACCTTGTAATCGGAAAAATCCTGCTGGGGACTGCGGGCTGTTTTCATAGTGAATTCCTTTTGATTAACGGATGGTTGGGATACAAACGCCGCAGGATGCAAACGGTTCCTCAGGGAACTTGATCGCTTCTGTGGTGATGGTTGTGCCGCGGCAAGCGCAAACGGGGGTGGGAATAGCCTCTAAATCCGGCGTAACGGCCAAACGATCATCAAAAACAAAGCAACTGCCCTGCCATAAATCCTGTTGATCCTGCGTTTTCGCAAAATAATTCAAAATCCCGCCCTGCAGCTGATAGACGTGATCAAAGCCCTCTGCCTTCATCAGGGCCGCCGCTTTTTCGCATCGAATCCCGCCGGTGCAAAACATGGCAACGGTTTTGGTTTTATCGGGCAGATTCTCTTTGGCCCAGGCGGGGAAATGCTGAAAATGATTCAAACGGGGATTGACCGCCCCGCGAAAGGTGCCAAAGGCAACTTCGTAATCATTGCGGGTGTCCAAAACAATCACATCATCCCGTTGGACCAAATCCTGCCAGTCTTGGGGGGCCACGTGGGTGCCGCGAGCAAGGGTCACATCCAATGCCTGTTCTTTCATACGGATGGTCTCGGCCTTTAACCGGACCTTCATGGTGCCAAAGGGCAGGGTGTCATGCCAGCTTTCCCCCCAACGCAAATCCGCAAAGGCGGGATTGAGGACCGCAACATCTCTGCGAAAAGCCTCCAAATCCTCCGGCAAACCCGCCAGCGTGGCGTTATAGCCCTCTGAGGCCAGCAAAATCGTACCTTTAATCTGATAACGGCGTGCCAGATCCAACAAAGGATCCCGAATATCCTGAACGTTCGGCAAGGAAACAAACCGGTAAAAAGTTACGATTAAATACGGTTTTGACACGATGGTTGCACGCTTTCCCTAGACCACGGATTTCAGGCCACCGATTGCGCAATCCATTCCGACAACAGGTTTTTGGGCAGCGCCCCGACCTTTGTGGCCACAGGCTGACCGCCTTTGAACACCATCAGGGTGGGAATGCTGCGAATGCGGTATTTTTGGGGTGTTTGGGGGTTTTCGTCAATGTTGATTTTGACGATTTTGACGTTTTTGATGTCCTCAGACAAATCCTCTAACAAGGGGCCCAACGCTTTGCAGGGGCCGCACCATTCCGCCCAAAAATCCACCAAAACGGGAACGGGAGATTGCAAAACCTCGGTTTCAAAACCGCTGTCGGTGACTTTATGTGTGCTCATGAACGAAACCTCGTGAAGAAAGAGTGTCAAACAAAGGTACTATGCCGCCCGCGTCATCGCAAGAAACTTTTCTTGGCGTTGCACGCGACGTTTGGCCGGGGATACTTTCATGACGTGCGCCAATTCTTGACGCAGAACATGACGGGCGGCGGCAAAGGCCTGCCCCGGGTGGCGATGGGCCCCGCCTAGGGGCTCAGGAACAATGGTGTCAATGAAACCAAAATCTTTCAGATGCTTGGCGGTGATTTTCAACGCTTCCGCCGCAACGGGGGCTTGCTCTGCGGTGCGCCATAAAATCGAGGCGCAGCCCTCAGGCGAAATCACAGAATACACCGCGTGTTGCATCATCACAATCCGATCGGCGCACGCCAGCGCGATGGCGCCCCCCGATCCTCCCTCCCCCGTGATTAAGGCAATCACAGGCACTGACAGACTAAGGGAAACCTCAATACAGCGGGCGATGGCCTCGGCCTGACCGCGCTCTTCCGCCCCAATGCCTGGATAGGCCCCAGGGGTGTCAATCAACGTTAAAACAGGAATACCAAAATGTTCCGCCATGCCCATCAGGCGGCAGGCCTTCCGGTATCCCTCAGGATGGGCCATACCAAAATTATGGGTGATGCGTTCATCCAGATTACGGCCCCGTTCCTGACCGATGACCATCACACTGTGACCATCAAAACGGCCAAGACCCGCAATAATCGCCTTATCTTCCCCAAAACAGCGATCCCCAGCCAAGGGGGTGAATTGTTCAATCAGGGCGTCAATATAATCCGAACACTTGGGCCTTTGGTGATGTCTGGCCACCTGAACGGTTTGCCACGGTGTCAAATGACCATAAATGGTTTGCAAATGCCGCTCGAGCTTGGTTTTTAAACGGGCAATCTCGTCCTGCAGGTCCAGACTTTCGGCCTCAATGCGCTCCAGCTCTTCGATTTTATTTTCCAGATCCACAATGGGCTGTTCAAAATCCAGATACATATCCTAAAGACCCTTAATCCCTAACATGCCTCATGCTGGCCCTTCTTATAAAAGAGATCACGCCCTTTGGCAAGATCAAGATCAAAGCCCGAAGCCGCCCGACCCTTTTTTCCTATTCCATCGCTGCCAATTTTTCTGTCTGATCGGCGGTGGTCAGGGCCTCAATCAATTCTGACAAATCCCCATCCATAATTTCCGGCAGTTTATACAGCGTCAACTGAATGCGGTGGTCCGTCACGCGGCCTTGGGGGAAATTATAGGTTCGGATTCTTTCTGACCGATCCCCGCTGCCCACTTGGGATTTTCGGGCGCCGGCGCGGACTTCCATGGCTTTGCGGCGCTCTTCCTCATACAGGCGGGCCCGCAAGATTTTCAGGGCTTTGGCTTTGTTTTTGTGTTGGGATTTTTCATCCTGCTGCTGCACCACCACGCCCGTGGGAATGTGGGTGATGCGCACGGCACTGTCGGTGGTGTTCACCGATTGCCCACCAGGCCCGCTGGAGCGGAACACATCAATACGCAGGTCTTTTTCGTGAATCACCAGATCCACTTCCTCAACCTCTGGCAACACGGCAACGGTGGCGGCGGATGTGTGAATACGCCCACTGGATTCCGTATCCGGCACCCGTTGCACCCGATGCACGCCGGATTCAAATTTTAATTGGGCGTAGGCCCCCCGTCCCTCCAGCGTCATGACGACCTCTTTGACGCCGCCCATGCCTGTTTCCGAGAGCTGGTCAATATCCACCCGCCAGTGATGCCGCTCGGCATAACGGGTGTACATACGAAACAAATCACCGGCAAACAGGGCGGCCTCGTCCCCCCCCGTGCCGGCGCGGATTTCCACGATGACGTTACGATCATCATCGGCGTCCTTGGGAATCAAGGCCAGCGCGATCTCATGTTCCAAACGGGTCAGGGTTTCTTTGCAGCTGTGGCGGTCCTGTTCGGCCAAATCCTTGAACTCTGTATCTGTGTCCGGATCGGCCAGAATCTCCTCGGCTTCTTTCAGTCCCTTTTGGGCGGCATGATAGGCATCAATCATGCCAATCAACGGCTCCAACTCAGAAAACTCGCGGGAGTATTTGATAAAGGTTTCCTGATCCAAACGTTCTGTCTGGGACAGCGCATCGCGCACCACAGTGTATCGCTGAGCAACGGCCTGCAGGGCTTCGGAAAATCCTTTAAACATACACAATCCTTTTGGGTTTCATGCCTTTTGTTGCCCATGGCATCAGAAACATAACGCTGGCTGTGGGTATAGTCGGAATTGAAAAAAAAGCAAGCCTAGGCATGGCCAGATTCACACGTATCCCCGTTTGACCTTCCGTTTCTTTAGACAACCCATGAAAAACCGGCTATCCTTTTTTCATGCTATGTGTTGTCGTTCATCCCGTTGTCAAAAGGGCCCGTTCTGCGGATGCCCGCCCCCCAGAGGTCAAGCTGGCCGAATGTGTCCGGCTGGCGCAGGCCATTGATTTAACCGTGACTGAGGCATTTTTGGTTGGGGTTTCGGCCCTGCGGCCATCCCATTATATTGGGGGCGGGGCGCTGGAGACCATCCGCGAGCGTATGGAAACTGAAGGGGCTGGGCTTTTGATCATGGATTGCGCCCTTTCCCCCCTGCAACAACGGAATCTTGAGCGGGATTTAAAGGTCAAGGTTTTGGACCGCACGGGCTTAATTTTGGATATTTTCGGGGCCCGCGCCCACACGCACGAGGGAAAATTGCAGGTGGAAATGGCCGCGCTGACGTTTCAACGCAGCCGTCTGGTGCGATCATGGACCCACCTAGAGCGGCAACGGGGGGGCTTTGGGTTTTTGGGCGGCCCTGGGGAAAGCCAGCTGGAAATCGACCGCCGCCTGATTGAAACACGCCTGCGCCGATTGAAAAAAGATCTGGAGAAAGTCAAACAAAACCGCAGCCTGCAACGGTCCCACCGTCCGTATCCCTTGGTGGCCCTGATGGGATACACCAATGTTGGCAAATCCACGTTGTTTAACCGTCTGGTGGGGGGCGATGTGCTGGTAAAGGATATGCCGTTTGCCACGCTGGATCCCACGCTGCGCCTGTTTGCCTTACCATCGGGGCTAAAGGTCATTGTATCAGACACCGTGGGATTTATTTCTGATCTGCCCACATCGTTAATTGCGGCCTTTCGGGCCACACTGGATGATGTCAAAAGCGCGGATATTATTGTGCATGTTCATGATGCCAGCAGCCCATGGCACGCCGACGAAACCCGCGATGTCAACGGCGTTCTGAATGATCTGGGGATTCAGGGCATACCCATTGTGGATGTCTGGAACAAAGCCGATGCCTTAAACGAGGAAGACAAACAGCTTTTTTCTTTGGAATCCTCTCCCGTTCTTCTTTCGGCGCAAACGGGGGATGGGGTGCCTCTGCTGCTGAAAACGCTGGATAAACTGTTGCTGGAAAAGCGGAAAAAGGTCGATATCTTCTGTCCCCTGGAAAACGCCGCCCACCGCGCATGGCTGCATGAACACGGGGCCCAAACCACTGAGATTGCCACAGAAACGGGCTGGCACATCAAAACTTTCGTTACGCCAGAAAACCTCACACAGGCTTACGGTACAGGCAAACCCTTCCCATAACGCCCATTGCGCTTTAAGGTAGCCGGATGATGTTTGCCTATCCCTTTTTGTTGGCGGGTCTGTTGGTGTTGCCCTTGGCCTATCGCTGGATGCGGGCTTTGCCTGGGGGGGAAACCGTGGTTTCCTTCGCCGCCATGATGTTTTTGGGGCCCTCTCGCGGGCCTGTGAAAACCGTTAAAAAAACGCCTTTATGGTTGATTCTGCTGCGTTTGGCCTTGTTGGCGCTGCTGATTCTATGGGCCGCCGGCCCCCAAAGAGTTCCAGAGGGGCAGGGGGCCCCATCCCCCACCTTGATTGTTGTGGATACCTCTTGGAGTGCGGATGTGTCCGGCACGCTTTCCGACATCACCGCGTTTTTTGATCGTTATCCAGCGGCAGATGTTCATATCATGACCACGGATCAAACCACATCCCGACCCATGACGGCAGAGGGCTGGACAACCTATCAGCGCACCCTTGCCCTATCCCCCTATCAAACCACAGACACGGGGAAGATTTTAAGCGAGCGAACGGACAAACGCGCCGTCCTCTACTACGCCCCCATGCGGTACGGAGCCCAGCAACAGGGGATTGTAGATGGTTTGCGTCAATCCCAAAACGCCACCCTTGTGCTGCCCAGCCGGACATCGTGCGCGGCGCTGGCGGATGTTCAGCAAACGGCAACGGGGATTCAGGCCACGCTCAACAACCGGTGCCCTATGCCGCTGCAGGCAGATCTTTATGATGTTGAAACGGGCCAAAGACTGGCGGAAACCAAGGGCACGGGGGACACCCTGACCTTTCCCCCTGCGTCGGGGAATGGGGGGGCGCGGGTTGTGACCATCAGGGGGGAAGATCACTTTGCGGGGCGGTGGCTGCTGCCCGCGTCTCTGTCTGGTAAAGTGGCGGTTGTTCATGCCGCTGGCCGACCTCAGGGCCTGCTTCAGGAAGCCACGTACATCACCAAGGCCTTAGAGACGTCAGGTCATACCGTTGTGGTGGGGTCCGTTTCTGCCCTGCGGGATGATGATATTGCCACGTGGATTCTGGCGGATGCGGTTGTTTTGGATCAGGAAACACAGGGGTTTTTAACCACAAAGGTGGAATCCGGCGCCACACTGATCCGGTTTTGGGGGCCCCGTTTGGATGCGCTGACCCCCCAACAGCGGGACGCCTTGTTTCCAGACACCCCGCGTTTTCAGGCGCGGCAATTGGGCACCGTTCTGGCGTGGCAAAGTGCATTGAAAAGCCAGCTTTTATCCCCCCCCTTAAGGGGAGGCGGGGAGGATATCACCATAATGCGTCAAATCCTGCCAGAATCAGAAACGGCGGTGACGCTGGCCCGTCTTTCCGATCAAACGCCGTGGATCACGGCGCGGACACTGGGCAAAGGGCAAATCGTTTTGATTCACACGGGGCTGATGCCCGAATGGGGCAATTTGGCAACATCGGGCAGTTTTGTGCCTTTATTAACCTCGCTGGCCAGCTTTTCAGGGCCAGCGGAATCTTCTCCTGCGGCAGCAGAACTCCCGTTGCAACAGCGTCTAATGCCCGATGGCGGTTTGCAAAAAGATACCGGTTTCATGCTGCGCCCCAGTGACGAGGGAACCCGTCCCACAAACGATCACCCCGCAGGCCTTTATGGCAACGGGGCATCCATGATCCCCCATAACATTGCCCCCTTTCTGGCCAACGAGCCCCCCATGGAAACGGTGCTGCGCCCCCAAGACACCCTGCCGTTTACCGTGCGAAAGGTTCAGGAAACATCCCTGTCCCGCGACCTCAGGCCACGGGTGTTACAGGGGATTGTGGCGGTGTTTGTTTTGGAATTGCTGGCGGTTTTGGCCCTGCATTTTCGGCGCGTCAGGGTGACGGCGGCGGCCATGATGGTGTGGTTTTTGGTGGCGGCCTTACCCGCGGGGGCCAGAGAGGCCCAAATCGGGTATCTGCAAACCGGTCAAGCGTCCATGGATCAGACCACGGCCCGCGCTCTGGAGGTTTTGATTCAGGAAACACTCACCCGCACCAACATGCCCGTTGCCCCTAAACCCCTTGCCATATCGTTTCAAACGCCCCTTTCTGAATGGCTGCCCCTGATGATGGTTTATGGATCACCGGAAAGCCTATCCCTTGCCCCAGAGGATTTTTCCGAAACCCTGCGGCAATACACCGCCGGCGACGGCCTGATTGTTCTGGACACACGGGGCGGGGCCAATCCCCTGCGGCATCAAAGTCAGGTGGCATCTCTGCAACCCTTGGCGCGGGCCTTGGGTCTGGTGCCGCTGCAGCCCGTTTCCAGCCAGCACGTTTTGCACCACAGCTATTATCTGTTGCCCAAATTGGGGGGACTGTGGCCCGGCCTCAGTGCCATGGGGGCCGCCCCTCAGGGTTCGCAAGAGGGTGTTTTCAGCATGATTGTCTTGGGCAGTGATCTGGCAGGGGGATTGCTGTCGTCTGATCCCGAGGTGCGGGAAGCCAGCGTTCGCACCGGCATCAATCTGATGATGTACGCCGCCACCACAACCTATAAAGACGATCAAATCCACATCGATTCGATTATGAAACGATTAAAGCCCTGAGGCGCCCCCTAAACCCCCACCACCCGCGTTTCCACAGTATGATGGGGATACAGGGCGCAAAGGGCGTCTTTGTAAAGGTCCATTTGGGCCTGAGCCTGGGTGACATTGCCGCTTTTGAAATCCACAATCACAACATGACGATCACAAACCATCAGGGCATCCAGCCGCAGGATTTTTCCCTGATAGCGCAGGGTCACTTCGGTTTCGATGCGCTGGGCCTGTGCGCACAGGCCGGAAAGCTCTGGCCCATGATACGCTGTCCATGCCCGCTGGGCCCCCGTTTCCGCCACATCAGTGGGGTAAAAGCCACACAGAACATCCCGCAGGGCGTTTTGTGTCACAATCCTGCCCATCAAACAATGCTGCATGGCCAAATGAATGGCCAAACCCAGTGTGATGGCGTCTGTATCGGGGCTTTGGGCTTGCTTGACGGCCGCCTTTACAGGGGGAGGGGGCGCCGTCAACCATGCCGGCAGGGTGAGTACCGCAGGCATTTTTTCAACACCAAGCGCCTGCGCCTGCGGCAAAGATCCCCAACGATAGGCGGGATTCAGGACATCACCAAAAGGGGCAGCCTGTTCTTTCAAAACTGTGGCCAAGGCGTGATACCACGGGGAAGGGGTGCTGCTGGAATCAGCATCAGCCTCTTTCTGGTTTTTTTTCTGACTTTCGGCCCCAAAAATATGCAGCGCATCCTCAGCGCGGGTCATGGCCACATAGAGCAAACGGTGATATTCCTCATCATCTTTTGTTTTCATGGCCTCTTTAAGGGGGGCCAAGGCATGCAGCACCCGTTTGGGCAAAATCCATAAAAACCCCTCAGGCAACCACACAATGGGACCAAAATGACTCTTGGGGCGATGGGCGGCATCGGCCAAAATAATCACGGGGGCTTCTAATCCCTTGGCGCTGTGGATGCTTTGAATGCGCACTCCGTGACCCAAGGTTTCCCGCTTAATATCCACCGCATGACGGTCAAACCACGGCAAAAATCCCGCCAGCGTGGGGGTGACTTCGGTTTCAAAGCGCAGGGCGTAGGATAGGAACAGATGCAAAACCTCATCCACCTCTCCCCCAAAGGCAGAGCGAAATTCCCCATACCCACCCTGCACGCACAAATAATGCACCACCGTCTGATGAGGGGTCCAAATGTCCGCATGATTCAGGAAATGCTGCAACCGTGCATAGGTTTGCTTTAGGTTTTGGGGCGCATCGTCTGGCTGGGCGTGATGATACAATGACGACCAAAGGGTGCCCGCCCGTCCATGACACAGGGTAAAAAGATCCTCCTCACCCAGCCCCCCCACGGGACTTTTTAAAAGACACGCCAGCGTAAAATCATCATCGGGCTCCACCATAAACAGCAGCAGGGCCAAAAGGTCCTTCACCGCCAAGGTTTCTTTCAGGAAAATCCGGTCCCCCCCCGCAACGGGGATGCCGCGTGCCCCCAAAGCCGACAACAATGCCGATTGCAACGTGCCCCGCCGCTGCAGCAAAATCCAAATATCCGATGGGGTGATGGGCCGATTCTGACGGGACGGCAGGCCCTTTCCACTGGCCAAAAGATCATCAATGGCACTGGCAATGGTGTCCGCCACGATGGCGGCATGGGTTTGTCCGTGATGCTGGTGTGTGGGCAGCAGAAAGGTAACATCGGCGTTTTTGGTGGGCAGGGGGATCATGGGATGCAAAACAACCTCTCCGGCGGCCTCAGCACGGGCGGGATGGTGGGTTAAGGATCCCTCTTTGGGGGTTAAAACCCCCTGACCCATGGATGTTTTTTGAAAAACATCATCGACAAACCCCAAAACCTGGGGCGTTGTGCGAAACGATGTTTCCAGTTTCAGGGGTATCAGGGGGCGGTTAGCCTCGGCATACCGTTCCTGCAAAACGTCATATTCAGCGCGGTACCCTTCAGGATCCGCATCCTGAAACCGGTAAATGGACTGTTTGTAATCCCCCACCACCAGCAGGGATTTGGCCGTTTCTGTATCGCCGGAGAGGGTTTCTTCCAGCAAATGGTTAATCAGGGTCCATTGATGGGGGTTGGTGTCTTGGGCCTCGTCCAGCAGAATGTGTTTAAGGGCATGTTCCAGTTTATACACAATCCAGGCATTATGATGCTGCAACAGGCGCAGGGTCCCCTCCAGCAAATCATCAAAATCCAGCGCACCGTTGGCCTCCTTGGCCGTGATATACGCCCCCCAAACCGCCGTGGCCACGGACCGCAGGGCCACCGTGGCCTGAAGACATTCCGCCCCATACAAACGCTGGCGCAGGGTATACAGCCGCAGGGCTTCGCTGGATAACAACGCCAGATCCTCTGGCGATAGGGGGGCTTGCTTGGTCACAAACTTTGCGCGTATAGTGTATTCATTGGTTAAAAAAATGTTAATATAACCTTGATAATCCTTATGATCTTGTGATTGTGTTAAGAAATCACTTAAAAAAACTCCCTTGTCCCTATCCGTCTTGCTGGTGCTTAGGCACAGGGCCTCTGCGATACGCTGCAAAACCACATCGGGCAGGGCGGTGTTGCATTGATCCCGCAGGGTATCCACATCACTGTCATCGTGGGGCAAGCCCAACTGTTGTTTCAGGGTTTCGCAAAACAGATCCAGCGGCATGGCAATGGCCTGATACAGCAAATAGGGCTTTCGGATCAATGGCTTAAGCGCATCAAGATATTGCCCCTCGTTCAAATAAAGTGCCAACAGCTTTGCGGTGGCATCATCCCCCTGAATGCGGTCCAAATCGTAAAATGCCTCTGCCGCCTGCGTTAACAGCATCTGGGCTTCTGATTCTTCTAACACTTTAAAATCGGGGCTAACGTTGCCTTCCAGAGGGAACCTTCGCAGCAAACGTTCACAAAATGAATGAATGGTCTGAAACGACAAACGATGTTGATTGTCCATCAGGGACAGGGAAAACCGCACCGGATCCACTCCCCTTTGGCACAAAAGATCATAAAAATCGGCATAGGCCGGATCCCCATGGGCGATTTTCTGCAAAATGGACAGCACCCGCTGCTTCATTTCCGATGCGGCGGCGCGGGTATAGGTCAGACACAGGATGCTCTGGGGATCCGCCCCATGACACAACAGGGACACCACGCGATCACATAACAATTTGGTTTTGCCGCTGCCGGCGGACGCCGTAACCCAAAAAGACCCCTCGGGATCGCGGGCAAGCCGCTGGGTCAAGTCAGCCAAGGCTATGGGGGATTTAGGGGGAAGGGAGGCGGGGCTGGCCTGAGATAACATGCCAACACCCCCCTATGGAAAGGTCTAATACCCTTCTTTTTCCAAACGCTTACGCAGTTGTTTGCGGTAACGGCGACCGGCCTCAGAGGCCTCGCGCACTCGCTTTTCCGAGGGCTTTTCATAAAAGCGCTTGGCTTTCATGATCCGAAAGATCCCTTCGCGCTGCATCTTTTTTTTCAGGGCACGCAGGGCCTGATCAACATTGTTATCTTTGACATGAATCAGCAAAGGAAAACTCCCATCATTACGGATAATCATTTTACGCAGGGACACCTTCTTATCACAACGATCATGGTGTTGCCAAGGGGAATTTTTCAGGGCCACCCTAATTTGCTTTGACATCAAAACCCCAAAACTCTTATAATGCGTCGGAAAAAGGGGGCCTTGGGGTTTCCTTTTGGTTTTTTAAACAGGGAAAGCGACCGATTTTTTATGCCCCTTATCATCCCCACCCCATCGCAAACCATAAACCAAACCATTCCTTTGGGACTAACCTTTGATGATGTTTTGCTGGTGCCCGCGCATTCGGATGTGTTGCCCAGCGATGTGGATTTGAAAACGCGATTGACGCGGCGGTTAACGTTGAACATTCCCTTTTTATCGGCGGCCATGGATACCGTGACCGAGGCCCCCATGGCCATTGCCATGGCCCAAGCGGGCGGCATTGGCGTCATTCATCGCAACATGACCGTCGAGGAGCAGGTCCAAACCGTCAAAACCGTTAAAAAATTCGAAGCCGGCGTGGTCCAAGACCCCGTCACCATCACCCCCCAATCCACCGTGGGGGAGGCCCTTTCCCTGATGCAAACCCACCATATTTCGGGCATTCCCGTGGTTGAGTCTTCTACGCAAAAACTGGTGGGGATTATCACCCATCGGGACGTTCGTTTTGTTTCCGATACAAGTGTGTCGGTGTCTTCGGTCATGACCAAAGATAACCTTGTCACCGTCATGGACGGGGCGCCCCTTTCGCAGGCGCAGGCCCTGTTGCACCAACACCGCATTGAAAAGGTTCTGGTGGTGGATGCTGCCTATCGCTGTGTGGGGTTAATTACGGTGAAGGATTTGGAAAAAGCCAAAACCCATCCCCACGCCTGCAAAGACGACAAAGGCCGCCTGCGCGTGGCGGCCGCCACAGGAACAGGGGATTTGGGGATCGAGCGTGGCCTCGCCCTGATTGCGGCGGGCGTGGATGCTTTGGTGGTGGATACGGCCCATGGGCATTCGCAAAAGGTTCTGGACACCCTGAAAATCCTTGTCCCCCAAAAGGGAAACACGGACATCATCGCGGGCAATGTGGCCACGGGGGCGGCGACGCGGGCCCTGATCGATACCGGCGTGGATGCCGTCAAAGTGGGAATCGGCCCCGGGTCCATCTGCACCACGCGGATTGTGGCCGGTGTGGGCGTACCCCAAATGACGGCCATTATGGATTGTCGGGCCGTGGCCACGGCCGAGGGCGTTCCCATCATTGCCGATGGGGGCATGCGGTATTCTGGTGATGTTGCCAAGGCTCTGGCCGCCGGCGCGGATGCCGTCATGATGGGCTCTGTGTTTGCCGGCACAGAAGAAAGCCCAGGGGAGGTGTTTTTGTATCAAGGCCGAACATACAAATCCTATCGCGGCATGGGATCCGATGGGGCCATGGCCAAGGGATCCGCAGATCGCTATTTCCAAACCCAAAAAAACAAATTTGTGCCCGAAGGCATCGAAGGCCAAGTGCCCTACAAAGGCTCCCTGCACAATGTTCTCTACCAGATGACGGGGGGCCTGCGTGCCTCTATGGGCTACACGGGCTGCGCCACCGTTGGGGACCTGCAAACCAAAGCCACCTTTGTGCAAATCACCGCCGCCGGATACCGCGAATCCCACGTCCATGACGTGACCATCACCAAGGAATCGCCGAATTATAGTTAGGGGGAGGAAGGCCGGAAAACCCTCACCCTAATCCTCATCCCCCGATGCATTCAAAAACGCTTGCTCTTCGGCGCGGCGCATGTCCTCTTCATACTCGGCTTTGCGGGCCTCGATCATAAAGGGCGGCATGGATGGGGCAGGGGGGTAGTTCAGGCCCATGCCATGTTCTGGGTTATACACCAGATGTTTCAATTCAGGATGTTTGAAATAGGCGGGGGTATTGGCCATAATCGGCCGATTCATGTTGGCCTGCATCAGGATAATATGCTGCTTTAGGTTTGGCAGGGACATAAAATCCTCCGGACGGATCAGGGGCTGCCCCTGCAAGGATTTTTGCATATTGCTGGCAAAGGGGTTGGTTTGACGAGACAAACCAACGGTGCGGCTTTTGGATTTGGATTCCATGGTGCGCTGCCCCACCATTTCCGAAAACCGTTTGGCGGTGGTTTCGTTGTTCAGGGGCAAAATCACCTTGGCGGCGGTGGTGGAAATCACGGTTTCCATTTCATTTTCCCCGTATTTGGCCTTGATCTGGCCCAAATCCTGACCGATCATCAGGAAACTGACCTTTTGTCCCCGACCCACGGCGGGACCATCAATCAGGGCCTGCAGCTTGGGCATCTGCGGAAACTCATCCAACACAAACAAAACAGGAAAGGGCCCCACGTCCCTGCCGTCACGGGTTTTGCCCTTGGGCTTATGGGCCACCAACCACGCGGACATAGCCTCAATCAACAACCCTGTAATCACCCCCAGGGCGCGGGCGTCTTCCTGATTCACGCAAATATAAATAGTCACGGGCTTCATTTCTCCCGTCACAGGGTCACGCATCCCGCGCACATCCAAAAAGGAAAAATCACTTCGGGATGTTCTTGCCCGCACAGCGCTGTTTTTAAATACAATCAAGCCCCCATCCATGGTGGACATGATGGACCCGCGCTCTTTATCCGGTGTGGCGGCTAGGCTGGTTAACTCCATCACGGCGCGGGGGGCAAAGCCTCCGGCGTGGGCCTCGTTGGCGGCATCCTTTAAAAACTCCGTCACAGGATCATACTGCATGGCCTGCATGGGGTTTTTTTTCATCATCTCTTCTTTTTTCTTTTGGGCCCCCATGATGGCCTCGGTCATCCAGTCAATGATCAGGGGAATGCTGGCTTCCTGCCCATGCCATTGCTTGGGGATGCCCTGATAATTGCCGGTTTCGCATTTTTGAACAATATAATGAACAAATCCGGCCAAGGCCGCGCGGGCCTTGGTGGACCAGTGGGGCTCTTTTTCATTTTCCACAATCATAATGTTGACGATACGGTCCACATACAAATCACGGTTGGGGCCAAATTCGGGAATACACATGGGGGACAGGGGATTCCAGCGGGGAAAGAAAATATCCTGCTCTGGCTTGTCCTGCGCCGCCCATTCCAAACGAAAACAAAGACTGTGTTTGGACCGATAGCCTGATGTCAAATCGAACAATTCCGGCTTCACATCATTCACAATCATGGATACATTGTCACAGGTTAAAATGGTGGGCACAACAACACTCACCGTCTTACCGGTTCCTGGGGGGGCCACACACAGAACTGAGAGGGTTTCCGGCAATTTCAAAAGCCGCCCCTTCCATTCCCCAATCACGATGATCCAACCTTTGTCCAGCAAACCCATCTCTTTAATATCATCATCACGGGCATAACGGGACGATCCAAAGGTATCATCGATAAAGCTATAGGGATTCCTCACCAGCATATAAAACATCAGCAAACTGGCGGGCACAAACGTTATCAACATTTCAACAGGCAAACCAAACATTCGCCAATCATTGGGCACGGCACCAACGTTGCCAATCCAGCGCAGGTGAAATTCATAAAACACCATGGGGGAAAGCAAGGTTTCCCAGTACGATCCCAGACCTATTAAATTTGGCTTACTGACCCCGTTTTTCACCAGATAAAAAAAACTGGCGGAAACAGCGGTTCCCACATACACAATAGAAACAAACCATAAAAAAGACCGAAAGATCCACCCTCTGGCCCTTTGGGTTTCACCGGCATCTTTTTTACGTTGATAGGACAGGGACATGGCGGATAACTCCGACGAGAGACTAAAAACCATATCGAATTGTATGGAAAAAGTCAAGGAAAATCCTGACATCATCGTCGCCCCCGGGTATGGGTTTTCCCGTATCTTTGATGATGTGTATTTCCAGCCCCACGATCCAGTGGCGGAATCGTCCTTTGTTTTTTTGCGGCATAATTTTCTGCCGCAGCGCATGGCCATCTCACCACGTTTTGTTGTGGGGGAATTGGGGTTTGGCAGCGGCCTGAATGCCCTGATCACTGTGGATTTATGGCTGCGCATGGCACCGGCAGGCAGCACGTTGATGTACTTCGCTGTTGAAAAATACCCCCTAACGCTGTCCCAGCTGATCGTGATGGGGCAACCTTGGAAAGCTCTGTTTCCCGAGGCCCATAACATGCTTATGTCCCACCATTACGAAAACGCCTGCAGCAGAGCGGTCAAAATCCCCTTACGGGACAACAAAGCATTGATTTTTCAAATTTTTATTGAGGGTTCTGCCCAGGCCCTGACGCATTGGCCCACCAAGGCGGATGCCTGGTTTTTGGACGGCTTTGCCCCCGCCAAAAATCCAGAGATGTGGCATCCTTCGGTTTTATCAAGGATTGGGGATAACACCCTTTTGGGGGGAACCTTTGCCACCTTTACCGCGGCATCGGGTGTCCGGCAGGGGCTGCGGGATGCTGGCTTTCAGGTGTTTAGAACCAAAGGCTATGGCCCCAAAAAACATATGTCTTGGGGTTATCGCCTTTCAAAACCTGGGAAATTCTGACGCAGCTTAAAAAGATCGGGATCCAGAGAGGCCGGTTGCTGCAAAGATGTTAACTGCGTTCGGATGGGGCTGCCCACGGGATCCACATAGGCCCATCCCATCAACTGCAAAGTTTTTTTATCAAACAGAAAATACAGGGGCGGCTGGTCAGGGGATTGGGGCAAAACCCGCAAAAACGTCCGCGTGTCATCATGCGCCACTTGAAAGGTATAATCCGTGCGATCACTCAGCACCACAGGATCCTGCAGCAAAAAAGCCAACGGCAGGTCATCAATGGAAATATAGGTCCTCTGACCCAAATTCAAATCGTAAAAAACAGCGGTCCCCGCTTTGACAATCAGGTATTGCCGCGTTGACATTTTCAGATGCATCTGGTTGGGGCGTTTCCAGTAAAGGGTGCCGGTTTGATTGGGCTTGCCGTCTTCCCGCTGGATATAGGTTGCCTGAACTTGTTTGAGCACGTTCAGGTTTTTTTCAATTTGTGACAGAATCTGCCGATCCTGTGTCCATGCCAACACAGGATTATCAATGGCATCTCCAGCATCTTGGTTTTCTGCCGCTTGAATTCTTTGGGAGAACGCCAACAGAATCCAAAAAAGAAAAAACAGTCTCATGGCAGCCCTTTGTTGTGATTATGGTGTCTTTAAAGCACACTCGCGGCCTTCGTGCGATGATTTTGATGCTATTTTTTAAGGCATAAAAAAAAGGCTTAGGCAAACCCAAAGATTTCATGGTAATTCCTTGATTCTCTATGATACATCAGTTTTTTTCCTTTATGACACATCGCTTCTTTTTCCTTTTCGCTTTGTTGTTTTTATCCATCGTTTCGCCGGCACAGGCGAAAACCTGTCTGGTTCTTTCCGGCGGCGGGGCCCTGGGCATTGCCCACGTAGGCGTTTTGAAAGTGCTGGAAGAGCAAAATGTTCCCATTGATTGCATCGCCGGCACCAGCATGGGGGCCATTGTGGGGGGGCTGTATGCGTCGGGGTATTCCGCGAAAGAGCTGGAAACGCTGGTGGAAACATCAGAGTGGGCAACCTTGTTCAGCGAGCCCAACAATCGACGTGACTTTACGTTCCAGCGCAAGCGGGATGATATTAATTTTCTGATGAATTTTAAAATTGGCCTCAACGATAAGGGCGGGATTGCCCTGCCCAAAGGGGCCATTTTGGGCAACCAAATTGATCTGGCGTTTTTAAACTTTACCCTGCGCAGTCATGGCATTACGAATTTTGATCACCTGCCCATTCCCTTTCGCGCTGTGGCCTCTGACGTGGAAACAGGAAAGCCCGTGATTTTGGATCACGGATCGCTGGTTAAGGCCATGCGGGCCAGTATGTCGGTTCCTGGGGTTTTTGCACCGGTAGAGATTGATGGAAAATTTCTGGTGGATGGCGGCGCATCCAACAACCTTCCCATAGATGTGGCCAGATCCATGGGGGCCAACCATCTGATTGTGGTTCATATTCCCACCATTTTAAAAAATTATGACGAACTCAGCTCGGCCCTAACCGTGGCCGCCCAGATGATTTCCATTTTGATTAAACAAAACGAAGAACGCCAGTTAACAACCCTCAGCGTTCACGATATTTATATTCGGCCCGATATTGATGGCTTTAGCTCCAGCGATTTTGCCAAGGCCAAAGAGATCCTAAAACCCGGAATCAAAGCCACGCAGGAACAACGCACCGCCTTGGCCCCCTTGGCCGTTTCGCCTGAGGCATACGCCGCCGTCCGTGCCCGTCAATACCGGCCCGTGCCTGAAAATCCTGTGATTGATTTTGTTCAACTCAACAATAATTCCAAGTTGAGCGACGAAATCCTTTGGCAAAAAATATCGATCCAAAAAGGCGAAAGACTGTCTATGGATGTCTTGCAGCAGGATCTTTCGCGTCTTTACGGAACGGGTCATTTTGAAAACGTGACATTTGATATTGTCGAGGGGCCCGAAAACAAAGCGGGGGTTATTGTCTCTGCCGAAGAAAAAACCACAAAAACAGGCATGCAAAACACGCCCGAGCTTTCTGATAATTCCTCAAGCCTTTCGCCTGAGGAAAAAACAGAGCTTGGAAAAGGCCTCGCCATCACCACACGCCCCAAAGATTGGTCCATGGAAAACTTTCGTTTTGGGTTGAATTTAGAGGATAATTTTGAAGGCAACACATCCTATAACCTGTCTGCCCGTTATTCCCAGACGATGTTGAATGATTTGGGCGGCGAGCTAAATCTGGACGGCCAAGTGGGGGAAAACAACAAAGCCAAGGCCGAATGGTACCAACCCTTAACCACCCAACAGGGTATGTTCGTGGCCGCCAGCGGAGGTTATGAGGGGCAAAATGTTCCCATTTTGGAAAACAAACAGGAAATCGCCAAATATCGTCTGACCCGCTACACCAGCGAGGGCGCCGTGGGCACCATGCTGCTTGATACGGATGCCGAGGCCCGCGTGGGCATAGAGCGCGGTTTTGGGTATATTGACCTGCAAACGGGGGATGTATCCTCGGCCGTTGATAATAATTTTGATATTGGCAATTATTTTGTTTCCTTTGATTATGACACCTTGGATCAAGTTAGCTTTCCCAAAAAGGGGCAGTTTGGAAACCTGACCTTTCGCGAAGGCACAGAGGTTCTAGGATCCACAGAGGATTACCAACAAGGGGAAGGCCGCCTGACGTTGGTGAAAAGTCTGGATGATGAAAACACATTGATTTTCACCAGCAGTCTCCAGCTTTCCTTGCAAGAAGACACCCCCCTCGAAGGTCAATTTTTAGGCGGTGGCTTCCTGAATTTTTCCGGCTATCAAAAGGATCAGATCCTAAGCCCCAACATCAGCAGCAATCGCCTGCTCTATACTCATCAGCTGTATGGCAACAGCGAAGGTTTCTTTAATTTGCCTGTCTATGTGGGGGGATCTTTCGAGCTGGGGGATTATCAAGAGCGTCGTCAGGATTTGCTGAGCAGCCCCATCGCGTCCGGAGCGGGATTTTTTGGCACCGATACCGTATTTGGCCCCATGTATCTGGGATATGGACAATCCCAGGGGGGCGTTCGGTCTATTTATCTGTTCTTGGGTCGGTCTTTTTAAAAACAAACGCGCTGGCAAACGGGGCGAAGGCATACAAAAAATCCTTCCTGAATCCGGCGAGAGCTGCTAAGGTTTGCCTGTTTTCAGGATAAACAAAAGGAATCCCTGTGGCTGCTGACCTTCTTCCCCCTTTCGATGATCGTGATGGTGTCATCTGGTTTGATGGAACGTTTGTGCCATGGCGTGATGCCAAAATTCATGTTTTGAATCATGGCCTGCATTATGCCAGCTGTGTTTTTGAAGGCGTTCGGGTTTATAACGGCGCCATTTTCAAATTAAAAGAACACACCCAGCGCTTGTTTGCATCGGCCCGTGCCCTGGACATGGTGATTCCCTTTTCCGAAGACGATATGAATCAGGCCCAGATCGAGGCAGTGAAGCAACAAAACATTCATTACGGCTATATCCGCCCCGTCGTGTGGCGTGGCAGTGAAATGATGGCCATTGCAGCCCAAAATACCCGCGTTCACTGCGCGGTGGCGGCGTGGGAAAGCAAAACCTATTACGCCAAAGAATTGGTGGAAACCGGCATTACCATGACCCTGTCCCGCTGGCGTCGTCCCGCCCCCGATACGGCCCCCGTGGGGACCAAGGCAGCAGGCCTTTATATGATCTGCACCCTCAGCAAGCACGAGGCCCAAAGCGCAGGCTTTCACGATGCCCTGATGCTGGATTACCGGGGTCAGGTTGCCGAGGCTACAGGGGCCAACATTTTTATGATCCAAGACGGCGTGATTCACACCCCCAAACCCGATTGCTTTTTGGATGGGATTACCCGTCAAACGGTGATTGAGCTTGCGAAAAAACGGGGATATACGGTGGTTGAGCGGGCCATTTTCCCTGATGAACTGGCCAAAACATCGGAAATTTTCCTAACGGGCACGGCCTATGAGATCACACCGGTGGCCAACATTGATCACCATCGTTATACCCCCTCGACCATCACCCAAATCCTACAAAAAGATTACAGTGATTTGGTCTGGGGGCGGTCATGAACCGCGGATCTTCTGTCACCGTATCCTTGATGTTTCTGATGCTTGGGGCCTGTGCCTCCGAAGATGCCCCCCCACCCGTCACCCAAACCCTAGACGCCCGCTGGCAGGGCATTACAGCCTTGCCCTGTGGCGCCAACAAACAAGATATAGCCGAACGTCCCCTGTCAGAAGTGTTAAAATCCACCTCAACTTTGTTGGTTTATCCTGAGCAGCAAACATCCTTACCCCCCGCATCCCCCAACGAAGTGACCCTGATTGTGGCCGAGCCTGCCATGGCCCGCTATCACCCCTTACTACGCGATGCGTTGAATCAAAGCATCGCTGTGGCGGACAACACCTATTGCGTTTACGACCCTGCAGCCGTTTTTGAGGCCGCCGGCCTGCCCCAAAACACAACCAAACCCCAAACCTTGGCGCTCGATGATCGGGGAAATGTGGTTTCTCGGAATAATTTATAAAGTTCTGGGCCCTTCTGAAAACCCTCAATCCATCATTCCCCCGCAAAAGCGGGACAACAACGGTGGGCGGTGCCAATCTATATAGTGTTTTCAATTTATTTTCGTACTGAGCCGAGAACAAGCCTAGCGGAGCGATGCCTAGTGAATCTAGGTGAGCGACGCTAGGCGCCGTTCGCAGGCCAGTACGGGAATAAAGTGGAAACACTATAAAAATCAACGCGATGGATACCGGCTTGCGCGGGGATGACACGGTGAACAGAGGGGCCTTTCCCACGTTCTAAAAAAGGGGGGGGGCCAAAAAAGCCATCCGATTTTGCCTTGTGTGCCTAAGCGCTAAGATACGGATTTTCCAGAAACTACCGATTCTGCACCAACTGGGCGGTGTCGACTTTGCCTTGGGCGGCCATTTGCATTTCCACTTTGGCCACGGTTTGCCGGAAACGCTTCATCTCAGCAGAGGAAAGCTTTTCGCTGGTGGGCAGTTTAACACTCTGGGGGTTGACTTGGGCGCCATTTTTCAAAATCTCATAGTGCAGGTGGGGGCCCGTGGAACGGCCCGTGGTGCCGATAAACGCCACCAACTGACCCTGCTTGACAGTTTGTCCCACCCGCATTCCCTTAGGAAAGTTATGGATGTGGGCATAGGCGGTTGAAAAATTGTCATTGTGTTTGATTTTCAAATAATTCCCATAGGCACCAAAACGCCCCATATACACAACCCGACCATTTCCAGCGGCCCGAATGGGGGTGCCTCTGGGGGCGGCAAAGTCAATCCCTTTGTGCATTTTCGAATACCCCAAAATGGGATGCATCCGCATACCAAAAGTGGAGGAAATTCTAACCCCATCCACAGGGGTTTTTAACAGGGCCTTGCGGGTGGAGCTACCATCACGGAAATAAAACACCGTGCTTCCGTCCTTTGTTTTGTGGGCATAAATCCGCAAAAAGCGATCGTTCAGACGCATGGACGCATAGGCAATGTTGCGGCTGGAGAGAACTTTTTTGTTATTGTCCTGAACGGTTTCATAAAAAACGCTGAAGGTATTGCCTTCTTTAACTTCACGCTGAAAGTCCACGTCATAACTGAACGCCCGAATCATATCGATCAGGATGTTCGTTGGAACGCCGGACTGGTTGGCGGCATCAAACAAACTGCTGGTGATGCGGCTTTCTTTATAAACCATGGTCGTTGTGGACGGCACGGAAATCAGATCCGCCGTAAAATCTTGACCCGTGCGCTTCAGCACCACCAAATGGGTGGGATCTGAAAGAAGATACAGGCCCTTTAAAGAAGCTTTTCCCTCCAAAGGGTAGAGAAAATGCACATCTTGACCCACGTTTAATTCGCGCGTATCCCACAAACGACGCACGGCCTGAGAGGCCTCATGCGCTTGGGAGGAGGAAAGGCCGCGTTCGGAAAGAAGTTTCGCAAACGTATCGCCCGAAGACACTGTATAAACGTCTTCCTTATGATTACACAAATACTTCCAGACATCATGGCCCTTTAACGACGCAGAAGGTTGTCCGTCCTGACGTTCTTCACAGGTTTTGGGGCGCTGGGCCTCCGCAACGGTGGAAACAGATGCAGAAGAGGCATTGTCTGAAACATCTGTCTTTTCTGGCTCCTGATGCAACAGTGCGGCCACGGCAAAAATCGCTAGGGGCACGAACAGGAAGAAGCCAAGGCCGAGTTTTTTCATAAAAAAGGCGTTTTTCTTAGCACGGCTAAGGTATACCGACATTTGGGTCATTGTGTAAAGCCTAAAATGATCTGCGTTAAAAAATCATGAAAATAGAATCCACCTTAGCAAATTTTTAAGTAAAATACAACATGAAAATCTTGGCCGCTAAAACATTTCCGCCGGATCCACGGACCGCAGTTTCTGCATGGCCAAGGCCCCCGACATCACACACATCACCAGAATCATGGAAAAAATCGACAGCATTTTTGACACCGGCATGGACATGGGTAAAAAAATGTTAGCCTCCACCACCTGATACAGAACCCACGCCAACAACGTCCCAGGCACAAAACCCAAAACAGCCAAAATCAACGACGACGCCAACACCACCATAAACAAATACCGAAACGTATACCCCATGGCCGTCAACGTGGCGTATTGATTCATGTGGGTGGAAATATCCGTAAACAAAATCTGATAAACAATAATCATCCCCACCACCAAACCCATCAACGTGCCAAAGCCAAAAATAAACCCCACAGGAACATTTTCTTGCCAGTACTGAAACTCATGCTGTTTCATTTCTGCGAAGGTGAACAAATAAACATCTTTGCTGACACGCTGACCCAATGTTTTTTGAACTGCCAAAGGATCCGCGCCGGCCTTTAACCGAATCACCCCCAGATCAATCTGCTCAGGGACTCTGCCGGCAAAAATACGAAAAAAGTTATTGTCACTGACAATAACGTTGCCATCCGAGGCAAACGACCCCCCCAAACGAAACGTCCCCCGCAGGGTTAGGGCGCGATCATTGATTTCTGTCAGAACAGGGCCATGGGTCAACAGCTGGGCAATGGGCCCAAATTCAGGACGCGACGTTTCATCAAACAATACCGTGTCCGGATCAATGATCAAATTGTGCTGATCAATAACCTGCGGAATGTTCATCAGGTGCGTTAGGGGGTCATAACCATAAATGGTCAACGTTCGCTTGCTATGATCCACAGGATTTTTAAACGGGGCCATACCCATATACAGGGGGATCACCTCTTTGATATCGGGATGCGCCATGGTGCGGTACAATTCAGCACGCGCAAAGGGAATGGTGCGCCAAAAGGCCTCGGTCTGGCGATGGATCAAAAACAAATCCCCATCAATTTTTGATGGGGCTAACACCACGCTGGCATACAGCGCATCCCGAAACCCCGTTTGCATATACACCAAAACACAGGCAAACATGACGCCCAGAACCGCAGCCAACAGCTTGGCACGGCTAAAGATCATCTGTCGCCACGCCAGAGATGCCGCAAACCGAAACTGCTGCACTGGGGATAAGGGCTTCATGGGAAAGATTGTTTTGAAATCAAGGAACGAACCGAACCGAAACCCGTCGGTAAATCTGGTTTTTCAACAGCGGTGCAACATCGGGATCCACCGCAATCCGCACAGACACCACCCGATTGTCCCGATCCGCCAGCGGGTCCGTGTCATTCACATCATTCCCCCGCACCACAAAGCCAACGTGATACACAACCCCCCTGATGGGCGTGATCTGCTGGGGGAAAAAAATTTCCGCTTTTTGTCCGGTTTTGATGCGGGCAATGTCGCTTTCAAACACCTCTGCCCGCACATCCATGGCCGACAGGTTGGCAAAAGTCATAATCCCTTTATCCGAGGCCCGCTCGCCCGGGCGGGTCAGAATATCCAGAATCGTCCCTGCAAACGGGGCGCGAATGATGGTATTTTCCAAATTTTGCGCGGCCACATCCAAACTGGCCCCTGCCTCCACAATTTCCGCACGCAGGGCGGCACCTTGGGCGGCGGCGGCCTTCCAGTTTTTTTCCGTTTCGTCTTTTTCCGATGCACTGATGGCTTGTTGGCGTTGCAAAATCTGGCGGCGCTCAAATTCTTTGCGGGTAAAAGCCTCGGTAACATCCGTTTGCTGCAATTGGGCTTTCAGGCGAACAATGCGGGCCTTGGCTTCCTCCAATTCGGCTTTTCTGGTGGCATGATTGCCCAGCTGCGCCAGCGGTTGACCCGCCGAAACGGCGTCCCCCTCTTGCACAAACAGCAGCTCAACCGTCACGGGCTCCATACTGCCCTTGTGGGTTAGGGTGAGAACACGGGATTTGGGTTCAATAATCCCCATGGCCCCCACCGATCCGGGGGACAGGCCATCGGCACCCGCCGATGGGGAAACACACAACATCACCAAAACACTGACCATAACAACAAAGCGTCGCATCATCAAAGCCCGCCCTTAGTCATGCGTTCCTCGGCATCTTTGTCATAGGCCTCAAGAATCGCCGCCACCACGGGGTGACGCATAATGTCGTCACGGCTAAAGGTCACAAAATCAACAGCCTTCACATCCTGCAAAATCCGCCGCACATGGGGCAGGCCAGAATCCGCCAATGAAGGCAGGTCAATCTGGCTGAGATCCCCCGTCACCACCATTTTGGAATTTTGGCCCAAACGCGTTAGAAACATTTTCATTTGGGATACGGTGCTGTTTTGCGCCTCGTCCAAAATAATAAACGCATCGGACAGGGTGCGGCCCCGCATAAAGGCCAAAGGGGCAATTTCAATGGTGCCCATTTCCATCAACCGCTGAATATGATCCGACGGCAACATGTCATGCAGGGCATCATACAGGGGCTGCAAATACGGATCGATTTTTTCCCGTAAATCCCCGGGCAGAAACCCCAAGCGCTCCCCCGCTTCCACTGCAGGACGGCTGAGGATCAGGCGTTTCACGCGGTGCTGCAACAAAAACTCCACCCCCACCGCCACCGCCAAATAGGTTTTTCCTGTGCCCGCCGGCCCCACCCCAAAAACAACATCCGTTTTGCGGATGCGCTGCACATACTCCTTTTGTTTGGGGGTATGGGGATACAGGGTGCCGCTGCGGGTGTGGATCACCACATCCGTTTCGGGGGTGTGGTCCTGAACAGATGTCGCTTTCTCACTTTGCAAAAAACGGCCCACATAATGATCATCCACGGGCCGTCCGCGCTTGATATGATCATAAAGAGTGTTGAGCGTTTGTTCCGCCTGATTCAGACGAACCGGATCGCTGCCCTTTAAAAGCAAGGTATTCCCCCGCGAGGCCACAGAAATTCCATAATGTTTTTCAATATGATGCAAATGCACATCATGGGGACCATACAGGGCCAAGATGGCCTTGTTATCGTCATATTCCAAGATTTTCGAGAGACTCTCCAAAAGCGCGACCTTGTTTTCATCAGAATCGAAGATTATCGTAGCATACTTTATGGGTTTTCTCAATTCCCCAGTTTGACACCTTCCCCCCACCCCCAAAGCCTGCTATAAGGACACAATCCCGATGCTTTTCTTAGGTCTGAACCATGACTGATCTCACCCCCCCCGTGCCCGCCCATCCCACCGTTTCCATCGAACAGGAAATGCGCACATCGTATTTGGATTATGCGATGAGTGTCATTGTGTCCCGCGCCCTGCCCGATGTGCGCGATGGCCTAAAACCCGTGCATCGCCGCATCCTGTACGCCATGAAAGAGGGGGGCTATACCGCCGATAAACCGTTTCGTAAATCCGCCCGTATCGTGGGGGATGTGATGGGTAAATATCACCCGCACGGGGATTCTGCCATTTATGATGCCATGGTGCGTATGGCCCAGCCGTTTTCTTTGCGTCTGATGCTGGTTGATGGACAGGGAAACTACGGATCCATGGACGGCGATGCCCCCGCCGCCATGCGGTATACCGAGGCCCGCTTGGCACGATCCGCCGAAGAAATGCTGCTGGATATCGACAAAGAAACCGTTGATTTTATTCCCAACTATGATGACTCTTTAACCGAGCCCGCCGTTCTGCCCGCCAGTTTTCCCAACCTGTTGGTTAATGGGGGCGGGGGGATTGCCGTGGGGATGGCCACCAACATCCCCCCCCACAATTTGGGGGAGGTTATTGACGCCGCCTGCGCCCTGATCGACGATCCTGATTTGGGCATGGATGAACTGCGAACCTATATTTTGGGCCCCGATTTTCCCACAGGGGGCATGATCGTTGGGCGCCGCGGGATCAAATCCGCCTTCGAGGAAGGCCGCGGTTCTATCATCATGCGGGGAAAAACCCATTTTGAACCCTATAGCAAGGACAAACAGCGCATTGTCATCACCGAAATTCCCTATCAGGTGAACAAGGCCAAACTGGTGGAACGCGTGGGCGAGCTGGTGCGGGAAAAAATGATCGAGGGCATCGCCGAAATCCGCGATGAATCCGACCGTGACGGCGTGCGCGTGGTTATTGAGCTGAAAAAAGACATCGAGCCCGAAATCATTTTAAACCAACTGTTCAAACACACATCCCTGCAAACCAGCTTTGGGGTGAACTTGGTGGCCCTGAATGATCGACGGCCGCTGCTGATGAATGTGCGGGACGTTCTGACGGCTTTTCTGCATTTCCGTGAGGATGTGATTCGTCGCCGGACCATCTATCTGCTGAAAAAAGCCCGTGAAAGAGCCCACTTGCTGGTGGGTTTATCCGTGGCCGTGGCCAACATTGATGACATTATTGCCCTGATTAAGGCCGCCCCGTCCCCCAAAGACGCCAAGGAACAATTGATAGCAAAAGCATGGCCGCTGTTTGATCTGGCGCCCATTATTACCCTGATTGAGCCAGACTTTTCTGTATCCTCAACCACCTATACCCTGTCTGCGCTGCAGGCGCAGGCGATTTTGGATATGCGCCTGCATCGGTTAACGGGGCTGGAGCGGGAAAAACTCCAAGCCGATTTGCGGGATATTGTGGCCAAAATCGAGGATTTGATGACCCTGCTGCGCCACCGCGACCAGTTGCTGGCCCTGATGAAAAGTGAAATGCTGATCATTAAGGAAAAATACGGCACCCCCCGCCGCACAGAAATTGTGGAAGACACAGGCGAAGTCAACATCGAGGATCTGATCCAGCGGGAAGACATGGTGGTCACCATGACCCACCATGGGTATATCAAACGCGTGCCCCTGTCCGCCTATCGCGCCCAAAAACGCGGCGGCAAAGGACGCAGTGGCATGGACACCAAAACCGATGATTTTGTGTCCACCGTTCATATCGCCAGCACCCACACACCGCTTTTGTTTTTCAGCAATTTGGGGAAAGTGTATTACCTGAAAGTGTACAATCTGCCGTCCACCACGCCGCAGGCGCGGGGCCGGCCTATTGTGCAGATGCTCTCGAACATCCAACCGCACGAGCGGATCAGTGCCGTCCTGCCCCTGCCTGAAAGTGTAGAGCCCGATGATCAGCGCACCATGGTGTTTGCCACCTCTTCGGGGAACGTGCGCCGTAACCGCCTGTCTGATTTCACCAACATCAAGGCCAATGGAAAAATTGCCATGAAGCTGGATGATGGCGATCTGCTGGTGGGTGTGGCCATTGTGGAACATGACGAAGACGTATTTTTGGCCACCAAAGAGAGCAAATGCATCCGCTTTGGCATGGATGAACTGCGGGTGTTTGAAAGCCGCAACTCCAGCGGCGTGCGGGGCGTGCGTCTGGCAGATTCAGACCGTGTGATTTCCCTGTCTTTGCTCAAACGCTGCGACTTTACGATGGAAGAGCGCGAAGCCTATCGCATCGAACAGGCCAAGCTGTCAGGGCAGGAGTTGGCCAATCCCGATAACCTGAGCCTGTCCACTGAACGCTTTGCGGCCATGCAGGCCGAGGAAGAGTTTATCCTGACCGTGTCCGATCAGGGCTTTGGCAAACGATCCTCCGCATATGAATACCGCCGCACAGGGCGGGGCGGCATGGGCATTGCGGCCATGGAAATGACCAAAAAAACGGGCAAAATGGCCGATGCCTTCCCCATTAAAAATGACGATCAAATCATGCTGGTGACAGATCAGGGCCAAATGATCCGCTGCGGTGTTGCCGACGTCCGCATTGCAGGTCGGAAAACCCAAGGGGTCACGCTGTTTAAGGTCAGCACAGGCGAACACGTCGTCAGTGTGGGGCACATGGCGGGGGAGGATGATGACGGAGAGGAAGGAAAATCATAAACCATTTTCAATCCTCATTATTTTAAGGACAAACGTACCCTTCAACCCGTAAGTTATTGAAAGGATCATTCAGCCATGTCTCCCACCTCTTATACCCTCACCGCCCGAACCCTGCACTGGGTGATGGCCGTTTTGATGATTCTGATGCTGGCCGCTGGTCTGGTGATGAGCGATATCGAAGATCCCGCCCTGAAAGGCACCGTTTACGGCCTGCACAAAGCCACAGGGATTTTGGTGCTGCTGCTGGCCAGTGTTCGTTTGCTGTGGCGCATCTCCCATGCTGTGCCGGCCATCTCTACGGCCTTGCCCGTCTGGCAACGTCGTGCCGCCCGTCTGGCGCACGGGGGCCTATACGGTGTGATGTTCCTGCTGCCGCTGAGCGGGTGGTCCATGTCCTCGGCCGCCGGATACCCTGTATCTTTTTATGGTCTTTTCACAATACCCGACATGGTGGCCAAAAATCCTGAACTGGCAGGGATTTTAAAGGATATTCACGAAGTTTCTGCCAACGTCTTCATCGCCCTGCTGGCAGCCCATCTGGGGGCGGCGCTGTACCATCACTTTATTTTGCGCGATGATACCCTGCGCCGCATGGGGTATCGGAACCCCCCTAAGTGAAATTGCCCACAAACGCTAGTTGATCAGAACATCCGTGCTGATCAACCGCCATTTCGTGCCATCACTGTAGGCAACGCGGGCCCCCGCGGCGGTGTTGGTAACAAAAATCAAACGCCCTGCGGGGGACGCCGCTGGTAACGTCGCCAGTGTATACGAAGGCAAAGCCACCGGATCGGTACTTTTGGCTGTGGTCTGAATCCACGTTGTTCCTGTGTGGGTATAGGCCGCTTGCTCGTCCATCACCCACACTGTCCACCCTGCAAAAGGGGCGTGAAATCGCCAAACGCTCCCCAAACGCTGGGCCACCTTTCCCGCCTGATTCACCCAATCCCCCGTGGGGGCAGGAGACACTGGCAGCACATACAGTTGCCCATCCACGGGATTCATCGGCGGCGCGGACAACACGCGCGTTTGCACTGTTGTCATGACCAAGGCATCCAGACGGTTAAGCGCTTCGGCATGCGTGACCTCTTTCTGGGCCTGCTGAGTTTCAATATAGGGCAACAAAAGACGGGGCGTAGGCATAAATGATCCTTTCAAAATGGATTAAAAAAACAGGTCCTGTTGGCCTGCAAGGACACACCTTGCCATGGCCAAAAACAGGATTTTTTAAAGAAAAACGATTGTCCGAAAGAAGGGGCAGGGGAGGGAACTCAACAGACGTTCCCCATAATAAAATGCCCTAAAAAAACGTTATAAAAAACGGATGATATGATTTTTCATACCATTTTTTATAAACCCTGTAAAGAGGGGGGGCGCATAATGTATGAGTTCACCTCATTTGAGACAGATATGGTGATCAAGCGGCGTCCTTGAGGAGGATGGTTTTTGTATACGCGGAGGGTGTGGATCCTTTCAAGGCATAATGTGGGCGGTAAGTGTTGTATT
>JBILMD010000041.1:0-3087 GCA_044375675.1 Alphaproteobacteria bacterium
TTCTCAATAATCGACCACGCTCGGTCCGTCAAATCACTGCTGTAGCCTGCGCCCATAAAAACCTTTTCTGAGCACCCTGCAACACATAATTATTTATGGCAAGGTTTTTACGTGACTGGTTCTTAAAATTTTTGATATTTCTCGCATTGCATCAAAAGAACTCCCCACCGGAATAAAACTACCCTGGCTAATGGCAGGAGCAGATAACTCCGCAATAGACAAAGTTCGATACAATATCGTGTAAATTTTACGAATAGATGATCGCACCACGCCTTTATGCAAATCAGATAAGTCTTCGGCGCATAAAGTGATGTTATCTATGGCAGTTTTAAGTTCGACAGATGAAATTAGATCACCTGATTCTTGTACAATTGCGTAAGCATCTCCAAACCATCTATAAATTTCTGGAGATAACTTCCCGTTGTTTAGGTCAGGCATTGTCTCTATGAGTCGGCCAGTTTGAATATATAGAGCTTCTGAGTTCATTTTTTTGTTTTTATGCATTAAATTCATCGTCATTCCAATTGGATAAATGGATCTATCGTGTGCCGAGGAAGACCCCCCTCACACCAAAACCTTGCCCTCTTCGGATATGGTGTCGTTTTCATCGCCGCTGGCAAGGATCATTTCGTTATGGCCGGCGCCGCTGGGGATCATGGGGTAACAGTTTTCTTTGGGATCCACGCACACATCCACAATGACGGGGCGTTTGACGGACAGCATTTCGGCGATGGTGTCATCGACTTTGGCCGGATCCTCAACGCGCAGGCCCACGGCGCCGAAGGCCTCTGCCAGCCTGACAAAATCGGGCAGGGATTCGGAATAGCTTTCGGAATACCGCCCGCCGTGCAGCAGTTCCTGCCACTGGCGCACCATGCCCATCCAGCGGTTGTTGATGATGAAAATTTTCACCGGCAAACGGTACTGGGCCAAGGTCGCCATTTCCTGAATGTTCATCAGGATGGAGGCCTCACCGGCAATATCAATGACATGGGCATCAGGGTGGGCAATTTGAACCCCCATGGCTGCCGGCAGTCCATAGCCCATGGTGCCCAGCCCGCCGGAGGTCATCCAGCGGTTGGGGTGTTTAAAATCATAATGTTGGGCGGCCCACATTTGGTGCTGGCCGACTTCGGTGGTGATATAGGTTTCGTGGTCCTCGGTTAAGGCGCACAGGCGGGAAATGGCATATTGGGGTTTAATCACGCTGCCGTTTTGGGTAAAGGCGAGGGATTTTTTCTCCCGCCACTGGGCAATCTGCATCCACCACGGTTCCAGCGAGAGTTTATAATTCCGCTGGTGCCAGACATCCAGAAAATCCTCCATCACATGGGCCACATCCCCAATAATGGGGCGGTGAACCATGACGTTTTTGTTAATGGAGGAGGCATCAATATCAATGTGAATCTTTTTGGACTGCGGGGAAAACGCCGCCACGCGACCCGTCACCCGATCATCAAAGCGGGATCCGCACGCCAGCATGACATCACAATCGTGCATGGCCATGTTGGCCTCGTACGTGCCGTGCATCCCCAGCATCCCCAAAAACTGGGGATCTCCCGCAGGATAGGCCCCCAGTCCCATCAGGGTCAGGGTACAGGGCATGCCCGTTTCCCGCACAAAGGTCCGCACCAGATCCGACGCCCGAGGCCCCGAATTGATAATCCCGCCCCCCCCATACATAATGGGGCGCGTGCTGGCGGCCAGCATTTCTGCGGCGGCTTCAATGTCCCTGCGGGGGGCCCGCAGGATGGGGCTATAGCTTTTGGGTTTGGCGTTTTGTTTTTCGACATAGGCCGCGGGGGCAAACTGGATGTCCTTGGGCAAGTCCACCAGAACCGGACCCGGGCGGCCGTGGGTGGCCACATAGATGGCCTCGTGCATGACGCGGGCGATTTGATTGGGGTCTTTGACCAAGTAATTGTGTTTGGTACAGGCGCGGGTGATGCCGGTGGTGTCGGCCTCTTGAAAGGCATCGGTGCCAATTAAAAACGTCGGGACCTGTCCCGTGATGCACAGAACCGGCACGCTGTCCATCAGGGCATCGGTTAATCCCGTCACGGCGTTGGTGGCGCCGGGGCCCGAGGTGACCAGAACCACGCCCAGCTTTCCGGTGGACCTTGCATAGCCCTCTGCCGCGTGGACCGCCGCCTGTTCATGACGCACCAAAATATGACGGATGCGGTCCTGTTTGAACAGGGCATCATAAATGGGCAGAACGGCGCCGCCTGGGTAGCCAAAAATAACCTCCACCCCATGATCGGCCAGAACCTTAAGCACTGTTTCAGCGCCATTGGCGTTGGGAAAAAAAGAGGGATCAAAAGACGTGTCAAGCATACAAAAAAATCAAAGGGTTTCTTTGGGGGAATAAAGGCACCCATTGTATCATAAGGAAAGCGGGGGTGCAAAAAAATTGACACAAAAAAAGAGGCCGCGCCAAAGCATCAGGGATGCGGGCCTTGGCGGGGGATAACCCTCATGCTACCCCCTCCAGCAGGGGGGTGATGGTTTCATCCACTTCTTTCAGGGTGATGTCTTTTTGGTCTTGGGCGCTGATGGCGAGGGCCTGAAACTGCCGTGCCTTTGGCAGCAGGCGGGTTTGAAAGCTGGCCACGGCCTGATTGTAACTTTTGTTGGATCGCTGCATGTGGGTGCCCACATCCTGCAGGTGGCCGGCAAAGGTTTGCAGGCGGCCATACAAGTCCCGCGCCATATCAGCGGCTTTTTCCACGTGATCGGCCAGATGGTGCTGTTTCCAGCTGTGGGCAATGGCCATCAGGGTGGCCATTAGGGTGCTGGGGGTGGCCAGAATGATGCGTTGTTCCCATGTTTTGGACAGCAGGTCTGGGGCTTGCTCGATGGCGGCAACAAAGGCACTTTCCAGCGGCATGAACAAAATCACAAACTCGGGGGCTTTGTTTTGGTATTGCTGCCAGTATGCTTTTTGCGTCAAAGCCCGAACGTGGGTCATCACGTGGCGCACGTGACGGTCCAGCGCGATTTGGCGGGATTCTTGGTCTTTGGCGTAGACAACTTCGTAGTAGGCATCAAAGGGCACCTTAGCATCCAAAATGACATAGCGCCCGC
>JBILMD010000027.1:0-12372 GCA_044375675.1 Alphaproteobacteria bacterium
TGGAAATTATCGCAGATTATCAAAAGATTATGAAATCTCTGCCTCCTCCAGCGAGGCCTTTATCATACTCGCCCTTATCAAAACTATGATCAAAAATTTAAACTGAATGTTTTAGAGGACTGGTTCTTAGTGTTGTGGGACTTTTTAGGGATGTTTGGCGGCGGTTATGTTGAAAGGAGGTAAGGCAAGAATAAAATTTTTTCTAAAAAAAGTTGTAGAAAAAATTTCCGACCGATTAGATCCAAACGATCTTTTAGAAGTTTTGACAGAAACTCTTAAAGGTCTTTCTCCTGAAATAATACGCGGATTATTAAGGGCTTTACAAAACCTTGAGAGGCCCTTGCATGTAGGCGCAGAAGTAGCAATCATGGGGATTTCCCGTGAACAACGGGAACGTGCAATTTATAATCTTGTTTTTGAAAAGATAAAAGACATTGTTTCAAAAACTGACTCTACAGAATATTCCCCTGAAAAAATCGCAGATCACCAATTGGTCGTTGATGGCCAACAAAGAGCCTTGTCCGATGTAATCCTTAAAGACTTTGATTTTCCTATGGTGTTCAATCTGATCCATACAATTCACAACACATGGAACGTGGATGAACATGGCAAAATAAAAAGCTTTGACGAGGACCCCAATCCTAAAGCTCTTTTTGCAATCAAAGAGTTGATGAACATCCTAACAAAGATAGAGCAGACAAAAGTTGCTGTAAACCAAAATGGAATGACAATAACAAGAGAAAGAATTGTGGGATTATCCCATGATCCGACAATTAACGAATTTTTTTGTAATTGTTTCAGAGGAATAGAAAATAATACTCTTGATAAAGACTATTATACCTTTGTCGTTCGAGGGATAAAAATATGTTACTCTAATTTTGCAGCAACACAGCCTTTGCAAGGTGACTGATTCTTACTGGCATCATAGTACCCCCCCTAAAAATAATCCCGAAACCACGCCATCGTGCGGCGGCGCCAGGTGGGGAGGCCGTGGTAGGTGTGCCATGCGGGGGCCAGATCGCCGGTGCCCATGGTTTGGGGAAAAGACAGCAGGCCCAGAACACTGGCAAAGGATGGGGCGTGAAAGCTGGACGGCAGCTGGGGCAGCTTGCGCGGCACGCACAGGCGGATTTTGTGTTTTTTCAGCATCTCTGACCCCAGCTCGGCCACCCCGGGCAGTTCGCTGCTGCCGCCGGCTAGGGCCATGTATTGGACTTTGGCCAAGCTGGGGCTGTGCAGGTTGATGCGCTCGAAGATTTCCTCCACTCTGGCCTGAATCATGTGGGTTAAATCGGGTTTGGGCACGCGGACCTTGCTGAGGGTGTTGTATTGGGGCAAGGGGGTGATGTCGATATATTCCCGCCGGTCGATGGCATGTTGAAACCCGCGGCCGTACAGGGTTTTGATGCGCTCGGCTTCGTTGCGGGACACGCCCAAACCCACGGAGATGTCGCGGGTGATGTGCTCTCCGCCCAAGGGGACCACGCCGGCATCCACAATTTGGCCCTCGCGGAAACACACGTAACCGCTGCTTTCGCTGCCCATATCCAGAAAAAACGTTCCGGCGTCTTTTTCTTCATCAGACAGACAGCTCAGGGCCGCGGCCAGGGGGCTGAAGACAAAGGTATAATGATGCAAATGACATTTTTTCAGCATAATCTGAACATTATCAATCACGGCCCTGCGCATATCCACACACAAAGACGCCATGGCCAGATCATCGGCCATCATCCCCTCAACCGATCCCTGATGGGGCTTTCCGTCCAGCAGATAGGTGGTTTTCAGGCAATGCATCCGGTAATCATTGGCCTGTAATCCGGCGGCAAAGGTCGCCTGATCCAGATGCTGCAAATGGTGTTCGGACAGGGCTTTTTTGCCTGTGGGCAGGCGGCCTTCGTTCCAAGACACGCGGGTTTGCACGGGGCACAGGCCCACGGTGGCGTGTTTGATGCGCACGCCGGCTTCTTTTTCGGCTTTGCTCAGGACCTGCGTCACCACCGATGCGCAGGCATCCAAATGGGTGATCATGCCGTATTTCATGCCCTGCGATTCCATGGCGGCGCTGCCGATGATCACGGGCTCTGCCCCCGGGCTGGCCACAGCAATCAAACAGCAGGTGCGGCTGTTGCCCAGATCAATGGCGGCGAGCACGGTTTCTTTGGGGGTCATAGGGGGGCCTGTTGTTTCCTTATGGCTCGACAATAATTTGATCGGGCAGGCGCAAATCGATTTTTTTGACGCCCCGCTCGATCAGGTTATCGTTTTGCAAATATGTGTCCAGCTGATTTAGGGCCGCATCCCAGTTTTTTTCCGGCAACAGAATGTGGGTCTGGTTTCTGAGCAGCAAATCCCACCGCCGGCCCCCCACAAAATCCGCCACGCTGACGTTTTGTTTTAAATAATGCCGCTGGCCCAGCAGGGACAGCAAAGCCTTCAGATGATCCCCTGCCCCCGCCCCGCGAATGCGCAGCAGATAATTATGACTGCCGGAGTCTTTCAGGGCAATGGTTTTGCCCTGATTGTCAATCAAGTTGGCCGTTCCATCGGGCACAACCAACACCGCCGCGGGTTTTTTTTCCCGCACAAAAACATGCAGCCGATCGGGGAAAATTCTGTAAATTTCAACACCTTCAATCCAGGGCAGGGCCATCATGCGCATCATGGCGCTTTGGGGACTGAAGGAAACGAGGGATTCCCCCTCTTTGATGTCCAGCTGGTCCTGCAGATCCTTTTCCTGCGTATAATAAGATCCGTAAATTTTCAGATCGTTTAAAACCAGCCCGCTTCGCTGGCCCAAGGCCGTAAGGGCATCAAAGGCATACACCGACAGGGGCGCCGTCATCAGCCAATTCACCGCAAAGGCGACAAAAATCAACGTGACAATCCAAAAGGAACGATAAAGCCGTCTGGACCAAACCCAAAAGCCCCTGCGTCGTTTTCCATGCCGGCTTTTTTTTCGGGCGAGGGAAGGCATAGGCGAAAAACAATTACGGTAACGTCACAACGTCAATGACTTGATCGTCCGCTGGCGTGGCGGGGGGATTGGGGTTTTCTGGGGATTTTCGGGATAAAAAGCGATCCTCGAGCACCGCCACCACCATCAGGCCAAAGCCGATGACCAAAACCGCAACCACCAAAAACAACACCACAGAGGCAAACAGATTCAGCAAACCAAACAACAGCATCCCCAAAAAAATCAAAACGGGCGAGAGCACCAGCAACAGACCCACGCGAAACAGCAAAGGCTTGTGGTTAGAGACCCACACAGAACACCGTTGAAACAGGGAAGAGAAGGACACGGGCGCAATTTTTCATTTTTTCTAACGTGCCCCCACCATGCACCATTCCCGATGGGGGTGTCAAGGGGGACGACGGGGCAGAAAAATCAAGGGCTTTTCATTTTTTTTTATTGTTTGTATGATCACCATCTCAGACACAACAAAGGAACCTGATGATGAGTGAGGATTGGTTGGGCTCTGGCCTTTTTTGGCTTATTTTGGGCTTTTGTTTGGTTTTGATGGAAATTTTTGCGGTGATGCCAGGCATTGGGCTGTTGTTCGCTGGCCTTGGCGCCCTTTGCACAGCCCTGCTTTTGTATAACATTCCTGAGTATGCTATTTCTCTGGCAGGACAGGTGGTTTGGTTTTTGGCCTTTGGGGCCTTTTGGGCGGCTGTTTTATGGAAACCCATGAAAAAATGGCGTTTGCCATCGGGGTCTTCCCAGACTTATAATGATATGATTGGCCAAGAGGTCACCATCACCGGATCAGATCTGACCAAAGAGCGCATGGGTCAGGTTCTGTGGTCCGGCACCGTGATGAATGCCCGTCTGGCCCCAGAAGACATGCAGGATGCCCTGCCTGTCGGGTCTTTGGCCATCATTGCCATTGTTGAGGGGAATACCCTGATTGTCAAATCCCCACCATCCCACCATCACACCAACGTTTAAGGAGATCCCCCATCATGACTCTGTTTTTAGGTTTAATACTTTTTCTGGTGATGCTGACCCTTTGGAAAGGGATTAAAATTGTTCCCCAACAAGAGGCATGGATTGTCGAGCATTTGGGTCGGTATGACAGGAAATTAGAGGCTGGCATGAATCTGCTGGTGCCGTATATTCACAGGGTGGCGTATCAGCATTCGCTGAAAGAAACCGCCTATGACGTCCATGAACAAACGGCCATTACCCGTGATAATGTGACCCTGACTTTGGATGGGATTGTGTATTTGCGGGTGACGGATCCGGTGGCGGCGTCGTACGGCGTGTCCAATCCCATCTATGCCATCACCCAGTTGGCCCAAACCACCATGCGATCCGAAATTGGTAAACTGACCATGGATCAAACGTTTGAGGAAAGAGATGCCCTGAACCTGAACATCGTTCAGGCCATCAATCAGGCCGCCAGCACGTGGGGCATTCAGTGCATGCGTTACGAAATTCGCAACATCACCCCCCCATCCACCGTTCTGCAAGCCATGGAGTTGCAGGTGGCCGCCGAGCGTCAAAAACGCGCCCAGATTTTGGAATCTGAGGGGAAACGCCAAGCCCAAATCAACATGGCCGAAGGGTTTAAACAGGAGGTTGTTTTGAAATCCGAAGCCGCCCTGACCGATCAAATCAACCGTGCCAAAGGGGAAGGGGAAGCCATTTTGACGGTTGCCTCTGCCACGGCGGAGGGGTTGCGTTTGATCGCAGATTCCATAAGCAAAAGCGGCGGATACGAGGCCATGAATCTGCGCGTTGCGGAACAATATGTGGATGCCTTTAAACAACTGGCCCAAAAATCCACAACCGTCCTGTTGCCCGCCAACACAGGGGATACCGCCAGCATGGTCGCCCAAGCCATCACTGTGTTTGATCGTTTGCGGGATGGGGGTGGTGCGTCTCCCCTGTCTCTAACCCCATCCGCGGGGCCTTGGGGGACAGGCAAAAGTGGCTCGTAAGAGAATCATGGTCCCAATGACAGTGGCCTTGTTTTGATTTTTCTGAAGGATCAGAGAATCCTCCCCTCCCCCGCAAGTGGGGAGGGGGAATGAAAATCGTGATACCTGTAGTGTTTCCACTTTATTCCCGTACTGGCCTCTGAACGGCGCCTAGCGTCGCTCACCTAGATTCACTAGGCATCGCTCCGCTAGGCTTGTTCTCGGCTCAGTACGAAAATAAAGGCTCTAGACTAGAATAACAAAGGTGTTATTCTATGAAGATGATAAAGAACAGCAAGTTATCTGAGAGAAAGACTCGAAAAGTAGTGCACCATTTTTGCGTGGACATTCCTGCATCGAAAACGGCGGAGCTTTTAGATCTCAACAGGAATACCGTAAATCGGTTTTATCGTCTTTTTCGCGATATTATTTACAAGAACCGGTGCGAAAAAATGATGAAATTTAAGGGATTAGTAGAAATTGACGAAAGTTATTTTGGGGCCACACGTTCTCGTGGCCACGAAGGAAAACTTAAAAGAGGACGAGGCACCCTGAAACAGCCTGTTTTTGGGATTTTTGAAAGAGATGGGGAGGTTTACACAGAAATGGTCCCTAACTGCAAACGTGATACTTTACAAGGCATTATCTTAGGAAAAGTTGATATTTCCAGCGTCATCAATTCTGATGGTTGGCGAGGCTATGATGGCTTAGTGGATGTGGGCTATGATAAACACTATCGTGTGACCCACAGCAAGGGAGAATTTTCTTTAAAAAATGGCATTCATATCAATGGAATAGAATCTTTTTGGTCGTTTGCTAAGCGTCGTTTGGCAAAATTTAATGGCGTGAAAGTCAATTTTTTTCTGCATCTCAAAGAATGTGAGTGGCGGTGGAACAAAAGCACGAATGAACTTTATAGTGAATTGAAAAAACTTATAAAAAATCATTTTTCGGGGGGCCTGTGAGTATGTGGATAACACAGCCAAGGATATATTTGCACGCCAAGTTTAGCTGTGTTATCCACATACTCACAGGCTCAACAAAAGCCAAGGTTTTCTAACAAAAAAACTTAACTCCTAGTCTAGAGCCAAATAAATTAAAAACACAATGGATCATCGAGCGCTGTGGATCGCGACTCTGGAAGTGGTGGATGATCATAGGGTATGAAAAAAGAGAGGCATTGAGATGCCCCCCCAAAAACCAAAAAGCCCTGCGGAGCAAAACTCCGCAGGGCCCCAAAGAAACCGAAAGAGAACTACTCTTTAGGGGCAGCAGGCTGTTCGCCAGCAGGGGCTTCTGTGGTGGTGGTGGTTGTTGTTGTGGTTTCTTCTTTTGTCACTTCTTTAGCAGCGTCTTCAGCAGCGTGAGCAGCGGAAACAGCGAAAAGAGACAGAATAGCAGACAGTAGGATACTTGTTTTCATTTAAAGAACCTCATTTAAGGCAGTTTGAAAAAAAGTGTGATTTGATTCGCACCTTGAATGTAGTCATACCCCATCTGCAAAGAAATGCAAGAGGATTTTTTTAAAGCAGAGAAATTTGGTTGTTGTTGTTTTGATTGTTCAATTTTCCATTATAAATCATTATCTTATGATATTTTTTGTGACGGGGTTTTTTTGGATTTTTTTTGGGTATGGGGTGGTTTTTTAAAGCGGTTTGAAAAAAAATTTTGCCACACGGTACTACCTAGGCAGACAATGCGATGCAGATGATGCCCAAGATGTCAGGGGCCCTTTATGCCTTTTCCATCAGGGATCGGAAAATATCCTGACGCGATGTGAAAAATTCTTTTTTTTCAAAGACATTATGGGATTTTAAATAATCGCAATAATCCACGGGGATTGAGGGATTTTTTAGAAACAAAACCTGAACACAATCCAGCATTTCCTGGGTATCGGCGATGCTTTGCCATAAATCTTGGGGGTTATGGTCGCCCTCAGTTACTGAGGCTTTTCCTGAAAACAGGTCTGCCAGACGGGTTAAAAGCCAGTCGTAAAGGGTCATAAGGAGAGACGCAGGGGCCGTTTCTAGGGCCTGCGTGCAAACCTGATGCAGGATGACTTCACTGGGCTGCCATGCGATTAAAAAAGATTTTGGGTTTTCGTTTAACGTCTGGATCACCTGCGCCTGTACAATGTCCAAAACCTTTCTGGGCCAACAGCGGGGTCCATCGGACGGGTTTTCTTTTCCGGATCGTCTGGAATACAGATGACAGCAGGGCTGATATCCGGTGACTTCGGCATAATCTTTCAAATCATGAATATGGTGCACGTCAAACAAAAATCGCGTGATGGCCACCAAGGTCACCAGATCAGGAAGAGGCGGAATCGCAAGGGGTGTGTGTTCCAGATGGTCTTCTAGAACTTGGGCCTCTGCGCACAAACGCACGACGGACAGGGGCTTGAGGAAGGTGATTTTTTGGTGGACCTTTTCCTCGAAAGCGTCATCAGAAATCATGGGGCCGGGCAAAGCCCGCAGGCAAAAGTCCCAAAACCAAGACAGGGCCGCCTGAGCCATAAAACCATCCCACGTGGCGCATCATAACTTTAGGAATATATCCGATTTGCTTTCTCAAGGCAAATAAGAACCGCACGCAGACACTGGGATTGTTTGCTGATTTCCAAAAATTTCATGGATTTTGAAAACTCAATGGCGGTTTCTTCGCGTTGGTAAAGGGCTGAGAGAATTTCCTCATATTTCAAGCGGATCATGTTGTGCAGGGAGGCTTCGGTTTCTGCATGGGTTTCCTGACAGGAAACGTTCATCACGCATGCCAGACGCAAGAGTTCCACATAGTGAATATGAAACAGGGATGAACGAATGGCCCGCGTTTCATGAACGTTATGGGGATTCCAACCCGCAATCATGCCAAAGGGATCATCGCAAAAATCATGATAGTAAAGATCCCACAGGGCCTGATAAACCTCAGAAAAAATCTGTTTTAAGGGATCGTCTTCGGATGTGAAGGCCGCGATGCGGTTATAAAGATCCTCTAGCGACAGATCAGCATAATCGGCAAAATGTCCATAACCATAATGATTGGACAGAACGGCATAAAGAGATTTTAACGCCGTAAGATCGGTTTTGTGAATCTCTCGCGATGATCCACGCAGGGCATCACTGACTTGAAACAAATAGGCCAAAAGTTCCAAAGGGCTTTTGTCCGACAGAACGCCGAAGGTCTCTTGGCAGGATGAAACGGGTAAAGACCCATCAGGGAAAGGCAAAGTCATAAAAATCCCGAAAAATCAGTGACTCTACGGATTGTGACATATAAGGGTAAACATAGCGTTTAGGGGGTGATGTTCGTTCAGCCCTCTTTTTCAGCCTTCACACCCCTGCAAGGGATTCTTGAAAGACCCGTTCATCCCGTCGCCGGATGGTGGTTTTGATGGTTTCACCGATGGTTTGGGTGGCCATATCCAATTCATAGCGTTTTTGCAAATTCATCCAAAACGCCGCAGACACCCCAAGCCATTGTTCCAAACGAAGGGCCGTATCCGCCGTCATCGCGCGTTTTCCCGCCATCAGTTGATAAATTCGGTTTGAGGGAATGTTGAGTTCTTTGGCCAAAGCTGCCGGAGAAAGACCCAGTTCAGACAATTCATCCGCCAAAACTTTGCCAGGGTGGATGGGATAAATAGGACGCTTATCAGTCATGGGTTTTCCTTTCAATGATAATCAACAATTTCAATATTAAAGGGCTCGGGGCAGCCCTCGGGCCATTCAAAACATAATCGCCATTGTTCGTTAATACGAATACTGTATTGCCCTTTGCGCTGGCCACCCAAGGCCTGAAGCCGATTGCTGGGCAATAGCGTCAGGTCATGCAAAGAATCCGCACCTTCTAAAAGAACCAGACGTTTTTTGGCTTGTTCCTCAAATCCATGAAACGCTTTTATCCGTTTTCCCTCAGCAAACTGGGCTGTATTTTTGTCCCGATAGCGAGGATGATCTGATGCATAGCCTGTCATGATAAGAACACAATACCAAAAACGACGAGCGACGTCAAGCGTATAGAATCAAATCTTCTTCGTCGCCTTGGCGGTTTTTTTGATATAGAGCTGCTGCAGGATGGACAGCAGGTTGCTCCATGTCCAGTAAATGGCCAAGCCCGCCGGCAGGGGCGCCGCGATAAAGACCATCATGATGGGCATGGTGTTCATTAAAATAACCTGTGTTTTGTCCGTGGGTTTGGGGTTAAACAGTTGGCTGATATACATGCTGATGCCCATTAAAATGGGCCAAACACCGATATGCAGGAAAGACGGCAAATCTATGGGCAAATGGCCAAAGGCATTGAGGATATAGGCCGTATCCGGCGCCGACAGATCGGGAATCCAGCCCCAAAAGGGGGCATGGCGCATATCGAGCGAAATCACCAAAATTTTGTACATGGCTAAAAATACGGGCAGCTGCAGCAACATGGGCAAGCAGCCGGAGGCGGGGTTGACCTTGTTTTCCTTATACAGCTTCATGACCTCTTGGCTGAGTTGCAGGCGTTCCTCGGTGGCGGTGCCGCTGTAGCGGGCCTTTAGCTCGTCAACGCGGGGCTGGAGGTCCTTCATTTTGTTCATGGATTGATAGGATTTGTTGGCCAGCGGGAACATCAGCAACCGCACAATCACCGTCAGCAGCAAAATGGCGGCCCCCATGGTACCCGTCTGCTGGTACAGCCAGTGCAACAGGGCAAACAGGGGTTTGGTGATAAAATAAAACGTGCCGTAATCAATGACGCGATCAAACAGGGGGATGTTGAGTTTTTTTTGGGTCTCGGCCAGAAGGGCCACGTCCTTGGGGCCTATAAAAACATGGCTGGTAAAGGTTTGGGTGCGTCCCGACAGCAATGGGGACATTTTGGCCACGTAATCAATTTGGTGACGCAGGCCCGTGGCCTCGGTCTGGCGGCGCAGGCGGAATTGAACCGGCCCCTCTGGGATCAGCCCTGTGAACCAGTAATGTTGGGCGAGGCCAAGCCATCCTTTGCTGCCATCGGAAGAGGAAAAACCCTGGGGCATATCATCCAGATCCGAATCGTTTTTGGTCACAAGGGTGCCATCAAAAGCTCCCACTGCGCCCGTTGTCACCAAATGTCCCGTGTGATCGGACAACGGCCCCTGACGCGACAACAGGGCAAAGGGGGCAATCTCCAGCGTTTTTGGGGAAATGTTATGCACCGATTGCTGCAGCGTTAGCAGGTGGTTTTTGACGCTGAGGATTGTTGTAAACACCAGACCCTCTGGGCTGGTCCATGTGAAGTGGTTTGGTTTTTTGGCATCCGCGGTCCACAGGGCATCGCGGGGGGGGGCGCCCTCCCCCAGCCAGCCGATGCGCAAAAAGGTATCGGGCTTGTCTGTTTGGGGCGGGGTCAGCAGGCGGACGGGCTCTTTGCCATCCAGTTCTGTAAAGAAGTTTTTTAGAATCATATCATCCAGCAACAGACCGGACAGGGACAGAGAGCCCTTTAATCCCGCGGTTTCGATGGAAAAACGGTTGCCTTCGGACAAAACATCCTGCAACGGGCGCACGGGTGTCGCGGCATTGGCCAAAGGGTCCAGCCCCACGGTTTGAGACGGGATTTGGGACACAGACTGCGTCGCCTGATCGTTCTTCGCTGGTGCCAGCATGGGGGCCACGTAACCATAGTAAACCAGCAGAAACACCATGGACAGAATCACTGCCGTGGTCATATTGCGTGTATCATCATGCATAAGGAAAAGCCCCTGTATCCGTAAAACCAGCTAGGCATACCACAGCGTACTTGTTTTTAGCAATATGCGACTTGCCTGATCCCAAAGGCGTGGTATAGTGCCCCTATGATTTCAGAATACGTGCCCATTTTGGTGTTTTTGGCGATTGCCGTGGGGTTGGCTGCGGTGATGATTGTGGCGTCATGGATTGTGGGCCGTCATCGGCCGGACAATGAAAAGGTGTCCCAATATGAATGTGGGTTTGAGCCGTTTGAGAGCGCCCGCGTGACCTTTGATGTGCGATTTTATCTGGTGGCGATTTTGTTTATTATTTTTGATTTAGAGGTTGCCTTTTTGTTCCCGTGGTCCATTGTCCTCACGGATTTGGGCTGGCCTGGCTTTGTGTCCATGATGGTGTTTCTGGGCATTTTGACGGTCGGTTTTCTGTATGAATGGAAAAAAGGAGCGTTGGAATGGGAATAACCCCCCTGCAGGACGGCACCACCCAATATGATTATGACACCCTGATTCGTCAGGCGGCGGACGAGGTCAACACCCACGGTTATGTTTTGACATCTGTGGATAAACTGGTGCGGTGGGCGCGGTCGGGGTCTTTGTGGCCCATGACGTTTGGTTTGGCCTGCTGCGCAGTGGAAATGATGCACACCGCCGCAGCCCGTTATGATTTGGACCGTTTTGGCACCGTATTTCGCCCTTCGCCCCGCCAGTCGGATGTGATGATTGTGGCGGGAACCTTAACCAACAAAATGGCCCCCGCCCTGCGCAAGGTTTACGATCAAATGCCCGAACCCCGCTGGGTGATTTCCATGGGATCCTGCGCCAATGGCGGTGGATATTACCATTATTCCTATTCCGTGGTGCGGGGATGCGACCGCATCGTGCCCGTGGACATTTACGTCCCCGGCTGCCCCCCCACGGCGGAGGCCCTGCTGTACGGCATCCTGCAACTGCAGAAAAAAATTCAACGGACTTCGGTGTTTGTGAGGTAGGGGCAGAGGAGAAAAGCTGACGGCTCTGGAAACACCATCCCATCAATAATGATACCGACATTGGGCGATGCACAAACACCCATCCTCAACAGCATAAACCAAGCGATGTTCCCGATTGATGCGCCGTGACCAAAATCCTGTCCAGTTATGTTTTAAGGGTTCGGGGTCTCCGATGCCTTCAAAGGGATGACGCTGGGTATCTTTCAGCAAAAGATTAATCCGCTTGAGAACAGATTTGTCTGCGCTCTGCCAGTACAGATAATCTTCCCAAGCTTGGGGCGACCACTGCAAAATCATTGATCATCGGGCAGCGAACGCACAAAACCCTTTCCGGATTGCAAGGCGTCGATGCTTTGGTTAAGGCGCTGGGCGTTGCGGGGGCTGGCCATGAGATAGGCTGTCTCTTCTATGGAGCGAAAATCTGACCATGACATCAAAACGGCCGGTTCCGCAGCATCGCGGGTAATGATCAGGGGACTATGATCATCACGCAGCCGATCGAGCAACGTGGATAAATTCTGGGCAAAAGTCGCCTGATTCACAGTTTGCATTGTGGTTACCCGCATTATCAGCCTGTTTATCCTACGCGATACATCCAAAAATGTCAAATGATTCTGAAAAACATGTAGGAGCAACTTGATAATGTCCTCCTTAGCAAATTAGGAATGTCCGCTTTAGGTTTTTGTTTTGTCATGAAACAGGAGCTTGGAGATGGTAAATTTTGGGGTTCGGGAGATGGATCGTTGGGCG
>JBILMD010000012.1:0-39635 GCA_044375675.1 Alphaproteobacteria bacterium
AAAGAGCCCTAAAAAAAGGGCTATGGATTTGTGGATAAAAACCTACCCCGCCCCCTGCACCTAAAAAAACAAAAAGCGGACATTCCTAAGTTGCTAAAAGCGGACATTTGTAATTTGCTTTGACAATAAAAACCTTTGTTATTGAAGGTATAATTTTGTGACATTTTTCACAGGATGGTGGTGCGTTGAGATTTCCTCATGATTTTTTTATGGGGTTGTGGTATGATGGGGGTATCTTTAAGAGAGTTTTCCCCCATGATGCGCGTTCACCTTCCCCCTGATTTGCAGCGTGATGTTCAGGTGGTTTTGGCGTCCGGTGCCTTTAAAAATACGGATGATTTGATTGAACAAGCCCTGCGAACATTGCTGATTGACGAAAAAACCCTTTTAGAGATGCAAGCGCGGGCCAAAAGAGCCGAGGAAAACCCAGAAAGTTTGCTGGATGGGGAAGAGGCTTTTGAAACCCTCAGGACCACATATGGTTTGGATGCTTGATGGTTGGGTTTGTTTTAACCAAAGAAGCCCTAGACGAGCTTGATAGAGAGATTGCTTATTCAAAACAGCGTTGGAATGTTTCTATTCCCTCCCCCTGTTAGGGGGGGTTAGGGAGAGACAAGGGTTTTTCCGCATTTTAGTCTTTTAAAGCGTTGGGGGTTTCGGCCCCTCTCCCCTCCCCTCCCCATGGGGGAGTGGGAGCGTTTTATGTATTGATTTCAAAAAGGATTTTTTATGTTCAAGAATGATGATTTACCCGATTTTTTTAAAACCCTTTCCCCGTTGGAAATGACGTTGTTATATCATGATTGGCGGGTGATGGGGCGTAGGGCCCAGAATCCTGAGGTAGAAGACTGGTTTTTGTGGATCATTCTGGCCGGTCGGGGGTGGGGGAAAACCCGCACGGGGGCCCAGTGGGTTCACCGTATGGCATGGAAAAATAAGAGGGCCCGCATTGCCTTGGTCGCCCATACCGCCGCCGATGGGCGGGGGGTGATGGTGGAGGGGGAAAGCGGCCTGTTGGGCTGCGCCCCCCCGTGGTTTCGGCCCCAGTATGAACCATCAAAACGCTTGGTGACGTGGCCCAACGGGGCGCAGGCCCAGCTGTTTTCGGCGGAGGAACCCGATCAGCTGCGCGGCCCCCAAGCCACACACGCCTGGTGTGACGAGCTGGCCAAGTGGAAAAACGAAGAAACGTGGGACAATCTGATGTTTGCCCTGCGGTTGGGCCAGCGCCCCCAGTGTGTGATTACCACAACGCCGCGCTCTTTGCCCCTGTTGCAGCAACTGGTTAAAAGACCGGATGCCATTGTTTCTCAGGGCCATACGTTTGAAAACGAACAGAATCTGGCCCCCAGCTTTTTGCAGTATATGAAAGAGCGTTACGAAGGCACCCGTTTGGGGCGGCAAGAATTGTCTGCGGAAATCCTGCGGGATGTGGCGGGGGCGTTGTGGTCGCGGGATATGTTGGAATCCTGCCGGATTGGTCATGTGGACCCTGCGTCTTTGCGGATCGTCATTGCCGTGGATCCGGCCACCAGTCACCATGCCAAAAGCGATGAAACGGGGATTGTTGTGGCGGGATGGGACGGGAAACGGGGGTATGTGCTGCAGGATGCCTCGGGCCGTTATAGCCCCGAACAGTGGGCGCAAAAGGTTTTGTCGCTGTATGAAACCCACAAAGCCGATCGTATTGTGGCGGAAACCAACCAAGGCGGGGCCATGGTCAGTCAAATCCTGCGCACCCACGCCCCCCATCTGCCCATTCAGACGGTCCATGCCAGCAAGGGCAAAACCGCGCGGGCGGAACCGGTAGCGGCGCTCTATGAACAGGGAAAAATCCACCACGTGGGGACCTTTCCGACGTTGGAGGATCAGATGTGCACCTTTACCGGTCTGGGCAAATCCCCAGATCGTTTGGATGCCCTGGTGTGGGCCATCACCGCGCTGGCGTTTCAAAAATCCCCCCAGCCGAGGGTGGGGCGGGTTTAGGGGGGATCAGGAATCAGAGATCAGCATATCCTTGATTGTGTTTGGATTTTTTTCAATCAATTTCAAATACGCCACCGCATAATCAGGGGGTGTGCGTTTTCCCTGTTCCCAACTGCGCAGGGTTTCCGTGTTGATGTGATAGGTTTCGGCAAAGGTTTTTTGATTCTGGCCTGTTCTTTGTCGGATGGCTTTGATATCAACGGGGGGAGGCACCCGCGTGATCCGAACGCGGCTGTGGTCACCCCGCGCGTAGGCCGCCACATCCTCCAGCCCCCGCAAAATGCTTTGGGCCAAAGGACTGAGGGGTTCGTGATTTTGGGTCATGGTTTTGTTCCTTTCGTTTTGAAATCAGCTTTGATGCCCTCTAGGGCTTTGGTCAAAAGAGCTTTTTCTTGGGGGCTTAAATCGTCCTGCGCGGCTTTGGCATAGGCTGTGATCAGAAAAACGGGGTTGTTTTCGTCGTAAAAGTAATAAATCACCCGTGCCCCGCCCCGTTTTCCCATGCCTTGTCTGGACCAGCGCACCTTTCTTAGGCCCCCTGTTCCCTTGATGAGGTCCCCCGCTTCGGGATAGGCGGCTAGGAAGGATTTTAGGCGATCCAGTTCGTCTGATGCGAAAAGACTGCTGGCAATACGAACAAATTCATGGGATTCGGCAATGGTGTTCATTCTTTGAAAGTAGCACAATGTCCCATATAACGCAAGACAAAATCATGGGTTTTTGGGGGATAATTTTCACCTATTCTTGGAAATCCCCCAAAAAGTGTGCTATGGGTGGGGCGTTGTTTGTTTTTTAGGATAAGACCCACCATGACATTGTTTCACCAGCTGAGGGCGGACCTTTCCGTCATTATCAACGTGCTTTTTCCAGAAGCGGGTGCGGTTTCTTTTGTGGTGGAGCCCTGCAAAGACCCCAAGCATGGGGATGTGGCCACCAACATCGCCATGATTTTGGCGGGAGGCATGAAAAAAAATCCGCGGGATGTGGCGGCGGCTTTTTTGCCGTCCCTAAACGATTTGCCCTATATCGCGCAGGCCGATGTGGCGGGGCCCGGGTTTATTAACCTGCGGGTGACACCACAGTTTTGGCAAGAGGAACTGCGGCGTATCCATCAGGCCGGCCCCCGTTACGGCGCCCAGAATTTGGGTCAGGGGATGCCGGTGATTGTGGAATATGTCTCTGCCAACCCCACCGGCCCCATGCACGTGGGGCACGTGCGGGGGGGGGTGTTTGGGGATGTTTTGGCCCGTTTGTTCACGGTGATGGGGTATGACGTCACCAAGGAATACTATATCAACGATGCGGGGGCGCAAATTGACGTGCTGGCCCGTTCATTATATCACCGGTATCGTCAGGTGTATGATCCGGCGGTGGGGGATGTGCCCGCGGGTCTGTACCCGGGGGAGTATGTGATTGATGCCGCCCGCGCCCTTCGGGATCAGGACGGTGATTGCTGGTTAACCGTTGGTGAGGATGTTTGGTTGCCGGCTTTTCGCAACAAAGCTGTATCGGCCATGATGGCGGAGATTCGGGACGATCTGGCCGTTTTGGGCATTGCTTTTGATCGTTTTACATCCGAGGCCAGCCTGCAATCCCGCATTCCTGAGGTTTTGGAGCGATTGGAGGCCATGGGCCACATCGGCATGGGCACCCTGCCCCCGCCCAAGGGACAAGAGGATGAAGATTGGCACCCCCGCCCCCAGCGTTTGTTTTTTTCCACCCGTTTTGGGGATGATGTGGATCGGGCGCTGCAAAAACAGGATGGCAGTTGGACCTATTTTGCCAGTGATCTGGCGTATCACGCCGATAAAATCCAGCGGGGCGCGGGATTGTTGATCAATGTTCTGGGGGCGGATCATGGGGGCTATGTGAAACGGTTGAGCGCGGCGGTTCAGGCCCTGTCGGGGGGAGATGTCGTTTTGACGGTGAAGCTGTGTCAGATGGTGGCCCTGAAAAAAAATGGGGAAGAGCTGAAAATGTCAAAACGGGCGGGGACTTTTGTTACCGCGCGGGATGTGACGGATCGTGTGGGCAAAGATGTGTTGCGTTTGATGATGTTGACGCGGCGTAACGATGTGGCCTTTGAGTTTGATATGGATCGTGTGTTCGAGCAGAGCAAGGATAATCCCGTTTTTTATATCCAGTACGCCTATGCCAGAACCTGTTCCATCATGCGGCATGCCCTAACCACGTTGGATGTGACGCCAGAGGGGCTGAAAACCCTGATGGATCAGGCGGATTTGACCCGATTGCTGCCCGAGGATCAGGCGTTGATTCAGACCATGGCCCTGTGGCCCCGCACGCTGGAACTGGCAACGGTTCACCAAGAGCCCCACCGCATTGTGTTTTATCTGATGGATTTGGCCCATGCCTTTCACCATTTGTGGCATTTGGGCAGCAGTCAGCATGCCCTGCGCTTTTTGGCGTCGGAGGATCCGGCCACAACGGCGGCGCGGCTGGTGTTGATTGCGGGGATGCAAAATGTGCTGCGCTCAGCCTTTGCCATATTGGGGGTGGAATTGAGAGAGAGTATGTAGGGCGTGCCATCATTTGCTCAAAAGCGGCTTTTCCCGTATGCTGGGCTGCGAATCCTGCCAAAAAACAGTCAATATACGTCCGGTATATCGACCGTTTTTTGCCAGTTTCTCGCCTCAGCATCCAGAAAAATCCATCTTTCTCGCTTAAATGATGACACGCCCTAAAATAATCTTTTTTTTCAGGTTGACGATCCCCGTTTAATAGCATACTTATTTTGTTTAGAATTAAAAACGGGCGGTATGACATGTTATCCATGAAGGCCAAGTACGCGCTTCGCGCCCTGATGGTTATGAGTCAAAACGAAAAGAAAATGCTTTCCAGCAAAGTCATTGCCGAGAAAGCCAACGCCCCGTCAAAATTTTTGGACAATATCCTGCAGGAACTCCGGCATCACGGTGTGGTGGACAGCAAGCGGGGGATTTTTGGGGGGTATTTTTTGGTGCAGCCGCCGGAAAAGCTGAATCTGGGGGATATTGTGCGCATGATTGATGGGATGTTGGCACCGGTGCCCTGCGCCAGTGTGACGGCGTATCGTCGGTGCGATGACTGCGAGGATGAAGCCACCTGCAAAATCCGTTATGTGATGCTGGGCGTGCGCGAGGCCATTTCCAACGTCCTTGACACCATATCCCTGAAAGAGTTGACCCATTTGGATTTAAGCACTGGGCCCTTGCGGGAGTTGTCGGATCCATAAGGTTGGTTGAAGGACTTTGATAACACACTTAAAAAAAAACCAACCAGGAGTTTTACTATGCGTTTCTTTTTTATGATGCTGGCGTTGCTGCTGACGTTTTCTGCACCCAGTAGGGCAGGTGAGACCAAGGAAATTTTGAACGTGTCCTATGACCCCACGCGGGAATTTTATGCGGATTACAACACGTTGTTTGCCAAACTTTGGAAAGACAAAACAGGGGAAGAGATTGAGATTAAACAATCCCACGGTGGTTCCGGAAAACAGGCGCGGGCGGTGATGGATGGTTTGCGGGCGGATGTTGTGACGTTGGCACTGGCCTATGACATTGATGTGATTGCCGAAAAAGGCGGATTGCTGCCGCTGAACTGGCAAGACCGTTTGCCCTATCAGAGTACGCCCTATACATCCACCATTGTGTTTCTGGTGCGCAAGGGTAATCCCAAAGGGATTAAAGACTGGGGGGATTTGATTCGCCCTGGCATTCAGGTCATTACCCCCAACCCCAAAACATCTGGTGGGGCGCGGTGGAATTATTTGGCCGCTTATGGCTATGCCCTAAAAACCTATAACGGGGACGAGGCCAAGGCGCGGGATTTTGTCAAAAAATTGTTTGCCCAAGTTCCCGTTTTGGATACGGGGGCGCGGGGGTCCACCACAACCTTTGTTCAGCGCGGCATTGGGGATGTTTTGTTGACATGGGAAAACGAGGCCTTTTTGGCCATCAAGGAATTTGGCAAAGATCAGTTTGATATGGTTGTGCCGTCCATCAGCATTTCTGCAGAGCCCCCTGTGGCGGTTGTGGATAAAGTGGCGGAAAAAAAGGGCACGCTGGACATTGCAAAGGCCTATTTGGAAACGCTTTACACGCCAGAGGCCCAGAAGCTGGCCGCAAAGCATTTTTACCGTCCCCGTGATACCGCCGTTGCCAAAGCGTTTCAGGGGGTGTTTCCATCCCTGAACCTGATGACCATTCAGGATTTTGGTGGATGGAAAGCGGTTCAGAAACAGCACTTTGATGATGGTGGGATTTTTGATCAGATCACCAAACGCTGATTTATTCCGGTTTGTAATCACACCATGATGCCAAACCGGCATAGACATGATCTTGGGGGTTGCTTTCTTTGGACCAGACGTCCAGAAAGTTGCCCCCTTTGCTTTTAGGTCTTCTTTCATCACTGAGGGGGTCGCATTTCACGGTCATGGGGTTGCGGACCCCATCGCCGGCGATGTACACGTCATCGCGGGAAAAGCCACCAAAGGATTCCCCGATTTCAAGGGGCATATCCCCAACGTAGCGGGCCAGAAGGGCAATTTCCGCTTCGCTGTTCATTTTTTTAACCATAACGGTGCCCAGCTGGGAAATGATGGAGGCGGGTAAGCTGGATGGGACCTGTGTCACAATGCCCAGACTGATGCCAAATTTTCGTCCTTCCATGGCGATTTGTTCCCACAGATGTTGGGTGGTTTTGGAAAAACGGCTTGTATCCTTCCCCAAATACCGCTGGGCTTCGTCCATAATCATCAAAACGGGCATATGAAGATCACGGGCCCACTGTAAAAAATCGAAAACAAGGCGCGTGATGGTGGACACCACAACCTGGGCAATATCCAGCATCATGCCGGAGGTGTTAATCAGTGTCAAAGGTTTTCCAGCCACGGGAATCCGCAAAAGATCCGTTAAAATGTGGTGAAGGTCCTGATTGGCCCCCATTTTGGGGAACAAGAATTTATAGCGGATATCCCCCCGCACGGACAGGATTTTTTGACGCATGCGGCGCAAAACGGAAACCTTGACAGATTCATTTAACGATCCCAGACGTTCATCCAAAAGATCAATCAAATCCCCCATGCGGTAGGGGACGGGGGAATCCACCGTAATGCGAGAGGTTTCCTTTTCCAGCTGTGTGGCATAGCGCTGCCGTGCCTGTGTGACGATCTCGGCGAGGACTTCTTCCTCTAAATGCAAGGTCTGGGATTGGGGGTCCAGAAAAATGCGGTTGATTTCTTCGGAATTCAAAAGCCAGTAGGGCAAAACAAAATTGTCCTGATGAATGACATGGGCTTTGCCGTTAAAGGCCGCTTCATATTCCCCGTGGGGATCAAACAATAGGCAGTGGGCATAGGGCATGGTATCCAAAATTTTGTGGATCAAAAGGCAGACTGTGGTGGATTTTCCACTGCCTCTGTTGCCAAAAATGCCGAAATTTCCACCCAGAAAACGATTGATTAGGATTTTGGCCGGAACGTTGTTTGTTTTGCTGATGGTCCCCAGACTGATGCAGGCTTCGTCAATGTCCGCAAAGATGGACAGCAAATCAGCGTCTGTGGTCAAAACAACATCCGCCCCTATCATAACGGGGGATGATGTGCCTTTTTTAAAGCTGATTTTTCCTGTGGGGGTATAAAAAATTTCCCCCTTCATCAGGATTGTTACCAAAACATCCTGTGTTTCCATGGCATCCATTTTGGTGATGATTCCAAGGTGCGCTTTCGTTCCCGATTCCAAAACAACAAACAGTCCGGTGGTTAAGGGCATATCCCCGCCGGCTGACAGGACAGCGTTCACATGGGTTCCGCTGATCGCCACGACATGGCCGATTTTTTTAATCATAGAATCCGAAAAAAAAGTTTGTATTTGAGTCATTTTCAAGATAACAGATTTTTGTCGCACGTTGAAAGGTTTTTTTACCTTAAGAAAAAAGAATTAAAAAAAAAGAAAACGCGTGTGGTGACAATACTTACCAAGCCCAGAGGATGCCTCGCTTTCCTCTTTGGGGAGAGGGAATGCAAGATCCAATATCTTTTGGGGGGGTAAGGGCGCCGCGGTTGATTTAAGACACAGCGGCCTTGGCCATTTGGCCCTGAAGGCGTTTTAGTTTTTCCCGTGCCAAAGACAAAAGAGCAGAGGCGTTTTGTATGCGTTGCTGGTCATCGTCGTTTTGCGCCGCAGAGGGGGCAGAGACAGCGGGCGGGGTTTCCCCTAAAAACAAAGCGCGGGCTGTGGCAAGGATTTGGGCTTTGTTCATGGTTTTTAAAAATTTCTGCACGCCCCGAATGGTATACCCCTGCTGGTGCAGCAGATGTTGGATATATTGCAGAATCAAAATGTCGTCTTCACGATAAAAGCGCCGGCCGCCAGAGCGTTTCATGGGCTGGATCTGATGCATTTTGGTTTCCCAAAAGCGCAGAACGTGGGAAGGGAGGTCCAGTTTTTCAGCAACCTCGGTGATGGAGTGATACATCTTGCTCTCAGACATGAAGAAAGGGCGCTTTTTGTTTTTTTTGTCGGACCTTTAGGACGCGACCGTTCCGTTCATGCGCTGACGGAGTTTGTTGGAGGGGTGGAATGATACCACGCGGCGGGCGGAAATTTTGGCCTCGATTCCGGATTTGGGATTGCGACCGATACGTTCGGCCTTGTTTAGAAGACGAAAGGTCCCGAAAGAGGAAATTTTCATATCATGGCCTTGCTCTAGGCCGGATAAAAGACCCTCAACCATTCTTTCCACAAATTGGGCAGATTCAACCCGTGATAATCCCAAACGGTCATGGATGGCATCGGCCAGTTCCGCACGTGTTAGGGTATTTTGGTATAACGCTTCGGATTTTTGGACTTTTGGCATAGGGTACGACTCTCTGGTAGGTAAAACATTAAGCAATGCAGTACCTTTGCCCGAAAGGGAAAAAAAGTAAAGATGGTTTTTTTACAAGGCTGTTCATTTTTATGCATCGTCATACCGGACAAGGGAGCGCAGCGACCGCTGATCCGGTATCCAGCGCCACTGTCAAAAGGCGCAGCCTTTTGCCTTTGTATTATGAAAACTAAGGAACAAAACGCTTCGCGTTTTGGCATTTGCGCTGGATTCCGGCTCGGCGCTCGCTATCGCTCGCTGGGCCGGAATGACGCAGAATCGTTAGGTTTTGGCAGAAATGAACAGCCTTGGTTTTTTTATCGGTTACGAATTCCCGATTTGGTTTCCGATTTCCATCCCAACCATCCCAAAAATTCATCCACGGTTAATCCGTAAATGTGGATGGCTTGGGGCAGGTTCATGTAGCCTTGTTCGACGATGTGGATGATGGTCTGTTTGGACCGAGGGGTCCAGCGTCTGGTTTTTGGGGAAGGTAAGTTCACCGTTGGGGCAAAAAAATCGTGGCAAAATGTTTTCATCATAATCAAAATGATCCTTGAAATGGTTATAATAATAAATAAAAAAAAATATTAGAAAATAGCCACGCTGCGGCGGGCAGCGATTTCATCCATGGCCTGATTTTGTTTTTGGGTTATGGTGTCTTTGCGGACTTTTTGTCGTTTTTGGTGGGTGAGTTCATAGCGCTTCATTTCGGAAAATAGCTCTTGCAGCTGTTCGTTCAGAGCTTCGATTTCCGCCTCAACCTTTTGCAGAGAGGTTAAAAAGTTTGTGCGCCGCTCTTGGGCTGCGCGGATATAGGTTTGTTTGAAAACGGGGGGGGTGCCGTGGTCCTGAATGGCCATTTCTTGGTCGATTTCGGCCTCTAGCAAGATCAGGTTGTTTTGAATCCGCTCCGCGAAGTCCCGCAGGGTGATGACTTTCCGGCGTTTTTCGTCAATTTTAAATTTGCTGATTTGAATTAACTGTTCTAAGCTGCTGCTCATACTATTTCCTGTTTAGGATTCTAAGGCTTCCTGTAACAGTCTAAAACTATCTTCTAAAGAAATGGTTTCCATGATGCCCTGGGATAAAAAATTTTCCAGACGGCTTTGATAGACAATGGCTTTATCCACCTCGGGGTTGCTGCCTTTTTTGTAGGCGCCGATGCGGATGAGGTCCTCCATATCGTGATAGGTGCTCATGTACTGTCGCGCGGTGCGCAGCCAGCCGTTTTCGGTGTCATCATGGCATTTGGGCAGGGATCGGGATACGCTGCGTAGAACGTCAATGGAGGGGAAGCGGCCCCGCTCTGCAATGGACCGCGAAAGCACAATGTGTCCATCCAAAATCCCCCGCACGGCATCGGCGATGGGTTCATCCATATCGCCACCATCCACCAGAACGCTGAAAATGGCGGTAATGTCCCCCTGCCCTTCTTCCCCTGGGCCGGCGCGTTCCAGCAGTTTTGGCAATTCTGTGAACACGGTGGGGGGAAAGCCTTTGGTGGTGGGGGGCTCGCCCACGGACAGTCCGATTTCCCGCTGGGCCATGGCAAAGCGGGTGACGCTGTCCATCAGGCACAACACCTGATCCCCATTGTCGCGAAAATACTCGGCCACCGCCATGGTGGTATAGGCCGCCTGACGGCGCATCAGGGGGGATTCATCGGATGTGGCCACCACCAGAACGCTGCGTTTCAGGCCCTCTTCACCGAGGGCATCTTGGATAAAATCTTGGACCTCGCGCCCACGCTCCCCGATGAGGCCAATAACAATGGTATCGGCCTTGGCATAGCGGGCCAGCATGGCCATTAATGTGGATTTTCCCACACCCGATCCGGCAAAAATCCCCATCCGCTGACCACGGCAACAGGGCAGAAAGGTGTTCATGATTTTTAGGCCCATGTCCATGCGTTCCCCCATGCGTTTGCGGCGATAGGCGGGGATGGGGGTGCCTTTGATGGGACGGGCCCATTCGCCGGGGGTAAGGGGACCTTTTTGGTCGATGGGATCGCCGTGGGCGTTCAAAATGCGGCCTTTCCATGATGGGGAGGGGTAGAGTTCGGGGGCGCCGCTGAGGACCTTCACTTTGGCCCCCGTGCTGAGATGATCGGTATGCCCAAAGGGCTGGGCCAGCGCGGCCCCGTTTTTAAATCCAACAATTTCGCCCCGCAACGATGAAAACCCGCCCCGATCAATCAAACATTGCCCCCCCACGGTTAAATGATCACTGATGCCGGCAACCTCAACAGATAGGCCCAACACCCCCCGCACGTGGCCATAATACTGCATGGGGTTTAGGGTTTCTAAAAAGTGGAGGTATCCACTGCGCTTAGCGCTGGCGGTCTGTGTATCGAGAGCATGATCGGTCATGGTGTGAATCTTTTTTGTTTTTTTTCACCAAGACCCACGATAGGGGGGAAATGTTAAGGGGGGGTGAATTTCCCAAAAAAAGGGATTTTTTAGCAATTCCCTGTTATCGGTTATGTGTTACGTTTCATCCTGATCCCTATGCTGACATCGTTTTATCAGAGCCTTCTTCGGCGCGGCATCGTTTCCCCAGAGTTCCCAAGGCGCTGTGTCTATATCCTGTTTGCCATGATCCCCCTGTATTTTGCCCTGTGGGGGGAAGGGATTGTGAAAAACATCAACGCGCCGTACCCCACCAAAGACATTTTGTGTGATTTCAAAGCATTCTACACCGCAGGACAACTGGCCAACGAAGGAACCCCCACGCTGGCCTATGATTATGGGGCGCATAAACAAAAGCAGCGCCTTTTGGAAGGGGAAGGCAGCACCGTCCCCTATATCCAATTTCCCTATCCGCCGTATTTTTTGGCTTTTTCTGAGCTTTTTGCCAAACTTTCCTATCTTCAGGCCCTCGTTATCTGGCAATTGGGCAGTTTGGCCGTGGCCATGCTGGTTATGCACCGCATTTTGCCCCGAACTGAAACCGTGCTGATCGCGCTGGCGTCCCCTGTGTATCTTGCCAACTTTGCCCATGGACAAACGGCTTTTTTGACGGCGGCTTTGATGGGATCCTTTTTGATGACTTTGGAAAAACGTCCGACCTTGGCGGGTGTTTTTGCCGGATTGCTGGTGTATAAATTCCAATTTGGTCTGCTGATTCCCGTGGCCCTGATGATGGGGGGATATTGGAAAACCATCCTGAGTGCCCTTTGCACCCTTGGGGTTATGACGCTTGGTGTGACGGCTTTGTATGGTTATGAGATTTGGCCCGCTTTTTTCCATAATGTTTTGAACCAAATGCGTTATTTTGAAAAATCGGATCAACAGCTCGAAATGATTCATAGTCTGTTTTCGTTTGTCCATCATACTTTGGGGGCAACCAAGGGGGTGGCCTACGCCGCCCAAGGCGTTGTTCAGGTTGGGGTTCTTGGGTTCATCATCTGGGTATGGCGCCAAAACAATGCCACCCCTTATGCACTGAAAGCCGCTGCCTTGGCCTCAGGCTCTCTGCTGATGACCCCGTATCTTATGGATTATGATTTGTTTGTGCTGCTGCCGGCCTTGGTGTTAATGGGGCGGTACCAGACAGACAGGGGGTTTGTGCCTTATGGAAAAGGCATCCTCATCCTGCTGTGGGGGATGTGTGCCTTTGCACGGAACTTTTATAAAATGACTGATATTCCCTTTGGGTTTCTGACGCTGCTTGGGGCTTTTCTTTTTGCCGCCTATTTGGTGAAACATGCCCAGATTCGCCATGAAAAATCCCTAGCCTTTTGAGCAAAGCTGGGCTATGGTGGCCATGTTTTTTCTCAATCCAAAAATTTTTTTCTTAGGGATCTCTCATGCAGGTTTTTTACGATCACGATGCCAACCTCGACCTGATTACCGGCAAAACCATTGCCATCATTGGTTATGGCAGCCAAGGCCACGCCCATGCCCTGAACCTGCGGGACAGCGGTGTCAAAAATGTTATTGTCGGCCTGCAAAATGGATCGCGCAGTGCGGCGCGGGCTCAGGCCGATGGGTTTAAGGTTGTCACCCCTGCCGAGGCCGCCAAAACCGCCGATATCACCATGATTCTGGTGCCCGATGAAAAACACGGGGATTTGTACACGCAGGATTTGGCCCAAAACCTGAAAAAAGGCGCCACATTGGCCTTTGCCCACGGATTTAGCGTGCATTTTGGCACCATCGTGCCCCGCGCCGATTTGGACGTGATCATGGTTGCCCCCAAAGGCCCCGGCCACACCGTCCGCGGTGAATTTTCAAAAGGCGGCGGCGTGCCCTGTTTGATTGCCGTGTATCAAAATGCATCCGGTCATGCGCTGGACATCGCCAAAGCCTATGCCAAAGGCGTAGGCGGCGGTAAATCCGGCATGATCGAAACCACATTTCGTAACGAATGCGAAACGGATTTGTTCGGTGAACAGGCCGTTTTGTGCGGCGGCGTATCGGCCCTGATTAAGGCGGGCTACGAAACCCTGGTTGAGGCCGGATATCCCGAAGAACTCGCCTATTTCGAATGCCTGCACGAGGTGAAACTGATTGTGGATCTGATTTACGAGGGCGGATTAAGCAACATGCGCTATTCCATCTCCAACACTGCAGAATACGGCGATTACAAAGCCGGTCCGCGCATTGTGACGGACAAAACCAAGAAAGAAATGAAAAAACTGCTCACCGAAATTCAAACGGGACAGTTTGCACGGGATTGGATTTCTGAAAACCAAACCGGCGCCTTGTCGTTTAAGGCCACCCGCCGCATCGAGCAGGAACACCCCATTGAAACCGTGGGCCAACGCCTCCGCGCCATGATGCCGTGGATCAAGAAAAAGCCTTTGGTTGCTGAATCTGAGCGGCAGGTGGCTTAGGGGGGCTTCGGCCCCTCTTCCCCAAGGGGGAGGGGGGCCTACCTAGGGATGTTCATTTCTGCCAGAACCTAACGATTCTGCGTCATTCCGGCCCAGCGAGCGCCGAGCCGGAACCCAGCCCAAATGCCAAAACGCGAAGCGTTTTGTTCCTTAGTTTTCACAATACAAAGGCAAAATACAAAGGCAAAAGGCTGCGCCTTTTGACAGTGGCGCTGGATACCGGATCAGCGGTCGCTGCGCTCCCTTGTCCGGTATGACGATGCATAGACATGAACAGCCTTGGGGGGAACACCCCCTCTCCCCCTCGGGGAGAGGGTTGGGGAGAGGGGCTGAAACTCCCAAACGCCTAAATTGGGACGGTACCCCCTCCCTATCCCTCCCCCGCCAGCGGGAGAGGGGACAAATCTTCACCTCTCCCCGTTTACCCCAAAACCTTCTTAACTTCATGAATTTCAAAGCATTCGATTTGGTCGCCAGGGCGGATGTCTTGGTAGTTTTCAAAGGCCATACCGCATTCATAGCCGCCTTTGACCTCTTTGACTTCGTCTTTGTGGCGTTTTAGGGTTTTCAGGCTGCCTTGGTGAATGACCACGTTATCACGCAGCAACCGGACGCCACAGCCGCGTTTGATGATCCCCTCGGTGACCATACATCCGGCCACTTTGCCGACTTTGGACACATCGAAGACTTGGCGGATTTCGGCGTATCCGAGGAAGGTTTCCTTTTGCTCGGGCGAGAGCAAACTGGAAGCTGCTTCGCGCATGGCATCCACCACATCATAGATGATGGAATAATACCGAATGTCCACGCTCTCTTTTTTGGCCAGTTCCCGCGCGGACGGGTTGGCCCGCACGTTAAACCCGATAATCAAGGCGCCGGAGGATTTGGCCAGCGTCACATCCGATTCTGAAATGGCGCCCACGCCGGCGGTGATGACGTCGATTTTCATTTCATCGCTGATGATTTTTTCTAGGCTGCCCTTGATGGCCTCAACCGATCCCTGAACGTCACCGCGAATGATGATGGACAGCGTTCGCATGGTGGCATCGGATTGGTACTTGGCAAAAATGTCTGAAACGGACGTTTCTCCGGTTTTGGCCGAGGCCGTTTTGCGTTTGCGATCCCGATATTCGGAAATTTCCCGCGCTTTGGCTTCGTCAGGCACAATGACAAAATCATCACCGGCTTCGGGAACGCCTTGGGATCCTAGGACCTCCACCGGTGTGGCGGGGCCGGCTTCACGAATGCGGGTGCCGCGGCTGTCGATCAGGGCGCGAACGCGGCCCCAGCGGGTGCCGCTGACAAAAATATCGCCGATGGACAATGTGCCTTCCTGAACCAAAACCGATGCGACGGGGCCGAGGCCCTGATCCATCCGCGCCTCTAAAACCGTTCCTTGGGCAGAACCCTCGGTGCGGGCGCGTAGGTCCATGATTTCCGATTGCAGCAAAATGGCCTCTTCTAGGGCCAGCAGGCCGGTTTTTTTCTTGGCCGACACCTCGATGGACAGGACATCGCCGCCCAAATCCTCAACAACAATGCCGTGGGACAGCAGCTCGGTTTTCACTTTGTCCGGACGCGCTTCGGGTTTATCAATTTTGTTGATGGCCACAATGATGGGAACACCGGCGGCTTTGGCGTGGGAGATGGCCTCCACAGTTTGGGGCATCACGCTGTCATCGGCGGCCACCACCAACACCACCACATCCGTGACGTGGGCGCCGCGGGCCCGCATGGCCGTAAAGGCCTCGTGCCCAGGGGTATCCAGAAACACAATGGACTTGCCAGAGGAAAGCTCGACCTTATACGCCCCAATATGCTGGGTAATGCCGCCGGCCTCGCCAGAGACCACATCGGTTTGACGCAGCGCATCCAGCAGCGAGGTTTTCCCATGGTCCACATGTCCCATAATCGTCACTACAGGGGCGCGGGGTAACTTTTCAGCCAAGGTATCAACGGCCAAGCCCTGTTCAACATCTTCCTCAGAAACCTTCACGGGTGTGTGGCCCATTTCTGAAACCACCAATTCTGCGGTTTCGGCATCCAACGTCTGCTGGGGCGTCACCATCATCCCCATTTTCATCAGGACTTTGATGACATCCACGGACCGCTCGCTCATGCGGTTGGCCAGATCCTGCAGGGCGATGGTTTCAGGAATCACCACCGTGCGCTTTAATTTTTCCACGGAGGGCTGGGGGCCCCGCGTGACTTTGCGGCGTTTTTTCAGGCCAATGATGGGGGCCGCTTTGGTTTCTTCCTCCACAAAGGCCTCTTTCAGGGCCGAGGTGATGGTCATTTTGCGCTGGCGACGGTTGTTGAGGGCAGCCTTGGCAGTGGCGGCAGCTTCGTCGTCCTCTTTTTTAGTTTTTCGCTCCGCGGTTTTTTCGGGCCATTCCGCCGGTTTTGTGGCGTCTAAAGGGCGACGCGCGGTGGTGGCTGTTGTTGCCGCAGCGGCAGGGGTGGCCGCAGCGCCGGACGTTTTTCGGTCTAGGGCCGCACGCTCGTCTTTGGTTAAACCCGCTTTTTCCAAAGGACGCACCACGCGGCGCAGGGTCACCAAAGGCTCGGAGGTAAAGACCCCAACCTTGGGACGTGCGGGCGCAGCAGGGGCTTCTTTTTTGGGTTCAGGGGCTTCCGGCACAACCTCAACAGGCGTGAGGGCGGGCTCGGTGGCCTCGGGGGCTGGTTCTTCTTCCCGTTTGGGCTTAATCACCCGCAGGGTGCGCAGGTCTGTATCGGCGGGGGCGTCAAAAACAGGGTTTTGGCTCAGGGCCTGTTGACGGGCGCGACGTTCGTCCTCTGTTAAGGTTGATCCCGTTTTGGCCGGTGCAACAGAAAGGGGTTTGCGCACAGAGGGCGGCGCGACGTCTGGCACAGAAACAGGGGTTTCCTCGGGCCTTGGGGGGGATGGCGGCGCTTTGTCTTGGGGAATGCCTATGGTGGGACGTTTCCGTTTGATCTGAACCATCACCGCGGGAGCGGCAGGTCCCCGCGAAAGTACGCCCCCACGCCCAAGAGGCGCAGGCCCACCCCGCAGGGTTCCTGTGGAAAGGTGAAGCGTTGTGGTCCCTGGTTTTTTTTCGTCCGTCATGCCAATCCTGTTGATGTTGTCTCTATCCCGTGGGGCGCGGTTATGCGGCACCGACGGCGGCGTTTCCGCCTTCAAACCAATGCGCACGGGCCGCCATAATCACGTTTTCAGCCTCGTTTTGACGAATGATCTGGGATCCCAACAGGTCCACCAATTCATCCGCCGCCAAATCCGCCAAGGCATCCAGCGTGGTAATGCCATGTTCTGCCAAAACCATCACCAGATCCGGCGTTAAACCGGCGACTGTGATCAATTCTTCCTCAATACCCAGATCTTTCCGTTTTTTCAGGAAGGCCTGGTGTTTTTTGTCCTGCCAGACTTGGGCCCGTTCAATCAACTGTGCGGCTACGCTGGCATCAAAGCCCTCGATGGCCTCCAGCTCGGCGGGGTCGATATCGGCGATGTCTTCGGCGTTGTTAAAGCCCTCCACCACCAACAGATGGGCAATGACGTCATCAACATCCAAGGCTTCTTTGAAGTGGGAGGATTTTTCTTTCATATCCTTTAACCGTTTTTCAGATTCATCGCTTTCTGTCATCACGTCAATCCCCACACCCAGCAACTGAGAGGCCAGACGCACGTTCTGACCCCGTCTGCCGATGGCTTGGCTGAGTTGATCGTCCACAACAACAGCCTCGATCCGATTGTTTTCTTCATCCAAAATTACCTTGGTAACTTGGGCGGGGGCCAGTGCGCGAACCACCAATTTGGCCACGTCATCGTCCCACGGGATAATGTCAATTTTTTCGCCGTGAAGTTCATTCACCACGGCCTGAACACGGCTGCCCCGCATCCCCACACAGGACCCCATGGGGTCAATGCTGGGATCATCGGTGTGCACGATCATTTTCGCGCGGCTGCCTGGGTCGCGGGCGATGGATTTGATTTGGATCAGGCCCTCGTAAATTTCCGGCACTTCCTGCGCAAACAGGGCGGCCATAAAGCCACTGTGCACGCGGGAGAGGATAATTTGTGGCCCCCGTGCCTCAGGCCGCAGGTCCATAATATAGGCCCGCACGCGGTCACCGCGGCGGTAAGTTTCGCGGGGAATCAGATGATCCCGACGCAGCATAGCCTCTGCCCGTCCCAAATCCACAATCAGGTTGCCAAATTCAACGCGGCGCACGATCCCCGTGACGATTTCGCCCACGCGGTCTTTGAATTCGTCAAATTGGCGGCCACGCTCGGCCTCGCGCACCTTTTGCAGGACAATTTGTTTGGCGGTTTGGGTGGCAATGCGCCCAAAATCCAGCGGTGGCAATTCGTCCACCAAAACATCTCCGATGACGGCATCGGGTTTGTAACGGGCGGCTTCGGCCACGGTCAGCTGGGATTGTTCAAGCTCGATCACCTCCACAACCTCGCGATAGCGACGCAGGGAAATTTGGCCGGATTTCCGGTCGATTTCGGCGCGGATGTCGTGTTCTTGGCCGTATTTCGTGCGGCCGGCTTTTTGAATGGCCAGCTCTAGGGCCTCAAGCACCTGTTCGCGCTCGATTTCTTTTTCCCGCGCGACGGATTCGGCAATGTGAAGGATATCAGAAGGGGTTGGGTACATCATAAGACACCTTTGCTATCATAAGCGTTTAAAAAAATCAAAGCAAAAGGAAAGCCAAGGCAAAACCGCCCAGCGTTCACAAAGAGGGTGGGATTTGGGCGTTGCATCAGACCTCCCCCCTTTTTTTTACTTCCTCGGCAATCATGGCATCGGTGATGACGATGCGGGCCTCTTGCACAGTGTCATAGGGCACGGGCCACGTGGTTTGATCGTCCAGACGGATGACGATGACTTGCGGCGTGGTTTCGGCATTCAAAACGCCCTCTAACTTGCGGCGGCCGTCGATGGGGGGGGACAGGCGAACCTTCACCCGTTGCCCCACAAAGCGTACAAAATCCTGTGGCAGAATCAGGGGGCGGTCCAGCCCGGGCGAGCTGACCTCGAGCTGATAAGGCTCTGGCCACGGATCATGCACGGAAAACAGGGGGTCGAGCAGGCGATTGACGGCCTCGCAATCCTCCACCGTGATGGGGGCACCGTCCAGACGATCCATCATAATTTGCAACGTGGGGTGACGCTGCCCCCCCATTTTTTTGGCGCGTACCAAGGCATAGCCGGCACTTTTCAGCAAATCCTGAATGTCGGCGGTCAAGGTATCTGAGAGATCCGAAAGACGCATAATCCCAAAACAAAAAAACCATAAAAAAAAGTGGGACAGAACCTGCCCCACTTTCAGATTTCACTATAATCCTTTTCACGGGGCTGTGCAACAGGATTTTTGAGGGGCATTTTTTGGGGGGGCTTGGGAATTGCGTAAGGTTCTCCACCATCCGGTGGTGGGGGGCGGTGCCCCAAATTGCCCCACAAATCCATCCCCACACACCCTTTGTTAACCAGCGCCGTGGTATTCTGTTGCAATGCAACATGATTTCCTTCATGATCGGATTTACACCGTAATAATTTTAGGGAAACCCATATGACGGCCATACCCAAAAAAGACGCCCCCGCCAACACCAACACCACGGATAAGGGGTATGTGACCCTGATTGACCACCAAACAGGGCGGCAGTTTGATTTTCCGATTCTCAAGGGCACACAGGGCCCCGATGTTATCGACGTGCGCAAACTTTATGGGGACACGGGGTATTTTACCTTTGATCCGGGCTTTACCTCCACCGCCAGCTGTGATTCCAGCATCACTTTTATTGATGGGGACGAAGGGATCCTCAGCCACCGTGGCTATGCCATCGAGGATCTGGCGGAACAAAGCGATTTTATGGATGTGTCGTATTTGCTGTTAAACGGGGATTTGCCGAATCCGGCGGAAAAGAAAGACTTTTTGTATTCCATCACCCACCACACCATGGTGCACGAGCAAATTCACAATTTTTTCAAGGGCTTTCGTCGTGACGCCCACCCCATGGCCGTGATGTGCGGCGTTGTGGGGGCGTTATCGGCGTTTTATCACGACAGTTTGGATATTCATGACCCCAAACAACGGGCGATTGCGTCCCATCGTTTGATTGCCAAAATGCCCACCTTGGCGGCCATGGCCTATAAATATTCCATTGGCCAGCCTTTTGTTTATCCCAGAAACGACCTGTCTTATGCGGAAAATTTCCTGCATATGACCTTTTCCGTCCCGTGCGAGCCCTATTGTGTCAATCCCGTCATGGCCCGCGCCATGGACCGGATTTTCATTTTGCATGCGGATCATGAACAAAACGCATCAACATCGACGGTGCGTTTGGCGGGATCCACAGGGGCGAATCCGTTTGCGTGTATCGCGGCCGGGATTGCCTCTCTGTGGGGTCCGGCGCACGGCGGCGCCAACGAGGCGGTTTTAAAAATGCTGGATCAGATCGGCAGCGTGAAAAACATCCCCGAATTTATCAAACGGGCCAAGGACAAAGACGATCCGTTCCGCCTGATGGGCTTTGGTCACCGCGTGTACAAAAACTTTGACCCCCGCGCCACCGTGATGCGCAAAACCTGTCACGAGGTTCTGGACGCGCTGGGCGTTGGGGACAACGAACAGCTGAAACTGGCTATGGAGCTGGAGCGCATCGCCCTAGAAGACCCCTATTTCATCGAGAAAAAACTCTATCCCAACGTGGATTTTTACTCAGGCATTATCCTAAAAGCCATGGGCTTTCCCGTGTCCATGTTCACCGTGCTGTTTGCCATGGCCCGCACCGTGGGGTGGATTGGTCAGTGGAAAGAAATGATCGAAGACCCCGCCCAGCGCATCAGCCGGCCCCGCCAACGTTACATCGGCGAAACTCCGCGGGCGTACAAGCCGTTGCATCGGCGGTAGGGTTTTGTGAGTCGCCCTCTCCCCAACGGGGAGAGGTGCCGAAACCCCACAAAGGGCTAAAATGCGGCGAAACCCCCTCCCTACCCCTCCCCCGCAAGCGGGAGAGGGAACACAACCACTCACCACTCACCACTCACCACCCCCTCCGCCCCATAGGTGATGATCCCCCGCGCCCCTGCGCGTTTGATGGACAGCAGGGCCTCGTGATACAGGGCGGCAAAGGGGGTGCCGGTTTGTTGGGCCAGCGCGTGCAGCATGGCGTATTCGCCGCTGACGTGATAGGCGAAAACGGGAACATCCGTGCTTTGGCTGAGGCGATACAGAACATCCAAATAAAACGTGGCGGGTTTGACCATCAGCATATCGGCGGATTCGGCGATGTCTTCGGCGGCCTCGCGCAGGGCCTCTCCCGCGTTGGCGGGATTCATCTGATAGGTTTTTTTATCCCCCCGCAGCACGCCGCCGCTGCCCACCGCATCCCGAAAGGGGCCGTAAAGGTGCGAGGCAAACTTGGCCGTATACGACAATAAAGACACCCCCGAAAACCCCGCATCATCCAACGCCGCCCGCAGGGCCCCAATGCGCCCATCCATCATATCCGACGGGGCAATCACATCCACCCCTGCGCGGGCCAGAACGAGGGCTTGGGTGATCAAGGCCCCCAGCGTGGCGTCATTATCCACATCCCCCGCCGCATTCAAAATCCCATCATGACCATGGGACGTATAGGGATCCAGCGCCACATCCGCCATCACCACCACATCGGGCACGGCGGCCTTCACGGCGGCCACGGCGCGGGCGTGGAGATTATGGGGATTGTGGGCCTCGGATCCCCTCTCATCCTTTAACGCAGGGTCCACCACAGGAAACAACAACACCGCCCGCCCGCCGTTCTGATAAAAAGTGCGCGAGCGTTCACACACAGACGATAACGACAAACGCGCCTGCCCAGGGAGGCTGTCAATGGGGATATCCCCATTCCCATCATGCACAAAATAGGGCTGAATCAGGTCGCTGGGATGCAGACGGACCTCTTGCACCAGATCCCGTATGGCGGGGGTGGAGCGCAAACGGCGAAGGCGGGTGCGGGGAAACGTCATCGCACCGCCCCCACAAAGGCCCGCATTTTCACGGGATCCTTAACCCCCCGCACCGTTTCAATGCCGCTGGAGACATCCACCGCGAAGGGATGTGTGCGTTCACAAACATGCCTCACCGTTTCAGGGGTCAATCCCCCTGATAAAAAAAAGGGAACGTTCACGTTTTGAATCAGGGACACATCAAACCCTCGCCCATTGCCCCCAGGCAGAGTATCGGTGGGGGCGGGTTTCGCGTCAAACAACCAGAAATCTGCGGGACTGCTGCGGGGCACATCTTGGGGCGTGGCCACGGCAAAGGCCTTAATCACCGGTTTGCCAAACATTTTTTTTATGTGAGTGATCGTTTGTTCACTTTCATCGCCGTGCAGTTGCCACACATCGGGTTTGATCAGGGCCGCAATGGATTCATACAGGGCGGGCGGGGCATTGACGGTTAAAGCCACCACCTTCACACCCCGATTACGGGTCACGGCCGCCAGATGGGCCGCCCGCATCAACGACACGGCGCGGGGGGAGGGGGGATAAAACACCAACCCCACATAATCCACCCCCAAATCCGCCGCCAGAATCACATCCGCCGTGCGCGTTAAGCCGCAAAACTTGATTTTTGTCATAACCCCATGTCCCTGCGGATTTCAGAGAGGACCTTTAACGGGTCCATGGCCCGCAGCAGGGGGCGGCCCATAACCAGATGGGTGGCGCCGGCGGTCATGGCCTCCCCCGGGGTCATGGTGCGGACTTGATCGTCCATGGCCATGCCTGGCAGGCGAATGCCCGGGGTGACGGCCAGAAAATCCTCCGGCAGGGACAGCCCGCCCAGATCCATGGCTGAACACACAATCCCGTCCAGCCCCGCATCCCCGCTGATGTCCGCCAGCCGCCGCACCTGATGAATCAGGGGGCCGTGAATGCCCACGGTGCCCAGCGTTGTTTGATCCATACTGGTCAGCACCGTCACCCCCAGCAAACGGGGGGGGGTGATGTTCAAGGCCGCGGCTTCTTCATCCGCGGCCTGTCGCGCGGCCCGCAGCATATCCATGCCACCCGCCGCATGCAGGGTGATATACGCCGCGCCCAGTGCCGTTAAAGCCCGCACCGCCGCCGCCGCCGTGTTGGGAATGTCGTGGACCTTGACATCCAGAAACAGGGGCACGCCCAGTTCCTGAATGGCCTGAACCCCCACCGGCCCTAGGCGATAAAAAAAAGCCATGCCCAGCTTGACCCCCGCAATCTGAGGGGCCATGCGCCGCACGTGCCCCAAATCCCAATCGGGATCATCCAGCGCGAGGAAAATGGGCAGGGGGGATACCATCAATCTGCCCATGCAATACGCGCATGTTTTTTCTTTCCCACCTGCAACGCCGCAGGGTCGGGGGCGGGGGATAGGGTGGCTGTGATGGCTGTGACGGTGTGTCCGTTGATTTTCACGCCGCCCTGTTCAATCAGGCGTTTGGCTTCGCCGCGGGTGGTGCAAAATCCACTGTCCAGCAAAACATCCATGATTGCCACCGTTCCTGTCACCGTCAATGTTGGGATATCATCCCCCAAACCCCCACCAGAAAACGTTTTCTGGGCCGTTTCTGCGGCGGAGAGGGCCACGTCTTCCCCATGGCACAACGTGGTGACCTCTGTGGCCAAGCGGATTTTGGCGGCGTTTAGGGACGATCCGCCGGTTTTGGTCAGATCGTCGATCTCCGCCAGCGGCAGGGTTGTGAAAAAGCGCAGGAATTTTCCCACATCGGCGTCCTCAACATTCCGCCAGTATTGCCAGAAATCATAGGGGGATGTTTTTTCGGGCGACAACCACACCGCGCCGTCCGCCGTTTTGCCCATTTTGGCGCCGCTGGCGGTGGTCAGCAGGGGGACGGTTAGGGCGTGGGCCGTTTTCCCCTCGAGCCGGCGGATCAAATCCACGCCGGAAATCATGTTGCCCCACTGATCTGATCCGCCCATTTGCAGGATGCAATCCTTGGTTGTAAACAGGTGCCAGAAATCATAGGCCTGAAGCAACATATAGTTAAACTCCAGAAAACTCAGGGTTTGCTCCCGCTCTAGCCGCAGGCGCACGCTGTCAAAGGTCAGCATCCGGTTGATGGAAAAATGGGGGCCAATGTCCCGCAGAAAATCAATATACCCCAGCCCGCCCAGCCAATCGGCGTTATCCACCACCGTTTCGGCGGTCAAGGCCGGCACCAGACGGTGAATCACCCGCATAATCCCCGCCTTGTTTTTCTGGATGGTGTCCGCATCCAGCATCTGGCGGGCGGTGTCCTTGCCGGAGGGGTCCCCAATTTTCGTCGTGCCCCCGCCAAACAAAACAATGGGCTGGTGGCCAGTCTGATGAAAATGCCGCAGCAGCATCAATGGCAGCAAACTGCCCACATGCAAACAATCCGCCGTACAGTCAAACCCGATATAGGCCCGCTGGCCCGGGGTTTGCAGCCGCTGATCCAATTCATCCAGCCCCGCCCCATCCTGCAACAGACCGCGGGCGGCAAGGGTTTTCAAAAAATCCGATTGATACGATGTCATATTCCCCTACTTTATCAGGGTTTCGGGGGGATGCAAGATGGTGGATGGGGGGGGTTATTGTCCTGCGGAGGCGAGGAGACTATCCCTATTAGTCAAGAAGGCCCTTAAGTTTTCTAATTCTAAAGAAGAAACGCCAATGCAAGATTCTGTTATTTCCAAGGCATCAAGGTATTTCATATACTCCAATACAGCTTCAGCAATAAGATGATCTCCTTTAAGAGAGGAATCCTTCGTAATAACGCGCTGCAATGTTTCTAAAAAAGCGACGGGGAAGGCGATAGTTTCTTCACCATTTTTACCCAAAACTGCAATACCAATCGGACCAATTTTTTCTTCTATCGCCTTTACCCCGTTTGGGATACGTCTATTGATAGTAATGCTAGGTATATCAGAATTTGTAAGAAGGCAATACCTAGGAGGGACATTTGGTATATTGAGACGTCTAGCAAACCATTCTAAAAACTCTTTGGGATAATCCAAAGCCTCTCTAGAAAATTTAGTTTCTTTTCCGCGTCCGCGTCCGCGCCATTTGTGGTATTGATCAGATAACGTATTCTTAAAACTTGTTCTGCTATTTGAAAGGGCAGGATAAAGAGGGTGTGGTGGTTCTTCTAGACCTCCTTTTGTTTGCCTTCTTCCTTGCCACAGAGGGCGTTTCGTATTCTGCTTCTCAAGATAACGAACAGCGTCTGCAAGCAGCATAATCCCCCCCAACTATAATCCAATTTAAAAACGAATTATACCCCCATAATCATAAAATTCAAGCCATTTTTTAATTCACCGATCCGCATGAAACCGGTGCAATACGCGGTGGAACACGGGCACCAGCAGCATGCCCCCGCAAAACAGCAGCAAAACCCCGCAGTACAGGGCGTAAATGCCCGCAAAGATCTTGCCCGCGTCGGTGGTCATGACACCCGCCGGACCCATGCCGCCCAAAATCATGGCGGCGTTGAAAAAGGCATCCACCCACGGCATGGATTCCAAAACATGATACCCGATCATGCCCATACCCAAAGACACCATGATCACCAAAAACGTCAGGGCCAGCCAATTGGCCATCCGCCCCAAAAACGCCCTTCGTGACAAAACCGGTTTATGCAGGGGCTCTAGGATGGTTTTCATAACAGAGGGGAAACCTTTTTTTAAAACCCTATTTTTAAAACCCTAGTGGAATTTTAAAAAAGCGCAAGGGCCCCCTCTAGCGTCAGGGCGTCAAAATCGGTGCCTTTGGGGGCCATGACGTAGCGTTTGCCGTGGTAAATGCGAATGCCAAAGCGGGATCGTTTGGCCACGATGGCCTTTTTGTCTTTGGGGTGGGGGCCCAAGTCCCGCGTGTTGGCGGCGGTTTTTTCGGCGGCTTTTTGGATCAGATCCAACGCCTCTGGCAGGGTGATGGTGTACAAATCCATGGCCTTTGGGATGGACACAAACTGTTTGCCATGGCGCAGATAGGGGCCGAAACGGCCCACGTTGGCCTGAATCATCTCCCCCGTTTGGGGTTCCATCCCCACATCGCGGGGCAGGCGCAGGGCCAGCAGGGCCGAATCCAAAGTCACCGTTTCCGGCGTCACCTTGGCCGGCAAAGGGGCGCGTTTGGGTTTGTTGTCGGTGCTATCCTCCCCCAACTGCACATAGGGGCCGTAGGGGCCGCGTTTTAGGCGCACGGTTAATCCGGTGGTGGGGTCTTCGCCCAAAATGCGCTCGCCGTCGGCCTCTTCCCCCGGGATTCCGCCAAAGGCAGGGCGGGTATAGCGGCATTCCGGATACCGATTGCACCCGATAAAGGCGTTGGTTTTCCCCAGTTTCAGGGACAACGTGCCGGTTCCACACGACGGACAGGCGCGGTTGAGTTCGCCCGATTCATCCCGCGGAAACAAAATATGCCCCAAATCCCCGCTGAGTTCATCAATAATATCCGAAATTTTCAGGGCCAGGGCCTCGTCCGTCTGCCCCTTAAAATCCCGCCAGAAATCGTGAATCACGGTTTTCCACGGCAAATCCCCGCTGGAAATGGTGTCCAGTTGATCCTCTAGGCCGGCTGTAAAATCCTTATCCACATATTTGGCAAAGTGATGTTTCAGGAAACTGATGACCAGACGCCCGCGATCCTCGGGGATTAAGCGTTTGGATTCCAAACGCACATATTCGCGGTCCTTCAAAACCTGCAAAATCGAGGCATAGGTGGACGGGCGGCCAATGCCCAATTCTTCCATTTTTTTCACCAAGCTGGCCTCGGAATAACGCGGCGGGGGCTCGGTGGTGTGGTCGTCTTCGTCGATTGAGGCAGGGGTAACCGCCTCAGCAACCCGCAGGGGGGGCAGTTTTGCGCTCTCGTCATCGTCGCTTTGTTCGTCGCGGCCCTCTTGATAGACTTTCAAAAACCCATCAAAAACCAGAGTCTGGCCCTGCGCCGCGAAAACGTGGGCCCCGTGATCGGATGTGACATCCACCTGAACCTGATCAAACACCGCCGATGCCGTTTGACAGGCCACCATGCGCTGCCAGATCAGGGTATAGAGGGCATGTTCCTCAGAACTCAGCTTGCCGCGCAAGCTATCTGGCGTGCGGGAAACGGCGGTGGGGCGGATGGCTTCGTGGGCTTCCTGCGCGTTTTTGGCTTTGCTGGTATAGGCGCGGGCCGATTTGGGCAGGTAGCTTTCCCCCATGTGTTTTTCAATATAGGATCGGGCTTGACCAATGGCCTCCCCCGATAATTGCGTGCCGTCGGTTCGCATATAGGTGATTAAACCCACTGTATCGCCGCCGACGTTGACCCCTTCGTACAGTTTCTGGGCCACGCGCATGGTGTGGGCGGGGGAAAAGCCCAGCTTACGCGCCGCTTCCTGCTGCAGGGTGGATGTGATGAAGGGGGCGGCGGGGTGGCGGCTGACCTGTTTTTTGCGGACGTCGGTGATGCTATAACGGCGGGTTTTCAGATCGGTGACCCACGCTATGGCCTCCGTTTTGGCTTTGATGGTGAATTTTTCCACCTTTTCGCCGTTAAAAACCTTTAATCGGGCGGCAAAGGGCACCTTAGCCTCCCCCGTGAAGATCCCGTGAATGGTCCAGTAATCTTGGGGAATAAAGGCATCAATTTCATCCTGCCGATCACAAATCAGGCGCAGGGCCACGGATTGTACCCGTCCGGCGGATTTGCTGCCAGGCAGCTTGCGCCACAACACGGGGGACAGGGTAAAACCCACCAGATAATCCAACGCCCGCCGCGTCAAATACGCATCAATCAGCGGCTGATTCAGGGAGCGCGGCTTGGCCAGCGCATTTTGCACGGCGGTTTTGGTGATTTCGCTGAACACCACGCGCTCAACCGGCTTTGTCCCCAAAACGCGGCGGTTTTTCAGGATTTCGTGCAGGTGCCACGCAATGGCCTCGCCTTCGCGGTCGGGGTCGGTGGCCAGAACGATTTTTTCGGCGTCCTTGGCCAAATCCGCAATGGCTTTGATCTGCTTGGCGGCGCGGGCGTCCGATTCCCAGATCATGGCAAAGTCTTTATCCGGATCCACCGCCCCCGATTTCGACGGCAAATCCCGCACGTGACCATAGCTGGCCACCACAGTAAAGTTGCTGCCCAGATATTTGTTGATGGTTTTGGCCTTGGCCGGTGATTCAACGATAAACAGATTCATGGGGGCAGCTATACACACTCTGGCGGGGCGGTGCAAGGGGGGGGTGGGGTTTGGGGGGGGTATCGATCCTTTTAACCCAAACCAAGGGCTTTTTTCATGTCTTCAGCGGTATCAAAATACTTTAAGTTTTTTTTGTTTTTTATATCGTTTATGGCTCTTAATGTTGATTTGCTGGGTATTTTGAGGATTTGTGGTGTGATGTCTATGACTTCTTCTGCTTCTTTGTGATGGGCAACATCTTCGGCACGCATGGTAGATTATCCTTTCACTGGGAAGGTCGTCCCCCATTGTACACGTTTTTGTGTTAAAAACCAAGGTATGGCATTTCTCCTCCCCCCTACAAAGCCTCAACCAATTCTTGGTCAGATTCTGTCAGGGTCGCAATGCTGGTTTTTAAATCGGGTATGCCTTGCCCTGTTAGGCAGGATGTGATCAGCACTGGCAGATTGGTGTCAAAGGCTTTTAGGATCAGGGACAGGCTGTCTTCGTCGGCCAAATCACTTTTGTTCAGCACCAGCAGGGATGCCTTTTCGGCCATATCGGGGTTATAGGTTTCAATTTCATGGCGCAGCATGGTCCACGTGCCTGTGGGATCGGGGTCATCCAGACCGATGACGTAAATCAGCAAGCTGCATCGCTCCCCATGTTTTAAAAAGCGATCGCCGAGGCCAAGGCCCTCGTGCGCCCCCTCAATCAAGCCCGGGATATCCGCCACCACGATGCTGCGGTCGTGGATTTGCAGCACGCCCAAATGGGGGCGCAGGGTGGTGAAGGGATAATCGGCCACCTTTGGCCGTGCGCGGGACAGGGCCGTGAGCAGGCTGGATTTCCCCGCGTTGGGCTTGCCGATCAGGCCCACGTCGGCAATGGTTTTTAACTGCAGCCAGACGGGCATATCCTGCCCGGGTTCCCCGGGTTGCGTGATGCGCGGGGCGCGGTTGGTTGAGGATTTAAAATGCGCATTCCCCATGCCGCCGCGGCCGCCAGAGAGCAGCACAATGTCCTCTCCATCACGGCATAAATCGGCCATAACGGTGGTTTTGTCATCGGACAGGATTTGCGTGCCCAAGGGAACATACAAAACAATATCCGCGCCCTTTCCCCCGTGGCGGTTTTTGCCCATGCCCGGGCGGCCGCCTTTGGCGCGAAAATGCTGTTGATAGCGAAAATCAATCAGGGTGTTCAGGTTGGCGCGGCACACCACGCGCACATCCCCGCCGCGCCCCCCGTTGCCGCCGTCAGGCCCCCCATATTCAATAAATTTTTCACGGCGAAAGCTGAGACACCCTGCCCCGCCGTGACCGCTTTCGATGTGAATTTTTGCTTCGTCTAAAAATTTCATAGGGGGTGATGTTCTCTTACAGGGCCACAGCGTCAGCGGCCTTTTGTTTTTTAATCAGTTTTCGCAAAATCAGCGTGCGTTTCAGGGACGAGAGATGATCCAAAAACAAAATCCCATCCAAATGGTCCATTTCGTGCTGCAAACACGTGGACAGCAGGCCGCGGGCGTGCAGGCTGTGCGGGGCGCCTGCGGGGTCCTGATAGGTGATTTTGACCTCGGCCGGACGGACCACATCGCTGTAATGGGTGGGGACGGACAGACAGCCCTCGTTATAGCTGGACATGTCCTCGGACAGCCATGTGATGACGGGGTTGATGATGATGTGGGGGCCGCCGCCGTCGCCTTCGCCCACGTCCATGACCAACATGCGCTGGGCAATGCCCACCTGCACAGCGGCCAGACCAATGCCCTTAGCATCGTACATGGTATCCAGCATATCCCGCAGGGTTTGCGCCAGAGCGGCGTCAAACACCGTGACGGGAAGGGCCTTTTTTTTCAAAAAAGGATGCGGAGCGGTGAGAATCGGGAGAATGGCCATAAGGATTTTATTGTATCATAAATTTTTTGGGGGGGGAAGATGGGGATCCGTCATTCGGCCGTTGGGGGTTTCAGCCCCTCTCCCCTGCCCTCTCCCCGAGGGGGAGAGGGGGATTTCACACTGGGATTTCTGTTTTGCCTTTCGCACAAAACGCGTCTAGGATGCCCCCAACGTTATGTCCCTAATTATAAAAAAAGGTCCCGTGTATGTCGCGCTCTTTGAATTTAAAACGCGTTCAGTTGTCGGGGGCGTTGGCTGTGGGGACTGTGCTGGGGATGATTGTTTTGCCCGTGACGTGGCCAGAGGGAACTCTGACGCATAAAATCCTGTGGGCTGTGGCCAGTGTTTTGATTGGCTTGGCGGCGCTGGGGCGTTTGTATGCCACGGCTTTTTTGGGGGGCTTTAAAAACCAGAAATTGGTGACAGAGGGCCCGTTTTCGGTGATGCGCAACCCGCTGTATTTTTTTTCCTTTGTTGGGGTGTGCGGCATTGCCTTGGCCACGGCGCAAATCATCATTATCCTGCTGGTGCCCCCTCTTTTCTGGGTATTGATTCATCGTTTGATGCAGCGGGAGGAAGGCTTTCTGAGGGAAAAATTCGGCGAAGCGTATCAGGTTTACTGCGCCCAAACCCCCCGTTTTCTGCCCCGCTTGTCGTTGTATCAGGCACCAGAGACCATGCCCATGTGCCCCCAGTATTTACGCAACGCCCTAAAAGACGCCGTTTGGTGGTTTACGGCGTTGCCGCTGCTGGATCTGTTGGTTTCTGTTTTTCATAGATAGGGGACTTACGCACACCGTCATTGCGAGCCTCCGCAGGAGGCGTGGCAATCCAGTCTTTCCGCTGGAGGCATTTCTGGATTGCTTCGCTGCGCTCGCAATGACGAGGGTTACGCGTAAGTCCTGAGATAAATAGGGACTCCTCTCCCCCTTGCGGGGGAGAGAAAAGCGCCCATGACTTTAAAACGTCAGAGGGGGACGTTTTGGCCCTTGGGGTAAGAAAACCTTGCCATTGAGGGTCCACTGCGGGCCCTCTGTCACGTGTCCCAAGGGGGTGTGGGGAATATCGCCCAAGGCCTGATGCAGGGCGGTTTCGTCATGGGTGGCCACGATGTAGCGGCCCATGTCCTCCCCAAACAGGATGCCTGCGGTCGTGGGGATGGTCAGATCCATCCCCAACGCGGGATGATTGCCCAGCATTTCGGTTAAGGCGATGAGCAGGCCCCCCTCCCCCACATCGTGACAGGCACGGATCAGGTTGTTTTGGGCCAAGGTTTTGATCGCCTGTGACAAATGCTTTTCCGCCGCCAAATTCACCGGCGGCGGGGCGTACACGGTGGTGTCGGTTGTGCAGACCTGTTGCCAGAGTGTGCAGCCCAGCCACCCTGCGCCCTGCGTTCCCAGCAGGACCAGCGAGAGCCCCGCGTCCTGAACAAAAGAGGCAATACGCAAACGGTAATCCGTCAACACCCCCACGCCGCCAATGACGGGGGTGGGCAAAATGGCGCGTCCGTCGGTTTCGTTATACAGGGACACGTTTCCGGAAATGACGGGAAAATCGAGGGCGCGGCAGGCCTGTCCCATACCCTGAACACAGCCCACCAACTGGCCCATGATGTCGGGTTTTTGGGGGTTTCCAAAATTCAGGTTGTTGGTGATGGCCAGCGGCTGGGCCCCCACGGCGGAAAGGTTGCGATAGGCCTGTACCACGGCCAAGGTGCCGCCCAAAACGGGATCGGCGTAACAATAACGCGGCGTGCAATCGGTGGTGGCGGCCAGTGCCTTTTGTGTGCCATGAATGCGGACAATGCCTGCATCACCCCCCGGGGTGGCCAAGGTATCCCCCATCACGGTGGAATCGTACTGTTCCCAAATCCATGCTTTGCTTTGAATGTTGGGGTGATTCAGCAGCGCGTTCGTCATAGAGGCCACGGTGTCATGGGACAGCGTTTCGTTTTCTGAGAAAAAGACGGGACGCACGGGGGTGGCCACCCAAGGGCGGTTGTATTCCGGCGCGGTGTCGGCCAGACAGGATAGGGGCAAATCAACCTCAACCACGCCGCGATGGGTGATGACCAAACGCTGGGTGTCTGTGATGGTGCCAATGACGGTGCAGTCCAGTTCCCATTTTTTGAAAATGCGTTGGGCCAGATCAATTTTTTCGGGGCGCAGGACCATTAACATGCGCTCTTGGCTTTCGGAGAGCATCATTTCATAGGCGCTCATGCCGTCTTCGCGGCAGGGCACGTGATCCAGATTCAGATCCAGCCCCACATCCCCCTTGGATGCCATTTCAATGGATGATGATGTCAGGCCCGCCGCGCCCATGTCCTGAATGGCCACGATGGCGTCCTGTTGCATCAGCTCTAGGCAGGCCTCCAGCAATTTCTTTTCGGTGAAGGGATCGCCCACCTGCACGGTGGGGCGTTGGTCTTCGTCGCCTTCGGAAAACTCAGCGGAGGCCATGGTGGCCCCGTGAATGCCGTCCCGTCCGGTTTTGGCCCCCACATACACCACGGCATTGCCAACACCGGCGGCCCGCGCATAAAAAATCTTGTCCTGATCGGCAATCCCGATGGTCATGGCATTGACCAGAATGTTGCCATTATACGCGGGATCAAATTCGCATTCCCCCCCGATGTTGGGAATCCCCATACAGTTGCCATAACCGGAAATGCCAGCCACCACCCCCTGCACCAAGGATTGTGTTTTGGGGTGATCCATGGCCCCAAACCGCAGGGCGTTTAACAGTGCCACAGGCCGCGCCCCCATGGTGAAGACGTCCCGCAAAATGCCCCCCACCCCTGTGGCGGCCCCTTGATAGGGCTCGATGAACGAGGGGTGATTGTGGCTTTCGATTTTAAAAATGGCGGCTTGGTTGTCGCCCACATCAATAACGCCGGCGTTTTCCCCTGGGCCGCAAATGACCCACGGGGCCTGTGTGGGCAGCGTTTTCAGCCAGATTTTTGAGGATTTGTAGCTGCAATGCTCGCTCCACATCACCGAAAAAATACTGATTTCCGTCATGTTGGGGGTGCGCCCGATGAGGGAGACAATTTTGTCGTATTCCTCTGAGGTCAAGCCATGGGCCAAGGCGATATCGCGGGTCATGAGAGCATTCTTTGTAAATTTTGGGATCAAACGTCGCCCAACTTAGCGCATCGGGGCATGGGGGGCAATGTCATTCTGATACGGACGCTCTTGGCCCATGAGCGCATGATCCCGAAAAAAGTAGCCCCCCCCATCTTTACACGGTTTATAAAAACCGGTATAAAGAAACGATAAAGGGGCGTTTTGCCTCTTTGCGTGCTCGGCTCCCTTTGGGGGCCTTTTTTGTTTCCCTGTTTTGTTTTAGCGACAGCAATGGTCTGGATGGTTTCAGGTCATTCGGGGAATTTTTTTCATTTTATTTTTTAGGAGTTACCACTATGAATCCATCAGACAGCCCTTTTGAGATCAAGGCCTTAAACGATGACATGGGTCACGTTTATGAGGTTTTTTGTGAAACCAACGATGAACGTCAGCGGGATTTAAGCAAAAAACAGGCCACAGATCCCCTGGTTGAGGAAAAAATGCGTCGCCTGAACGGTGAAATTGATCGGTTAGAGCAAAAAATGCAAACGCTGGCCAACGCCCAAAAGCGTTCCGCCCGCGGGGTGCCCACGGAAACCTTTGCCAGCAGCGACAATGAAGAGGCGCTGCAGCACAAGGCGGCCTTTCGTCGTTTTTTAAAAACCGGTCAGGATGACGGTTTGTTGTCTTGGCAAACCAAAGCCATGTCTGCCACATCGGGGGTGGATGGGGGATTTTTGGTGCCCAGCCGCCTGCACGAGGAGATTGTGAAGGCCATTGATGCCAACACGCCGTTTCGCAGTTTGTCGCGTGTCATTACCATCAGCAACGATAGCGTTGATGTGGTGGTGGATGATACCCTAACCGCGGCGGCGTGGGCGGCGGAGACAGCGGCGCGTCCGGAAACCAACACATCGACCATCCAAAAAATCAACATTCCCGTGCATGAACTGTACGCGCATCCCAAAATCACGCAGCGTTTGCTGGATGATGCGGCCTTTGATGTGGAAAGCTGGATTGCTGAGAAAATTGCGGAAAATATGGGTCTTCTGGAACAAACGGCCTTTATCAGTGGTACGGGAACGGGACAACCCAAAGGCATTTTAACCCATCCCGCTGGAACAGGTAGCGGTCAGATTGAACAGGTGAAAACCGGTGTTGCTGGGGCGTTTGCCACCACAAATCCGGGGGATATTCTGGTGCGTTTGATGCTGTCGCTGGAAACACGGTATATGGACAATGCAGTGTGGTTGATGAATCGCTCCCTATTGTCAGATATCCGGACATTCAAGGACAGCACAGGTCAATATCTGTGGCAGCCCGCACTGGATGGCAAAACCAGCACAACCCTGCTGGGCTATCCCGTGGTGTTGATTGAACAGATGCCAAACAGAGCGGCGGGCAGTTTGTCCGTGGCTTTTGGGGATGTTCGCACCACCTATACCATTGCGGATCGCACAGACATCAGCGTTTTGCGGGATCCCTATACCGCCAAGCCCAACGTCATGTTTTATGCCGTCAAACGGGTGGGCGGCGCCGTGGTGAACACACGGTCCATCAAGCTGCTGAACTTTAACGTGTAACAACGCTAGGGCCGTGGGGGCAGAACGATCACGGGTGGTGATCGTCTGTTCCCACGGGGCAGCGGCGAGGGGTGCGTTTTTTTTAAAGGATAATGATGATTTACGGATTTTATTTTGACGGCATAGTTTGGTTTTTTATGGTTTGCACCCCTCTCCCCTGCTCTCCCCTGCTGGTTTTAGGGGTTTGTTTTTTAAGGATTTATAGTTTGAAAGGATACGATATGACAATACTGGATCCCCTGTCTCTGGAGGTTTTGTTCGGGGCGATGGTGTCCGTTGAGGACCGATTGCAAACGGTGGCGCAGGGGCACCGCAACACGTTGATTCAGCGTTTAGAGGATCATTACCAGCACGAGGTGGATTTGGGGGCGGAGCCCTATGTGCCTTTTTTGGTGTCAACCTATGCCCTTCAATTTTACAAAACATTGAACCGCATGGGAAAAATTGGCAAAAAGCAGCCCAAAAAGCGAAAACGTCGGGGGAAAAAGGCGGTGGGGTTTGCCTTTCCTGAGGCGGGCGGGTATTTTTGCGTCAAGGCCTTTGATCCTGATAAAGATTTGGCCCCCCAAGTGCAGCGGCGCATCGCGTTGGAGCAAGCGCGGATGGAGGAGCGTTTTAAACAGGGACTGGATGGCTATCGCCAAGAAACCTTGGGCCTTGAGCAATACATCTGGCGGACCATGGACGATGGTAAGGTGCGGGCTTTGCATCGGCAGTACGATGATCGGACGTTTTCGTGGGACAATCCCCCCACCGACGGCCACCCGGGGGATGCTTTTGGGTGTCGCTGCAGGGCGGATCCTGTGTTGCCAGAGCGTCTGCCCTTTGAGCCTGCTCCGCCGGAAATTTCCGATGAAGACTGGGCCGCGTTGGCGCAGGAGGTAGCGTTGACATTGGCCTTGACGGTTCTGGCAGCGTATACGGGGGGTGCGGCAACGCCGCTGGTGTTGGCGCGGGCGGCGCGGCTGGCTTCTCGCATGCGGGGGGCGTATCAGGCCGCCGCTCGTTTTATCCGCACTATCAAAGATCCCAAAACAAGGGAGACTTTGGAAAAGCGGCAGGAGTCCCTCGAAAAAGCCATTAAGCGGGTGGATGATGCGGTGAAGCGGTCGGAAGATCGGAATGCGGCGGAGAAGATTGTCAGGGGGCATGCGTGGGAAACGCACTTTGCCAAAGGAAAGGAATTACCTGATCAAGTCAAAACACCGCAAGACCTTGTCAAAAAAATTGAAGAAACCCTAAAAGATCCAGAACGTGTTCACAATCTTAAAAGAAATAGAATTCTCTACTTGTCAAAAGATAAAAAGACGATTGTTATTCGAGATGACTTAAGCCAAGACTCTGGAACTGCTTTTTATTCGCGGAATGGGGAAAAACGTTTCTTTAAAATCATAGAAAAAGATCAAATGGAATAGAGAGGTTGTTATGAAAATTGAACCACAGGATGATAACCAGAAAAAAATAACAATTTTGCGCTCAGAGTTAAAGACTCTTTCTTGGTCATTAACCACCATCAATAATTTTGAAAATTCTACCCAGTTGGAAAATTGGGATTTTCTTTTTTCAGAAGAATTGGAGGAAAAAATTAATGGAGTCCTAAGAAAAACTCAGGAAAAAATAATTGTTTTGTTTCTGAGCACTTTAGAAATATCTTTTCTGTTAACAGCCCATATCCTTTGCTTAGAAATAGTTGGAAAAAATTATTCTACTTATACAGGGATATCTTGGGAGGAAGCTTCGGCTTTGAAAGAACAGATAGGGAATGATTTTATTGATTTTGTGAATCCATAAAACTCAAGGTGGGTCAGATTAATATTCTGGCCCATTTTTGATTTAAAAGGTTAAAGACCCCACCACCAGTGCCACTTTCCAAAAGCGGCAGGAGGCGTTGGAAAGGAGAACCCGTAAAATGAACAATCAAAAAATAACCGATGTTTACGTCGAGCTTCTTCATGAAGGCAGCGAAATGTGGCGTTTAACGCAAGCGATTGAAAGCCAAGAGGGGCTTTGGGAAGTTTTACCAACACAGGATTACGATTTAGAGGAAGAAACGTGGTTGCACCCTCCCCGTTCGTTGGTTCGATTGAAACCGTCAAGCCGTGGCGATGTTATGGCTGTGCATCCGGATCCATCGGCTGTACGTATTCAAATGCCCATGACAGGGGGAGACCTTGACGTGAGCACCGCCTATGTGAAACCTGTTGAGGGAGAAGAATGTTTTGAAATTCTCCCTCTGTCAGAACATCCAACAATCCAACGTCAGTGGCTGTTTCCCCCCAAAACTAAGGTTCGTTTGGAAAAACGTAAAATGCCTTTTGGGGAACAGGTTTGGCCCCGAGAGATTAAAACCTGATGATGTTTTACAAAAATAGCTAGGTTTTTTCGTTCAAGCTCAGATGGGTTTTTTCTTCTTTTGTAACAGTAATGGTTTTGTTGCTAAGCATATCTCTAAAAACAAAACAGGCTACAATAAAGGCGATCAATAAACAAAAGGATTGAGTATCAGACATTATTGGGCCTCTTTTTTATTTTTGTTAGCACTTAAAAGTAAATCAAAATGATTATGATCTGAATTCTCTTTTTCTTCTTCAGTATGTTTTAACATCCAAAATCGGCTGTTTCTTTTTAGATATCCTTGCTTATTTAAACGGCTGAGGGTGGATGCAATAGAGGTTTTATTTTTTTTGGGTAGTTTTTTTGTAATTTCTAAAGTTGTTAATTTTTTGTGTATTGATAGGAGATGAAAAATTTCCTCCTGAAGAGTTGGATTATCATCTTTAACAGAAAATCTCTCTATCTCTGCTTTTAGAGAATCTAGTCCTTTGTTTTCAAAAGAAAGATTTTTAATTTGACCCTCAAGTTTTTCGATTTCGAGTTTAATTTCTGTAATTCGACGGTCGATTTGTTCAACATCAACGGTAACTAACATAACGAGATTTTCCCAGAGTTGTTTATGGTATCATGTCAAGACTATAATCTTGAGATTTCTCAAAAGCAAATCATTTTTTAAAAACCATGGCTTTTATGTTTTGGTATCAAAATGAAAATTCAACATTATTTATTTTCGTCATAAATCAAGTAAGGGGGGCCTATCAGGCCGCAGCCCGTTTGATCCGCACTATTAAGGAGCCCAAAACGAAGGAGCGTTTTCAACAGCGGCAAGCTTCTTTGCAAAAGGCTATTGAAAAAGTGGAGCAGAGAATTAAGGAGGTGGAAAAAGTTAACGAACCCAAACCCCTTTTCCCCAGACCCAACGGCGTTCCCAAGGATTGGATTCAAAAACCAACCAAGTATGATAATGGGACGATGTACGAAAAGCCAGGATCAGGAGGCAAAACAAAGGTTCGTATCATGAAAGGTAATCCTGATGCCGTTTCCAAAGGGCAGCGTCGGGACTATGTGAGGTGGGAGGTTGACGATAAATCACTGGACAAATATGGAAATTTTGTTAAGGGTGCCTCGAAAGAATCCCATATCCCCCTAGAAGAATTTGAATTTAAACCGGAGTTATTCGATGACTAGAATATCAATAAATCTTATAAGACGACTAGAACGTCTTTCTGATTATAACAGGCTGAAGTACGAATGGATTGATAATCTTGGAGATATTGTTACCTCCTATGACGATGATTATTACGATCTTTTTTCCAGCACGGGTGTTTCTTCAGCACTTGAGGAAAACCTTGTGGTTTTTGGTCCTGACATTGATGCCGCTATTCGGAATCTTCAGAGAATGATGGATACTATTGATGGATATAAGGATAAACCCCAAGAAATCTTGGATATGCCAATTATGACCACCATTCGCAGCGAAGCCGCCCGTATTGCTAGGGTTTTGATGGAGAAAAATCCCAACGAAGGGGTGACGTTTGTATGGTTTGATCCTGAAGAAAGGGACTAAAAAAAAGAGACGGCTGCCTGGGTCAATTTTACGGCACCATGAACGATGGTACAATTGTTATTGAAAATCCCAATGATCCCGATGGTGGAACGGTGTTTAAGCCCATGAAACAAGGTTTTCGGAGTTATATCGATAGCGTCTTAGAAAGGGAGCAAATATTAGAAATAGAAGGAAAAAAAGGAATCTCTATGGTAAAAAATAATATAAGAGTGCATACAAATTATCTTACAAATAATGATCTACATATGATCGGTATGTCTTTGACTGTTCTCATGGGGCCTTACGAATGGGATCAAGGAGACACAGGGTATTCTGAGCAAGAGATTAACGATTTGGTTGACCAACTTTACGCCTATTATCGCGAAGGCAAGCCTTATCAGTTGTCCTACGAAGAACTCTATGCCCTGAGTCATGCCCATGACCTAGCTATCGAAAAAGCGGGTGTTGAAGAATATCATACCTTGACAGGTCATGATTTTTCCGAAGCCCTAGCCCTGCAAGAAAAACTGCATGCCTATTTGGCGGCGATGAAGCAGGCAGAGGAGTGATAAGAGTGGGGGGGGATGGTTTAAGACGACTCTCCCCGCCGATGGGCATCCGGTAAACGATTTTTATTATGAAATTATTTCCAAAACAAAACAGTGATTTCTTAATTGAAATGACCAAGAATGAATTGTTTATCATTCGGGGTGTTCTATCCCACATCACACTCAAAGCCGTTATGGGTAAAGATTATGACATAAAGCAATCTACGGGATGGGACGAAGCTGAGATTGTTTTATTTTTAACTACAATAAAACAATCCTGTACTGTATCTCTTTCAGAAGAAGACGTTATTTTTTTGCAAAAGGCTATTGAAGACACAACGAGTCGTATTGGCCAAGAGTTCTCTATGGTGATTGGCAGGAGTATAGAGGAAGCTTTGATTGTAAGGGATAGTTTTTCAAAAATACTCAAATTGGCTAAGTCTTGATTTTATGTCCGTCTAGGGGAGGTCTATGGCTGTCGCTGTATTACAGACTCCACCCGGATCCGCCGGTTATATTGAGCCCAACGATCCTGATGGTGGAACTGTTTTTAGAACCAGCAAGGGTATTCAACGATTTTATAAATTAAAGCAGGAGATGAGATATGATCATTGAAAATTACGATGCCCAAAAAATTAGTCTTCAATTGACTCAAGACGAGGCTTATATGCTTTGGCTCTAGACTAGGAGTTAAGTTTTTTTGTTAGAAAACCTTGGCTTTTGTTGAGCCTGTGAGTATGTGGATAACACAGCTAAACTTGGCGTGCAAATATATCCTTGGCTGTGTTATCCACATAC
>JBILMD010000029.1:0-11153 GCA_044375675.1 Alphaproteobacteria bacterium
TGGCGTTAAAGGGGGGGCGTCGCTACAGCGCTCTTTGACGGCGCGCTCCGCCCCCCCCCCCACTAACGCGCAAAAAAACTACGCTCGTTCAGTCTCATTTGTCTCAGATGTTGGTGGACTTATACAGATTCGGAGATTGTGAATCTGATATGCCATGCAAGAACGATTTTTTGCGTGAATCCCCCAAATCCCGTCCGTTATGTCCGTAGTAAAAAAAGATTTTCCTGCCTGATCCCTGATTCTCATGGCTTTGAAAGAAAAACCCCTATCTTCTGCCCTTTGCCCCATCTTGCGTTTTTTGTTTTTTGGGCGTAGAAAGGCAGAATCTTGCTTGTGTCCACGATTTCATTTCATGTCCATTCCTGCCCTTGACTTTGAAGCCTTGTGCCAGAAAAAAGGCCTGAAAATGACGGACCAACGCCGTGTTGTGGCCCAAGTTCTGCTGCAGGCAGAGGGACATCCGGATGTTGAGGAAGTCTATGCCATGGCCTCTCAACTGGATGCAAAGGTCAGCTTGGCCACGGTTTACCGGACGGTCAGAATTCTGGAAGATGCCGGCGTGATCCAAAAACATTCCTTTGGGGATGGACGGGCCCGCTACGAAGCCGTTTCGGACGATCATCACGATCATTTGATTGATATCGACACGCGGGAAGTGATTGAATTTTATGATCCGAAGTTAGAGGCGTTAAAACAGGAAATCGCCGCGCGGCATGGATACACCCTCATAGACCATCGATTGGATTTGTATGGACGAAGAAAAAAACACACCGACCCTGGGGTCTAAGCCCTCTCCGCTATCCCCTGAGGGGGAGAGGGAGGATTCTCCGCATCTCAGCAATCTTTGCCTAGATGTGGGCGATATGCAGGTGAGATTGGCCACAAGCCAAGCGGAAATTGAGGCCGCCCAGCGCCTGCGGTATCACGTGTTTTACGAGGAAATGAAAGCCAAAGCCGACCCTGGCACCCGCCGCATGAAACGGGATGCGGATTTGCTGGATGGGTTTTGTGATCACCTGCTGGTGTGCGATATGCGGGCGTCGTCTTTGGAAAGCTCTGTGGTGGGGACCTATCGTCTTGTCACCCGCGCCGCCGCCGAGCGCCATGGGCGTTTTTATACCGCATCCGAATACCACATTGAAAAATTAATAAAATATCCTGGTGAGATTTTAGAGCTGGGCCGATCCTGCGTCCACGAAAATTTCCGCAACGGTCGCACCATGAATTTGCTGTGGCGGGGGCTGGCCACTTATGTGTTTTTGGCGGAAATTGAGTTGATGTTTGGCTGCGCCAGTTTGCACGGCACCGATGTGGATGCGCTTTCCCTTCCCCTTTCTTATTTGCATCATTATCATCTGGCAGAGGAGTCTTTGCGCACCCGCGCCCTAGAGGAACGTTATGTTCCCATGAACATGATTCCCAAAGACAACATTGATGTGCGCGACGCCCTGAATGCCCTACCCCCCCTGCTCAAAGGCTATTTGCGGGTGGGCTGTACCGTGGGGGATGGGGCCGTGATCGATTATCCCTTTAACACCACCGATGTGTGCATCATCCAGAAAACCAATCTGGTGACGGACAAATACCTGCGCCACTATCAGCAGAATTATCAAAAATCCTGCGGCGAGTTGCCTTTGGTCTGATACCCTGTGCCCCCCAACGAAACCATGGCCAAACCCCCAAAAACCCCCTATAGTGCGGGCATGTTTTTTTATAGGGGCGGCCGTTTGTGATTACCCATCAACACCATGATTTGTTTATAGAATCCTGCTCTGTGCGCCAGTTGGCGGAGCATATCCCCACACCCTTTTATGCCTATAGTCAGGGCATGATCCAACATCAGGCGGCGGCGTATCAGGCCATGGCGGCCACCTTTCCCGATGCCATGGTGTGTTATGCGGTCAAGGCCAACAATCACCCCGCCATTTTATCCCTGCTGGCCGAAGAGGGTCTGGGCGCCGATGTCGTGTCGGGGTACGAGCTGCGGCAGGCGCTCGCGGCCGGCATTCCCCCCCAAAAAATCGTTTTTTCCGGCGTGGGAAAAACGGTGGAGGAAATCAATCTGGCCCTGCATCACCGCATCGCCCAAATCAACGTGGAATCCCTAGCCGAGCTGGATGTGATCCAAACGCTGGCCGCGGCCTTTGGCCATCCCGCCCGCATTGCCCTGCGGATCAACCCCAACGTGGATGCCAAAACCCATGCCAAAATCACAACGGGGAAGGAAGATAACAAATTCGGCGTGCCCCTGTCCGATTTGCCTGCGGTGATTCACCGCGTTCAGTCCTCCCCCCACTTGCACTGGCAGGGCCTCGCGGTGCATATCGGGTCCCAGATTTTAACGCTGGCCCCGTATCAGGCCGCCTATGCCTTTGTCATGCAGGTGGTGCGGGATTTGGCGGGCCACGGGATTGTCATTGATCATCTGGATTTGGGCGGGGGAATTGGTATTGCTTATCATCAGGGGCCTGAGTTCACCTTGGCCGATTACGGTGCCATGATCAAAACCACGCTGGGGGATTGGTCTGGCAAGGTGATATTCGAGCCCGGCCGTTTTATCGTGGGCGCCGCCGGTATTTTGGTCACCGAGGTTTTGTATATCAAAGAAACCCAAAAAAAACGCTTTGCCATTGTCAATGCCGCCATGACGGACCTGATCCGCCCTGCGCTGTATGATGCTGTCCACCGCATTGTGCCGGTGCATCAAAGCGATGCGCCCCCCCAGCCCTATGATGTGGTGGGGCCCGTGTGTGAAACGGGGGATATTTTAGGGCGGGATGTGCTGTTGCCCCCCCTGCATGCGGGGGATTTGGTGGCCATTTTGGATGCGGGGGCCTACGGCGCGGTGCTGGCATCCCATTACAACATGCGCAGCTTTCCCGCAGAGGTGATGGTGTCCGGCGATCATTACGGCATCATCACCCACCGCCAGACGTTCGAGGATCTCAACACCCACAGAAGCGTCTGGACCGGCCCCGCCACCCCAAAAATTCAGGGATAGGGCGAAACAATCCATGCGGCGCAACAGGAACCCTGAAACGGTGGATCGTCAGGCCCTCTCCCTTCCCCCATCAGGGGCCATTTACAGGGGGGGCGGACGGTTTTATTTTATCCTGTATCTCCGTCAGGTTTTGGGGAATCTCTGGAAAACCTCGTACCGCCTGCGTTGGTGGCTGGGGGGATTGCTGGCGGTGATGGGATCTGGCGTTCTGGGGGGGGTGCCCTTGTGGGCCTTGCTCTCGCTGCTGGCGTTGGCGTTGGTGGGGACTTTCATTCTGTTGGGGGGCGTGCGGGGGGCGCGGTTTGATCCGGTATCCATGGAATCGCTATGGACCCGTTATGGGGGGTTGCCCCATAACCCGTGGCGCATTGTTCGGGATCGCCCTGCGGCCCCCCATGTGTTGTGGGATGCCCATCTGGCTTGGGCCCATGATACGTTACGCAATCTCCGCCTGCCCCGTATCCCTTGGGGTTTTAAAAAACCCTCTCGCATCGAACTGGCCGCTGTTGCCGTGGTGGTTCTGGTTTTGGGACTGAGGGGGGACCCTCTTCGGGATGTTTCTGATCGTCTTAATCGTATCCCAGGGGTGACGCAAGTCCCCAGTTTGCAGGCTGAGGTGGCCCCGCCGGAGGGTTTTGGCCTGCCCACCCAAACCCTGCCCAGCCCCCCGCCTTTTTTGCGGGCCCCCGTGGGCAGCACCCTCAGCGTCACCTTCAACACCCCCCAGCGCATGATCCCCTATGCCCACGTGGGGGACAGCAAAATTCGTTTGCATTCCAAAGACGGCCAAACGTGGAAAGGCATTCTGGACACCCCCGCGTCAGGATTCGGCCAGATTCACTTGGGGTTTGTGTCCAGCCCCATGGGGTCCATCGCTGTTCTGGCGGATCAGCCCCCCCAAATCCAGTGGCGGGGTCAGCCAACGGCCGATTCCGGAGAGGGGCTAACGCTGCCCTATCAAGCGTTGGATGATTTTGGCCTGCAGGTCATCATGGCCCACAGCCGTTTGGTGAACCCGTTGGACGTGGCCCCCGCCTTTCGGGATATGGAAACGTGGGATGTCACGCGCTTTGATACCCCCCCCTATCCCATGGGCGGGGCCGAAGAAACCGCCACGCTGGAGGGGGCAGCGGCCTACGCGGCGGGGCACGCGGTTGACCTATCCCTCTCCGCCCGCGATGCCATGGGGCAAATGGGGGAAAGCCAAAATCAGCGGGTTGTTTGGCCTGTTCCCACCCATCGCACGCCGGTGGCCGCGCAGCTGTATCAGATCCGCGCAGGCTTGATTGCGGGGGGGGGGATGACACAGGCCCTGCAATCCCTCTCCCAAACCCTGACCCTGTTGCCCCAGCCCGCGCCGTCCATGTTTTTGGCCATAAAATCCCTGATGCTGAAACTACAACGGGGGACAGAGGACGACCGTCGCCCCATCGTGGATCTGTTATGGGGCGTGATTCAAACCATCGAGCCGCAAAAGGGACTGAATCAGGGCAAAACCGTGGAATCCCTGCTGGATCAGTTGATGCAGGCCCTCTCGGATCCCAATCAAAGGGCGGCGGTGATGCAAACCCTGAGACAAGCGCTGGATCAGTATTTTCAGCAACTGCAAGCCATGATGAAACAACAGGGCATGATGCCCAACACCACCCAATTTGACCTGCGTCCCCTCGATGATTTTTTAAAGCGTTTGGAGGAAACGTTGCAATACGGCGACCCCGCCAAGGCCGCCCGAATGATCCATGATTTAAAACAAATGATGCAGGGCATGCCAAAGAGTCAGGCCGATCTGGCGGCCATGAAGGCCCTGCAGCAAGCCATGCAGGATTTTGGCAAACTCTCAGAGGCGCAGGCCAATTTGATCAAAGAGGCCGAATCCCCCAGCGGCGGGGAAGAGGGGGCAGCGGCGCGGCAAGAGGCCCTGAAAACAGAATTAACCCGCCTGCAGCAGGTTATGGATGGCTTTGGTCTGGCCCCGCCGTCTCTGGATCGGGCCAAACACGCCATGGCGGGGGCGGTGCAGGCCCTGAAAGACGCCTCCCCCACAGCCCCATCCCTGATGCGTCAGGCGCTGGAGGCCCTGAACGAAAGTTCGCAGCAAGCCATGGAACAGCTCAGCCAGCAGGGCCGTTTCATGCCCATGGGGATGGGCGGGGAAGGGGGGCAGATGGGCCCACAGGCGCAGGATCCCGACATCACCATTCCCCAAGATGCAGGCTCGGCCCAATTGCGGAAAATTCTCAAAGACATTCGGGACCGCGTCAACCAAGAAGAGGGAACCACCCGCACCTATCTTCAAAACCTGTTAAAGGGGGAATAATCATGACGCCCGCCGCCCTGATCCGTCACAACGCCCCCTTGGGGGACAAAAGCTGGTTTGGCACCGGCGGCGGGGCCGATGTGCTGTTCGAGGCCAAAACCAAAGACGACCTCATCGCTTTTTTAAAAGACCTATCGCCGGATACTCCCATCACCCTTTTGGGCGGCATGTCCAACGTGTTGATTCGGGATGGGGGCGTGCGGGGGGTGGTGATTCGTCTGGGGGCCGGCTTTGCGGGCATAGAGCGTCTGGATGACAGAACCGTGCGCTTGGGGGCGGCGTGCCGCGATATGAAGGTGGCGGATGCCAGCGCCCTGTGGGGCCTCTCGGGCTTTGAATTTCTTTGCGGCATCCCGGGCTGGTTGGGCGGGGCGGTGGCCATGAATGCGGGGGCGTCCGGATCGTGTCTGGCGGATGTGTTTGTGTCGGCCACGGCGCTGGACCGCGCAGGACACGAACATCACATAACCGCCCGCGATCTTGCCTTTGGTTATCGCACCAGCGGCTTGCCCGCGGGGATGATCGTTATGGATGTGACCCTGCGGGGCACCCCCAGTGACCCTGACAGCATAAAGGCCACGCTGGCCGCCCAACGGGCCAAACGCAAGCAAGATCAACCCGTCAACACCCGAACCGGCGGCAGCACCTTTAAAAATCCCCATGGGCACAGCGCGTGGTCTTTGATTGACGCGGCGGGGTTGCGGGGCTATCGTATCGGCGCGGCGCAGATTTCTGAAAAGCACACCAATTTTTTGGTGAACCTTGGCGGGGCGACTTCGTCACAGCTGGAGGCTCTGGGGGAACACGCCCGCAAAACCGTTTACGAACGCACCGGCATAGATTTATCGTGGGAAATACAACGCTTGGGAGATCCTTTATGACCCTACCCCCCATCACCATTTTGTACGGCGGCTGGTCTGGCGAGCGTCCCATTTCCCAAAAAAGCGGCACCTGCGTGGCGGAGGCCCTGACCCGTCTGGCCCTGCCCCACCGATTGCTGGACGTGACGCGGGATCTGATGGAGTGGATTCCTGAGTTATTGCGCTGGCCGGATACCTTGGTGTTTAACGCCCTGCATGGCCCGGGCGGCGAAGATGGCACCCTTCAGGGGATTCTGGACACGCTGGGCATCCGGTACACCCATTCGGGCCGTCTGGCCTCTGCCTTGGCCATGGATAAAATCCAAAGCAAACTGGTGGCGGCGGATGTTGGCCTGTACACGGCCCCTTTCTGGCGTGTGAATCCCCAAACCCCGATGGATTTTTGGGATACACTGCCCTATCCCGTGGTGCTAAAACCGGTGGACGAGGGTTCCAGTTTGGGCGTCTTCATCGTTCATAATGCCGCCGAAGCCAAAGCCTGCCTGCCCCAACTGCCCCCATCCTTTATGGCCGAGGGCTATGTTCCCGGGCGCGAATTAACCGTGGGCATTGTGAATGGCCGCCCCCTGACCGTCATCGAAATTGACGCGGGGCAGGGATTTTATGATTACAAAGCCAAATACGACCCCAACCATCACGCCGATTTCCTGATTCCCGCCCCGCTGGATCATGCCCTGACCCAAACGCTGCAGGCGCAATCCGTGACCCTGTATCACGCCCTGCGATGCCAAGGCGTCGCCCGCGTGGACTGGCGATACGATCCCACGGCCCAAACCGGACCAGCCTTTCTGGAAATCAACACCCAGCCCGGAATGACCCCCCTATCGCTGGTCCCCGCCGCCGCCGCGTTCGAGGGGATATCGTACGACCAGTTGGTGCTGACGATTTTGCGGGATGGGGTGTCGGGTGACAGGTAACGGGTAACAGGGGGGGAAAATAACCCCATTCCCCTCCTTTGGAGGGGTGGCAGGCGTAGCCTGACGGGGTGGTTTTTTGTGTGTGGCCAACCACCCCGCCCCTACGGGGCACCCCTCCATGGGAGGGGAATACGGCCAAGTCTTCCTTAATATATGCGGTGGGGGGGATAAAAAAACCCCATTCCCCTCCTTTGGAGGGGTGGCAGGCGTAGCCTGACGGGGTGGTTTTTTGAAAGCCCCCCCCTCCTGCCTCTAAGGAGGTGGGGGGTGCTAGGTTCTGTTAAAGATAGGACTTACACACATCGTCATTGCGAGCGCAGCGAAGCAATCCAGAAATGCCGCCACGGGAAAGACTGGATTGCCACGCCTCCTCCGGAGTCTCGCAATTGTGCGTAAGTCCTACATATATTAGTCAAGCATTGTATTGAAAAATTTTATTATTACTAACATTTTGAATTCTAAGGATTGTTGAGAAAATCTGAAATGGATTGGTTCAACAATAACATGAATTATTACCTGAGCTATCGTTTTTCACAAACGTTTTATGGGTGATAATGAACTCTTTGCCAAATCCAAAATGAAAAAATGACACCCCCACCTTTTGCGGGAAGATTTTTGTGTTACAATGGCCTCATAATGATTCTCTTTGATATAAGACTATGGTGTATTTTATGATTTACAATCAATTATCTAGCAACTTTATCCAAAAATCCCTCAGAGAGGCTTCAGCAAGGAGTGAACGACTTGCCTTAGCGTTTTGGAACCTTGATTTTACCCACGATGCCTATCAGGCTTGGTGTATCAAACGGCAGGCCGAGGCCTTGCTGAGGGATCAATACATCGATTTCAATATTTTTGATCAAGTCGCCAAAGGGCAGACGTTGTTGGTGGGGGAAGGCAATCTGAGTTTTTCCCTATCGTTGACCCAAAATCCTCGCGTTCGTCCCGCTTTTTTGACGGCAACAACACGGGAAACGTCAACCCACTTATCCGATACCGCCAAACACAACGCCAAACGGTTGGCACAAACGGGGGTGCGCGTTTTACACGGCATTGATGCCACCAAGCTCGCGCAAAACTTCCCAAGGCAAGCGTTTCAAACCATTCTGTTTCAGTTTCCCAATGTGGCCAGTCGTGATCCTACCCAAGGCCTAAATCCCAACTTTGTTTTGGTGCAGCGTTTCTTGAAAAGCGCCAAGCCCCACTTGGTTTCAGGCGGGCGCATTATCATTTCTGTGGTGGATAGCCCCTATTATCGCGGACTTTTTCATTTTGAAGAGGCCGCTGAGCAAGCGGGTTTCCCCCCGCCCGTTGTTGCCACCTTTGACCCTGATGACTTTCCTGGTTATCATCACACCATGACCCATGAGGAGGAAAGCGCCATTGACGATTACGAACACTTTGCCAGTTATATTTTCACAAAAACCCCATGATGATTCCTGGCCTGACCCTGCATCCTGATTTTATCAGCACCGCCGAAGAAGGGGACTTGCTGGATAGGATTGATACCCAGCCTTGGCGGGCGGATTTGCAACGCCGCGTGCAGCATTATGGGTATCGGTACGATTACAAAGCCCGCCAAGTCACGTCTGATTTGTACTTAGGCCCTTTGCCTGTGTGGCTGCAAGTTTTGGCGGAAAGTTTGGTGCAAAGGGGACTTTTCCCCCATCTCCCCGATCAAGTGATTGTCAACGAATATCTCCCCGGCCAAGGTATTGCGCCGCATATTGATTGCGTACCCTGTTTTGGTGGCGTGATTGCCTCGCTTAGCCTGGGTTCGGATGTTGTTATGGATTTTGGGCGGCCCGACGGTTCTGAAAAAATCAGCCATCGTTTGCCCGCCCGCAGTTTGGTGGTCATGACAGGTCCCGCCCGCTATCACTGGCAACACAGCATTGCCAAACGAAAAACAGATGTGGTGAATGGACAAAAAATCATCAGGCAGCGGCGAGTGTCCCTAACATTTCGCCAAGTGGTGATGGGTGCATAACATTGTCCTACGCGGCCAAATCAAAGAAGGATTCCCAATCCGTTCGGCAAGACCATCGCCAAGGCCCGAATGTCGTTCATCCCTTCCCCTCCCCCCGCCACAGCCGCGCCAGCCACCATGCCCCGGGCAGCAGGATGAACAGCGGGCCCGCCCACAAAATCGCCGTTTGTGGTTTCAGGGGGGGCACCAGCGATAAATCTGTGCCATAATTTTTTTCCAGCAGGGCGCGAATCTCTGTTTCGTTCATGCCTTTGTTCAGGGATTCCCGAATAAACATCCGCATGGCATCCGCCATGGGGGATTGGGATTCTGACAGGGGCTCGCCCTGACATACGGGGCAGCGCAGGGTTTTTTCCAGCGCCATGGCGCGGGCCTCCAGCGCCGGATCCCCCAGCGGGGTAAAGGCGGAGAGCACCACCACCAGCATCACCGGCAGCAAAGACAAAATCATTGTTTTCATCATCAGGGCTCCTTCGTGTCACAGCGGGGCAGGGGGCCATAGCCCGAGGGCTGGGGCATGGCCACCAAAGGGGCCCGTCTTGCGGGAACAAAAACCGGCTTGGGGGCGATCACGGCCCAGACGGCCTCTCGCTCGATACGCACGCACCACGCGCCGGCCAGCGCTTGGGGCCACAAACGCGACCACAACGGATGGGTGGCCCAGCGGGGCGCATAGGGCCAAAACGACAAAACAGGTTTTTTCATCGTGATTTTCAGGCAACAGCGCCGCAACAGCTCCGTAAGCTGAAACAGGGTATAGGGATGCCCATACCCAAACGGCGTTTGATCCCGATGCGCCCACAGGCCCAAACGGTTGGGAACAATCAAAACAATGGCCCCCCCCCGTGTGCTGATGCGCAGGATGTCTTGCAAAAACGTTTCAGGATCGTGGGTCAATTCCAAACTGTGAATGGCCAAAACCGTATCAAAGGTTTCGTGGGCAAAGGGCAGCCGATCACCCTGAACCAACACGGCGCGGTTTTTTTCGCTCTCTGGCCACGGCATAATCCCCTGACGGGCGGGCATGGCCCAAAACACCCGTTTTCCCTGATCCGGAAAATCGGAAAACAGGGGAACGCCATACCCCAAACACAGCGTTTTTCCCCCCATGGGGCACCCCATGCCCCCCAAAACCCGCAAAAGATCCTGCGCCGTGCGCTGCCCCAACGCCGTGTTGTAAAAATCCCGCAAAAACCGAACATCAATGGACATGATCCCCCCCCTTTACGGCCCCTTGGGGGATGGAAAGGACGACCCAATACCCTGAAAAAAAGTTTTCAGGCCTGACAGGGGACGCATCACCGAAAAAACCCGCGCAATATCCCGCTGCAAAAACGCCCGCATGTCGAATAGGGCATAGGGTTGCCCCCCCGTCATCACCAACACCGCATGCAGCAGAATTTGGGACAGCAGCGCCCGCTTGGTGTAATAATTATGATCCGTCGCGGTATCCCCCGCGCAGTGCCAGATTTCATCGGCCACGGACCACAGCAATCCCTGAAACCCCACGGGCTTTGCCGCCATCAGCACAGACAGGGCCATGGGCGATGCCGCAAACACATCCAAAAAGGCCAACGCCCCCTCTGTCACCCGATCCCGGGTTCTGGGGGCGGCGACGATACGCCCCGCATGATCTGCCACGGCCTGACGGCAACCCTGTTTCACAAAATCAAACAGGCCAGCCTCCCCCGACGGAACGGCGGTAATGGCCACAACCAGCGACGGGGAAACCCCCAAAAACGTCTGCCAAGACAACCCCTTTTCCGGCAAGGCCGCCAAAAAATCCCGCAGCAGGGCCATATCGTCAACACAGAAAGGAGATGTGGGCATAACCAGAGCAGGCCTTTGTTGGTAAACAGCCCTGCATTATAGCACCTTTGGGGGGAAAGGGGATGGAGTTTTTCAAGAGAGAAGAAGGATTGTATAAGTTCACCAACATCTGAGACAAATGAGACTGAACGAGCGTAGTTTTTTTGCGCGTTAGTGGGGGGGGGGCGGAGCGCGCCGTCAAAGAGCGCTGTAGCGACGCCCCCCCTTTAACGCCAAA
>JBILMD010000030.1:0-11084 GCA_044375675.1 Alphaproteobacteria bacterium
ACGAAACCCCCTCCCTAACCCTCCCCCGCAAGCGGGAGAGGGAACCCAAACGACTCACCACTCCCTACTCCCCACTCACCACGCCCCACAATACCAAACCCTCCGCCGCCGTGCAACCACGGATCCCCTTGATTTTTGGTGTGTCCCATGGTACCCAAACACAGCCTGTGTTAGCGTGAAACCATCATGACCGTTCTTCCCGAAGCCCCCCAAAAACCCCAAGCCCTGCGCCAGCCCCACCACAAAGACAAGCCCGACCAGCCCGTGCAGCGGCAAAAACCCGATTGGATTCGCGTGCGGGCGCCGTCGTCCCCCACGTATTTTGAAACCCGCGCCCTGATGCGGGAACACAAACTCAACACCGTCTGCGAAGAGGCCGCCTGTCCCAACATCGGCGAATGCTGGTCCCAAAAACACGCCACCATGATGATTCTGGGCAGCGTATGCACCCGCGCCTGTTCCTTTTGCAACGTCGCCACAGGCCGCCCCGACACCGTGGACCCGTTCGAGCCCTTTAACGTCGCCGCCGCCGTGTCCAAGCTGGGACTGCGCCATGTTGTGATTACCTCGGTGGATCGGGATGATCTGCCCGATGGCGGGGCCCAGCATTTTGCCGATGTCATCACCGCCATTCGCAAACAATCCCCCGAAACCACCATTGAGGTCCTAACCCCCGATTTCCTGCGCAAAGACGGGGCCATTGATATCGTCGTGGCCGCCCGTCCCGATGTGTACAACCACAATCTGGAAACCGTCCCGCGGCTGTATCCCGAAGTGCGCCCGGGGGCGCGGTATTTTCACTCTCTGCGCCTGCTGGATCAGGTGAAACAGAAAGACCCCAGCATCTTTACCAAATCCGGTCTGATGGTGGGTTTGGGGGAAACCAAAACAGAATTGTATCAGGTCATGGATGATCTGCGTATGGCGGGGGTGGATTTTCTGACCATCGGCCAGTATCTGCAACCCACGCCCAAGCATCATGCCGTCATGCGCTTTGTTGATCCCGATGAATTCGCCAGCTATCAAACCATGGCCTACGGCAAGGGGTTCTTGATGGCCTCGTGCAGTCCCTTAACGCGGTCGTCGTACCATGCGGACGAGGATTTTTTAAAACTCCGCGCCGCCAAGCAGGGGTCATAATGCCGCGCCATACGGAAAAACGGCATCTGCCCTATACCCCTCAGCAGCTGTTTGATCTGGTGGCGGATGTTGAACGTTACCCCGCGTTTTTGCCGTGGTGCGTGGGATCCCGCGTGTATCAGAAAACCCCCAACCAGTTTACCGCCGATGTCCTGATTGGGTATAAAATTCTGCGGGAAAAATACACCTGTATTGTGCATCTGGACGCCCCCCACCGTGTGTATGTTCACTATGTCTCGGGCCCCTTTTCCCGATTGGACAACACATGGACGTTTCAGGATGCGGGGGACGGCACGTGCGTTTTGCATTTTGATATTGATTTTATGTTCAAAGGTCTGATGCTGCAAACCCTAGCCACATCCCTGTTTCACGAAGTCCTGCGCCGCATGGTTCAGGCGTTTGAGGAACGGGCGGAGATTCTGTATGGATCCGGCACACAAATCACAGGCAGCCGATAGAAAACGCCTCTCTTTTCCCCCTCTCTTTTCCTTTGGCCTTTCCGTTTGGGGGTGGTATGGTTGTTTTTATAAAGTTGTCTACAGGGAAATGACCCGCATGAATTCCTCCGGTCTTCCTGTTACCGTGCCTGCTTTTTTTTGTCATTTTCTCAAAAAGCAGAAATTCGCTTTTGTGATCCTTTTTCTGACGATGCTGGGTTGGCCAATTAATGCGATGCTGATTCCCTATCTCCTGCGTCACGTGGTGGATATCCTTGGCAATGCGGATGTTTCTAAAGATCAGGCTCTGATGGTGGTTATGCCATGGATGGTTTTTTCAGGCATTCTGTGGTTGTTTAATGAAGTATCGTTGCGATTTAACGAGCGGATGGTGGCGCGGGTGTTGCCTCGTTTCCGCACCGATATAACGATGGCGATGTTTGCCCACACACAGGGCCATTCGCAGCGTTATTTTGGCGAAACCTTCGCGGGTGGTATCGGTAACCGCGTCACCAAGTTGGCTTGGAGTATGTCAGCGATTGTGTTCGATTGCCTGCATAATTTTTTTCCCGTCACGGTGAGTTTCTTGATTGGTGTGATTCTCATGGCCTTCATCCATCCCTTATTTGCCGTTGTTATCATGTTATGGTTTATCGTGCAGATGGGGTCTTTTTTATGGTTGATGCAGCGATGTCAACGCTATTCAGAAGATCATTCTGCTGCGGTCAGCCGTCTGAACGGCGCCATTATTGATGTGTTCACCAATATCACGACCATGCGTCTGTTCGCCCGCAGTCGTTATGAACAAACGTATGTCGGTGGTTATCAAAAGGATGAACAGCAACGTTCTCAAAAACTGATGCATTATTTGTTTCACTCTAAAGTTGTTTTTGCCCTGATTGCGGCAATAATGCTCTTTGGTTGGTGGGCTTTGGTGCTGCGATTCTGGTATTTGGGGGATATTAGCCTCGGTGAAGTCACGCAGCTGCTGATGCAACAATGGTCCTTGACGGGTCTTGTTTGGTATATGGGCATGCAGCTGATGCAATTTTATGAACAGGTTGGGGTTTGTAACGATAGCCTTTCGTTGGTTCGTACACCCTATGATATGAAAGACGCACCGGACGCCAAACCCCTTGTGGTGACACGGGGAGACATTCGCTTTGAAAACGTCAATTTTTATTATCAAGCCGAGCGCGAGGTTTTTACCGAAAAAACCGTAACCCTTCGAGGGGGTGAAAAAGTAGGGCTGGTTGGGTTTTCTGGTAGTGGCAAAAGCACGTTTGTTAATTTGATTCTGCGGTTGTACGACGTGAAATCTGGACGTATTCTGATTGACGGCCAAAATATCGCTGGCGTTACGCGGGATTCTTTACACGCCCAGATTGCCATGATCCCCCAAGACCCGACACTGTTTCACCGTTCCCTGCGCGAAAATATTCGTTACGGACGATTGGAGGCCACCGACATCGAGGTTACAGCGGCGGCGGCCAAAGCCCATGCCGATGATTTCATCGCGGCTTTGCCAGAAAAGTACAATACCTTGGTTGGGGAGCGTGGTGTTAAGCTTTCTGGTGGGGAGCGCCAGCGTATCGCCATCGCGCGTGCCATTCTCAAAGATGCCCCCATCCTGATCTTAGACGAGGCCACGTCGGCTCTTGACTCCGTTTCGGAACAACAGATCCGGCATAGCCTGCACAGCCTAATGCAGGGGCGCACGGTTATTGCCATTGCCCACCGCCTTTCAACCCTAGCGGATATGGATCGGATTCTGGTTTTCGATCAAGGACAGATCATCGAAGAGGGTACACACGCTGAACTTATGAAAAAAAATGGCCGTTATGCCCTGATGTGGCAACGTCAATCGGGTGGATTTTTACCGGAAATGGCCGAATGAAGGTTATGATAGGATAATGGAAAAAATCTGATTGTGGATTTTAGGGCTCGTTGTTCTGTGAATGGGATATCAATCAATCCTCTCTTTTCCTTTGGCCTTTCCCTGCAGCAGTGGTATAATTTTTGCGCTTGTTTGAAAACTTTCTAAGGATTTTCCATTATGACTTTGGCCGCAACGCGCGTTCATTCCAACGAACAAAACATCTTTTTTTCCCAAAGCCTGCAAAACGCCGATCCCGATATTTTCGCGGCCATCGGTGCAGAGGCGAAGCGGCAGCAGGATCATATTGAACTGATTGCCTCAGAAAACATGGCCTCGCTGGCGGTGATTCAGGCGCAGGGGTCGGTGCTGACCAACAAATATGCCGAAGGCTACCCAGGCAAGCGGTATTACGGCGGATGTTACGCCGTGGATCAGGTGGAAACGCTGGCCATTGAACGGGCCAAGGCCCTGTTCGGGGCCGGTTTTGCCAATGTTCAGCCCCATTCGGGGGCACAGGCCAACGGGGCGGTGTTTCTGGCCTTGCTCAATCCGGGGGACACGGTTTTGGGGATGGGTCTGGAATTCGGGGGTCACCTCAGCCATGGGGCCAAGGTGAACATGTCCGGAAAATGGTTTAACATTGTCTCTTACGGTGTGCGGGAAAGCGATGGGTTGATAGATTATGACGCGGTGGAGGCTCTGGCCCTGCAAAACAAACCCAAATTGATCATCGCGGGGGGGTCCGCCTATTCCCGTGTGGTGGATTTCGCCCGTTTTCGTCAGATTGCCGACAAAGTCGGGGCGTATTTCATGGTGGACATGGCCCACTTCGCGGGCTTGGTGGCGGGCGGGGTGTATCCGTCCCCCGTGCCCTTTGCCGATGTGATCACCACCACCACCCACAAAACCCTGCGGGGCCCGCGGGGGGGGATGATTCTCACCAACAAAGAAGACTTGGCCAAAAAGTTTAATTCTGCCGTTTTCCCTGGCATGCAGGGCGGCCCCCTGATGCACGTGATTGCCGGTAAGGCGGTGTGCTTTGGCGAGGCCCTTCAGCCATCTTTCAAACAGTACGCCCAAAACGTTCTGGATAACGCACGGGCCTTGGCCGAGGTTCTTGTTTCTCGGGGATGCGCCGTGATTGCGGGGGGTACGGATTCCCACTTGGTGCTTGTGGATTTGCGGCCCAAGGGCGTCAGCGGGAAGGATGCCGCCGAAACTCTGGAGCTGGCCCACATGACCTGTAACAAAAACGCCATTCCCTATGACCCAGCCAAGCCCGCCATCACATCGGGCATTCGTCTGGGGACCCCTGCGGGCACAACCCGCGGATTTGGGATCAAGGAGTTTCAAAACATCGGCCACTGGGTTGGGGATGTTCTGGATGCCATGGCCAGTCAAAACGCCGAAACATTGGAAACGGTTTTAAACAAAACCCGCCGTGACGTGGCGGCCTTAACCGCCCAGTTTCCGGTGTATGCGGGCTAATATATCATGAACGCTAACAACAAAAGCGAACATGATATCCGATGGAAACAACGGTTTTATAATTTTCAGCGTGCCTATAAAAATCTGGCTGATGCTGTGCATCTGGCAGAGGAACGCCCTTTATCGTTATTAGAAGAGCAGGGATGCATTCAAAGTTTTGAATATACCCACGAACTGGCGTGGAAAGTTCTGAAAGATTATCTGGAAGAACAAGGCTTTACAGAAATCATCGGATCAAAAAATGCAACGCGCATGGCGTTTAAGGAAGGATTGATTGATAACGGTGCTGTGTGGATGGAGATGATCGAGGCTCGCAACGAAACCTCCCATACCTATAATCTGGAGATTGCCACAGCCGTTTCTATGAAAATCCGCCGTGTGTTTTATCCCGAGTTTGTCCACTTTATCGAGCGATTCCGCAGATTAGAGAGAGAGACTTCGTGACATTTGGCTTATCCCAGAGCACAATCGCAATCCTTCATAAGATATTCAAAACATATACGGGGCTGGAAAAAGTTATTCTGTACGGATCCCGCGCCAAGGGAAATTATAAAACGGGATCCGATATTGATCTGACCTTGGTGGGGGAAGCCTTAAGCCTTGACGATATGATATGAGCGGACTTCTTTTGATTCCCCTCCAGCGGAGGGGTGGCAGGCGAAGCCTGACGGGGTGGTTGCGGGGACAAAGGGAATGATCACAGCATCGACACCAGCGGACACAAACCACCCCGCCCCTGCGGGGCACCCCTCCGTGGGAGGGGAAAAAGAGAGGCATTCCCCTCCACCCCAGGTCTGACACGACGCCGCTTTCATTGACGAGATCCCTTTGCTTTTGATAGGGTGGCCCCCAACGCTATTGAAGATACCCTTCATCCAAGGACCCCCCCATGAGTGATTTGCTGGCCATCAGCACGGACGGGCTGAGTTCCCCGTCCATAGAATTAAAAATCCCTGACAATCAGCAGGGAACCCACCCCTATGGCTGGGGATTCAGTTGGTATCCCAACGATCATCAGGCGGCTTTGGTGATGAAGGACCCGCTGGCTCGCAACACCAACATTTTGATGGACACCATGTCGGACTGGTCCACCTTTCGCTCAACCGTGTTTTTGGGCAAGGTGCGCGGGGCGGCCAAGGGGTACACCCATCACGAAACCCAGCCCTTTTCCCGCAGTTTTGCCGGAAAAGACTGGCTGTTCATGCATAAAGGCAATCTTGACAAAGACGCTCTGGCGGCCCTGCAAACCAACAAATCCCGTTTTCTGGAACCCGTGGGAAAAACAGATTCGGAACTGGCCTTTTGTCTTTTTCTCAACTGGTTGTTTGAAACACGCTCAACCTTTGCTGCTGCGGATGTTCCGGATCAGAAAGCCCGAAAGCTGTCCGATTGTCCCCCTGAATTGATTTTGAGTTGGTTTTCCCAATTTGATCCCTTGGGCGAGGCCGATATGATGATCACGGATGGGATCAGTCTGGTCTGTTTTCATGGTCGGGGCTCGGCCAATACGATGTATTATACGCGCACGCGTCCGCCGTCGGATGCCCTGCGGTTTGATTCGGATGTGGCGGCTTTGTCCTTTCCAGATCCCAGAGATACCTATCGCACGGCCCTGATTGTCAGCACCATCCCCTTTGCCCAAGGGGAATGGACGGCCATGCAGCCCGGGCAAATGATCATCGTGCGGCGGGGGATGCTGGTGTGGGATTCTCAGCCCGATAACCAGACCAAGGGGTTTTTAACGCCGCCGCCCAGTCCAGTCCCCCAATTTCAAACGCCAACTCTGTTGGGGCATGAATCCATTTTAAACGTCCGCGCCATTACGAAAACCAAGGAGGGCAAGCCTCTGTCGTATCGCGTCTATGATTTAAAGCACACCACCACCTATCGCTACGAAGAGCCCGTTCAGCACAGCACCCACGTTTTTCGTCTGCACCCCGTAGAGGATTCTTTTCAAGAACTCGTCACCGCCAAATTCATCGCCAACATGGACGGGGAAGAAATCCGTTACGAGGATGTTTTTGGCAATGCGTCCCTGTATTACAGCATCAACAAACCCTATAGCACCCTGACCATCGAAAGCCAAAGTCAGGTGAAAATTTACGCATCCCCCCCCGATGATCATACCCTGTCACGGCGCCAGACCCAGATTCCTTTGGTGTGGATGCCTTGGCAGCGGCAAATGATGATGCCATATCTGCTGCCGCAGGAATTGCCCGAAACCCAGCTGGACGAACTGACGGCCTATGCCATGAGTTTTGTGGAACGCAACGACGGCAACCTGATGAATGTTTTAAAGGATATTAACTTCAGCATTTACCGCGATTACAAGTATGTTCAGGGCACAACATCGCTCAGCACCACACCCTTTGACGTTTACACAACACGAAAGGGCGTGTGTCAGGATTTTGCCAATCTGTTCATTTGTCTGGCGCGGCTGCTCAGCATTCCGGCGCGGTACCGCATGGGGTATATTTATACGGGTGTGAATTACCAAAACACCATCCAGTCCGAGGCCTCCCATGCCTGGGCCGAGGTTTATCTGCCCTATGTTGGATGGCGGGGCTTTGATCCCACCAACGGCTGTATGGCGGGTCAGGACCACATTCGCGTGGCTTGCGGCCGCAATTATTTGGATGCCACCCCCACATCTGGCACCATTTTTAAAGGGGGCGGGAAAGAAACTCTGACTGTCAGTGTAAAAATCGAGGATGCTTCGTTATGATGACCAACGTTAAAACCGTCACCGTGGGTGACATTTCCATCAGCAACACCCGTCCCTTTGCCCTGATTGCGGGGCCCTGTGCGCTGGAGAGTTTGGATCATGCCCAGATGGTGGCGGGCACCCTGAAAGACCTCTGCGCCCAGCGGAACATTCCCCTGATTTACAAAACGTCCTTTGACAAAGCCAACCGCACCAGTGCGGGCAGCCCCAGAGGCTTAGGACTGGATAAGGGGCTGCCCATTTTGGAAACGTTAAAGGCCAAAATGAATTTGCCCATCATCACCGATGTGCATTTGCCAGACCACTGCGCCGAGGTCGCCAGTGTGGTGGATATTCTGCAAATTCCGGCGTTTTTGTGCCGTCAGACGGACCTTCTGCAGGCCGCCTGTGCCACAAAAAAGCCCCTGAACATCAAAAAGGGCCAATTCCTCGCCCCGTGGGACATGGCCCAAGTGGCCAAAAAATGTGAATCCTTTGGCCACACCCAAATCATGCTGTGTGAACGGGGGGTCAGTTTTGGCTATAACACCTTAATTTCCGACATGCGGGCCCTGCCCATCATGGCGCAGACCGGATATCCCGTGATTTTTGATGCCACCCATTCTGTGCAACAACCTGGGGGACAGGGGGAAACCTCCGGCGGACAGCGTCAATTTGTCCCCGTTCTGGCCCGCGCCGCCCTGAGTGTGGGGGTCGCCGGCCTGTTCGTTGAAACCCACGAAAACCCCGACACCGCCCCCAGCGATGGCCCCAATATGGTCAATCTGGCGGACATGCCCCGTTTGCTGGATCAGTGGGTGGCGTTTGATGCGTTGGCCAAGGAGGTGTCGTTGTGACGTTTTTAAAATCCCTGAAAACCTGTTTGGTTGATAAACCCTTTACCTTCAGCGGGCGGGCGAGTCGCTCGGAGTTTTGGTGGTGTGTGCTTTTCTATTATTTCTATTATTTGGGTGGTTTTTTGGCGCCCATATCCATCTTTATTTTTTCACCCATTGTTTCGTCATCCATGGGAATTTTTCCAATAATGTTTCTAATGGAGGTAATTTTTTTAATAATTTTCTTTCTCCCTTTTATTACAGCTACATGGCGTCGTTTGTTTTTCTATTGTTTGGGTGGTTTTTTGGTGCCCATATTGGTTATTTTTTTGCCAGGCATGAGCCTTTTTTCAATAAGGGGATTTTTTCTAACAATGACAATTTTTTTAACAATAAGGGGATTTTTTCTAACAATTTTTCCAATAATTTTTTTAATAATTTTTTTTCTCCCTTTTATTACAGTTACATGGCGTCGTTTGCATGATATGAACCGATCCGGATGGTGGAGTGTCCTGATTTACATAGTACATTGTTCATTTGTTTTAGTAATAAATGTTTCGTCGGATATGCCCGGGGAGATGCCCGGGAATGGTTTTTGGATACCTGATCAGGTCATAACAGTGCTGTTTGTACTATGGGTTTTTTCACAACCTGCTTGGTTTTTGTGGATGACGATCAAAAAAGGCACCCCCGGCCCCAACCGATTTGGGGAGGATCCCCTGCAGCAGGACAATAATACACCCATCACAGCACACATTTCTGAGTAAGGAGTTGTCGTTGTGACGTTTTTAGAATCTTTGAACAGTTGACCAAAAAAAGAAAATTCTTGGGGAAAAATTTTCTATGGCATCAGGCAGTGAGCCTTCTCATATCTTGCCCAAAACGCTTTTTTGAGCAATTCCCGAGTCGGTAAGAATTTATTAATCTGCGCCCTAAGTAAATTATCATCATTCGGATCGGGTATTGCAAAATTTGGTGTCTCAATAGGTTTTTCATACTGAGCAAGATCGTTATCAAAATCACATCTTTGATCCGCGTTAATGTTCGTTGTATCCATCCTAACACGTATGTTAGGGATACATAAAATTCCTTTTTCTGTAGTTTCTAAAAGTCCGGCAGCGGTGCGATTGATAACATCAAATTCGTCGCTCAAAAGGATATCTTTATGGGGTGACGTGCTTCCCAGCACTGTGCTGGCTTCTTCAAGGGTATATCCTATTTCGATCATCAATTGGATATTTTTATGTGTTACGTCTGTTGCTATTGTCTCGCAATATTCTGTTCTCCCTTGTTGTACATGAAGAGACAAGATCTCACTGGCATTGATTAAAAAAAATAAAACTTCATTTTTTGGTTCTCTTAAACCCTCTAATAATGATCTATCCTTAAAATAGTATAGTCGCTTATCAACCGCCTTTAAAAGAGCAATATCATACACAGTAGGCAACATTTCAAGGTACGAATCGGATACAAAAAGCAAATCTTTAAGAAGCCATGTGTGATCCCTTGCGTGTCGCATATGATGTTCATTGAGTTGCGGGTGAAACATAAGTTTTAGATTGTCGTAATCATTAAATAACGGTTTCAAAAGGTCAAAAGTCTCCCTTGCCTGTTGGCATAGGGTTGTTAAATGATCTGGATTTTGGATAGCATCAAACGAAAGATAGGTTTGCCGTTTCATAGGGTCGTATATATCTCTTCTTAGTTTTGTATGAGTCACCGTAAGAACACAAATTTTATACGACTTTTTTAAAAAATCAAACTTTCAAACCCCCGCTGGCACAAACCGTTTATACCCACGGTGCATCATATCATCCAGCCGGCGGCGCTGGGTTTCGTACATGGTGCGGGACAGTTTCTGGGATACAAACGTTCCCACCATAACGGTGAAGGGATAGCTGGCAAAATAAGAGGCCAATTCGTCACACATAATATCAAAGTGGGCACGGCTTTCGTTGATGTTTTTCAGAGGGGTGGATTCCTCCCCCAGATGCTGAAACACCATGATCATGGATTCGGGGCGATCGTTGATGTCATCCAAATGCGTGCGGGCCACCATGGTTTTGATGACGTTGGTATGGGCGGGGGGGGTGTCTTCGTGTTCATAGCTGCCGATCAAAACGCTTTTGCCCAAATCCACGGAATAAATGCTGTTGCCTTGCTCGGGGGCATATATGGCCTCTAACCCCAAGTCAAATCGGCTGCTGGGGCGCGTGCGCCAGACCCCCAAAGCCCCATAAAACAAATCCGCATCCTGACCCAGCGCCAGAGTGCGATAAGTATAAAGGTGACGATCCACATTGATAATCGTGTGGGGTTTGGCCAGACCCTGCAGCAAAGCCGTTTTTAAAGAGGATACAGACATAGCAACGGATCCCTTTTTCATAAAGTATACCCCAAAAAAATCGTGTGACAATAATAAATATAGGCTATAATAATAAAATTTTAACCAATTGTCAATTCTTTTTAAAGGGGATGTAGGAGCAACTTGATAATGTCCTCCTTAGCAAATTAGGAATGTCCGCTTTAGGTTTTTGTTTTGTCATGAAACAGGAGCTTGGAGATGGTAAATTTTGGGGTTCGGGAGATGGATCGTTGGG
>JBILMD010000013.1:0-38615 GCA_044375675.1 Alphaproteobacteria bacterium
ATAATTATCAAAAAAAACTCAAAGCTCTCAAATTCCAAACCCCCTACGATTTCCTCTTGCTTTCCTATCAAAATCAGCCACACTTATTTAAGGATAATCCTAACCATAAGTTAGTGGGACTTAACATATAGATTACTTTAAATTTATTAGTTTAGCGTGTTTGTCCGAATTAACCTTCAGACAAACATGGGCCTTGTGTAAAAACACGGCCAGCCCCCTAAAAGGGTTCTTCACTGATACTGTGGATTTTTTATCCATGGTGCCTGATTGCCCAACTCACCCTCGTTCATCATGAACAAGCAAATGACAAAGGACAAAGTTCGCTTTGGAATCCCAAAGGGGGTTTTAAAGTTCCAAGGCAAAGAGATCCCAGTGACCGACCTTCTGGTGGTACAATGTAGAGATATTCTTTTGGGGGCAAAAGTGCCTATAACTATTGAAAACTGCCCTAGCCAGGCGCACTTGATTGCACTAGCCTACAATATGGGCCGCAGTGTACAAGTGTATACTGCGGAGGTGCCTACTGACTGACCAACAACCCCTCCCCCCTCGCAACCCTCACGGGAAGCGAGGGGGGCCACGGGGTTAGGCAGAGAGAGGCAACAGGAATTCAAAACCCTGTTGCCTTCTCCCTGTGTTTCTCCTCAAATCCCCCCCCAAAGTTCCAGTTTTAAATCCGGCACGTGGGAGAAGGGTTTGGGGTTTTGGGTGACCAGAATGGCCTCGGCCTGCAGGGCTTGGGCGGCAATCATCAGATCCATTTGGCCCATGGGCGTTCCCTGTGTTTCCATGGCGCAGCGGATTTTCGCATACAGGGGCGTGATGGCCTCTGACCACGGCAGCACGCTGAGATAAACCAAAAAATCATCCACAACCCGTTGATGCAAACGGGGGGATTTTGATGTTTCAACCCCATACCGCAATTCGGCCACCGTCATGACGGACACAGAAATGTCTTTCATGGGAATGGCTTGCAGCTTTTCCAGCAGGGCAACAGGCTTGTTGATAAGGATATGGCGGCATATCTGGGTGTCCAAAAGATAGTGCATATTACGACAAAGTCCCTGGGGGTGTGTCCCGACGATCCGCCAAAAAATGCTGGGGCACCGCAGGGGATGTTGAAAAATAATCGCTCCACGACAGGGGCTTGGGGGATAAAATCACTTTATCTCCCTCTTGCGTGATAAACACCTCTTTGGTGGTAAAGCGAAAGGCCTTGGGCAATCGAACCGCCTGACTGCCGCCGGATTGAAACACTTGGGTAATGGTCATGGGCTTTGCGTTCTGATATATATTAACGAATGCATATTATCACAGCTTGGGAAGAATGGCAAGGGGGTTTATTGAGGGGGTTTGTTCGCCCTCACCCATGCCCCGAATCCAACGCCCCGCGCAGCAGATCATTCACCACGGCGGGGTTGGCTTTTCCGCCGGTTTCCTTCATGACTTGGCCCACGAAATAGCCGAATAATTTGTCTTTGCCCGCGCGATAATCGGCCAGTTGGGTGGGGCTGGCGTCGATGATGCGGGCAATGATGGCTTGCAGGGCATCGGTGTCGCTGATCTGGGACAGCCCTTGCTCCGCCACCACCACGGCGGCGGAAACGCCGCGCTCCATCATGACAGCCAAAACGTCTTTGGCCATACGGCCCGAAAGCTGGCCATCCTCCATCATCCGCAGCAGCTCGGCCAAGGCCGCGGGGGTCAAGGGGGTGCTGGCCAAGGTCTGCCCTGCCTTGTTCAATCCCCCAAACACATCCCCCAGCAGCCAGTTGGCCGCCAGTTTGGGGGCGTTGTGGTGGGTCAGAATCTCTTCGTAATAACGGGCACTTTCTTCCTCCGCCGTGATCAGGCCGGCCTCGTACCCCGAAAGGCCGTAGTGGTCCATGAAGCGTTTTTTCTTAGCATCGGGCAATTCCGGCAATTCGGCCCGCAGGCGTTCCACCAACGCAGCATCCAAACGCAAAGGCAGCAGGTCCGGATCGGGAAAATAACGGTAATCGTGGGCATCTTCTTTGCTACGCATGGTGCGTGTGGTGCCGGTGCCCGCATCAAACAAACGGGTTTCCTGATCCACCGCGCCGCCGGATTCCAACAGGTCCACCTGACGTTTGGCTTCGTAAACAATGGCCTGCATCACAAAGCGCACAGAGTTGACGTTTTTAATTTCACAGCGCGTGCCCAGCGGGGCGCCGGCCTTGCGCACAGACACGTTGACGTCGCAGCGCATGGACCCTTCCTCCATATTCCCGTCACAGGTGCCCAGTGTGCGCAGGATAGCGCGGAGTTTTTTCAAAAACGCGCCGGCCTCTTCGGGGCTTCGCATGTCGGGTTTGGACACAATTTCCATCAGTGCCACCCCTGCGCGGTTCAAATCCACATAACTGTGGCGGGGGTCCATGTCGTGGATGCTTTTTCCGGCGTCTTGTTCCAGATGGATGCGCTCGATCCCAATGTCTTTGGTGATGCCCTCGGCCAGATCCAGTGTGAGGGTGCCTTCCCCCACCAAGGGGTGATAAAACTGGGAAATCTGATACCCCGTGGGCAAATCGGGATAAAAATAATTTTTGCGATCAAATTGGGATTCCAAATGAATCTCGGCATTCAGGGCCAGCCCTGTTTTGATGGCTTGCTCAACACAAACCCCATTTAAAACCGGCAGCATCCCGGGCATACCCGCATCCAGAAACGCCACGTGGGTGTTGGGATCACCCCCAAACGCCGCAGAGGCCCCAGAAAACAGCTTGGATTGAGAGATCACCTGCGCATGAACCTCCATCCCAATGACAACCTCGTAGGGACCAGAGGGAGAGGCAACGGTGTAGGTCATGCAGCACCTGAAACATAATTTGATTGTTTGGGGCGAACGATGGGTCTCGAACCCACGACCTCAAGGACCACAACCTAGCGCTCTAACCAACTGAGCTACGCCCGCCATCGTAAAAAACAATTTACAGGATATTCTCATACACCGAAGGCACAGGGTTTGACAATCAAAATGTTCACGCCCAAAAGGGAACTCTAGTGTTTTCAATTTATTTTCGTGACTAAAGCCGAGAACAAGCCTAGCGGAGCGCTGCCTAGTGAATCTAGGTGAGCGACGCTAGGCGCCGTTCGCAGGCCAGTACGGGAATAAAGTGGAAACACTCTAAACCATCCCTGCGGTGGCCTCGGCAATAATGCTTTCTTCGTTGGTGGGCAGGCAGTAAACCTCGATCGTGCTGCTGGCCTGATGCAAACGAACATCGCTGCGGGCGTTGGCCCCTTCATCCAGAATCAACCCCGCAAAGGCAAAGCCCTCACACACCCTTTGGCGGATCACGGGGGCGTTTTCGCCGATGCCTGCGGTAAACACAATGGCTTCACACCCGCCCAAGGCAGCGGTTAAGGCCCCCATGTCCCGAACAATACGGTAAACGTACAAAGCGACGGCCTCTTTGGCGTGGGGATCTGGGCTTTCCAGCAGCGTGCGCATATCATGGCTGATGCCGGATACCCCCAAAAGTCCGGATTCCTTATAAAGAATATCCTGAATCTGGTCTGGGGTTTTTTCATGCAACAAATGCAAAATCACGCCGGCATCAATACTGCCCGAGCGTGTGCCCATCATCAATCCGTCCAGGGCGCTAAAGCCCATGGTGGTGTCGTAACTTTTGCCATCTTTCATGGCGCACAAACTGGCCCCATTGCCCAAATGGGCGACAATCACGCGGGATGCCTGTGTGATTTTGGGCAACTGCTGGGCAATATACTGATAGGACAATCCATGAAACCCATAACGCTGCACCCCCTCATCGTGGTAGTGACGGGGCAGGGCAAACCACGTGGCCAAGGGGGTCTGGGTGCGGTGAAAGGCCGTATCAAAACACGCCACCTGCTTTTTTTGGGGGATATGGTCATGAATCCAGCGCATGGGAAAAACATTATGCGGCTGATGCAGCGGGGCCAGAGGCATCAACGTTTCCAACGTGTCCAAAATCTGCGGGGTGACACGCACAGGATCGGCAAAATGCACGCCCCCATGAACAACACGGTGACCGATGGCCTCAATAGGCCAAGTGTCGAAAAACCATGGCAGCAGGGCGGAAAGAACAGCCTCGTGCCCCACACCCAAAGACGGGGCGGGGGGAACCGTCTCCCCCTTTATCTTCAGCACGGGCTGGGTTGTCAGGCTGTCAACCTGTACGCTGACCTTGGGGGCGTCCAAAAGGTCTTTTTGGTAAAGGCTGACCTTTAAACTGGACGATCCAGCATTCAAAACAAGAATCATAGTGGTTGCGGCCCCAAACGACAAAGGAAACAAGGGTGAAGATTTACCTTAGGCCCTGTCTGATAAAAAACAACCCCGTTGCCCCCATCAAAGGGGGGTTAAAGGTGGGCAACCAAGGTTAAAATTTCAAACGTCACCACAAAACGCCCATCATCCTCACGCGGGTAATCCTGCATCAGGGTTGTGACATGGGACCGCATCAGGGGACGGCGGCAGCGCTCTTTCAGGGCATTGCCCAGCGCCATGGCCCGCAAATCCCGTGCCAAATCAAAACAATGGTCATAATGGGCGCGGTAAAGGTGGGCATCCACAACGGGATTGCGAAAACCGGCCTGTGTGGCCAATTTTGCCAAATCGGGGGGGGCAATGGTGGGCATAAACCGCAAACCGGCCCCTTGGTGGTGGTGCATATCGGTGTGATACAGGGCCTCTTTCAATGTCCCTAAAGTTCGGGGGCCAAAGGTTGTGAGAATCAGCAATCCTCTGGGATTCAACACATCCTTGGCATGACGGAAAACCTGCGGCACAGAGGGGGCATAGTCCAGCCCCAACAGATTCATCACCGCATCACCGCCGTGGGAAACAGCCCTCAGGGGAAGGGGGGATTGGGTCACGTGATCCCCCAAAACCCCCAAAACATCATCCATCAAAACCACCGTTTCCGGTTTGTCCTGAAAATCCTGCAGGCGGGCGATCATGTCACGGGCGACCTCGCGCAGCAGGAAACGATCATGGGTTTTGTCTTTACAGGCACGCTGGCAAATGCCATCACGATGGTGCAGGTCAATCAGGCAAGGAACGGTCATGCTCACCTTACGCCGTTTTTTGGCGGGCATTATTGATGTGGTTTTGCCCCCCCGATGTCTGGGATGCGGCGTTATGGTGCGCCGTCATGGGGGGTATTGTCCGAAATGCTGGGGGGCTCTTCATTGGATTCATGATCCTCAATGTCGTTTGTGCGGGGTTCCGTATCCGTGTGATTATGGCGTGTCTGGATGCTATCGTCAAACGCCCCAAACGTGCTTGGGCCCTTTGATGGCAGGGCGGTCGGTGTTTGTTTATACCAAACTGTCATCCCAAATGATTTTAAAACTGAAATACAGCGATAAAACCTTTATGGTGGAAACCTTTGGGGATCATTTGATGGGGGCGTTTAAGGGGTTTGAAAATCCCATCACCCTGATCCTGCCCGTGCCCCTGCACTGGCGGCGGCAGTGGATCCGAAAATACAATCAATCCAGCCTGTTGGCCAATGCCCTTTCCAAACGGTGTGGTTTGCCGGTGTGTCACAAGGGCCTGAAGCGTGTGCGCCCCACAAAACCCCTGAAAGGGGGATCATTCAAAAAACGTCTGGCGACTTTGAAGGGGGTCTTTGCTGTAAACCCCAAGGAAAAAAAGACACTCCACGGCCAGCATATCCTGTTGATTGATGATGTCTGGACCACCGGCGCCACCCTGCAAAGCTGCGCGGATGTTCTTTTGAAAGAAGGCGGCGCAAAATCCGTCTCTGCCCTGACCGTGGCGCGGGTATTGCCGGCGGAGTTATCTTAGGCTTACGGGGAGGCCCCCCATATCTTTTTGGGATTTAAGCGGTAACAACCACCACAAGATCCCAAGTTTAAACATCCCTCCTCACCCCCGCAACTTACCCAGATTTCGCTGGGCGGCGGTGGCGGCGGCGGAGTTGGGGTGGGTCAGGAGGATTTGCTGCCATGCGTCTCGCGCTGTGGCAGGGTCGTTTTGTGTGGCGGCCAGAATGCCGCGTTCCAGCAGCATATAGGGATGATCGGGGCTCAGACTCTGGGCCTTAGTGATGGATTCCGTTGCCAGATCATACCGTTTCAGACTGCGATACAGGCTGGCGCGGTAAATCAGGGCCTCCACTTGGTTTGGGTCCTCCAGCAGGACATAGTCAAGATCCTTCAGGGCAGACAGGCTGTCCCCCGTGGCTGCGGCAATGCGGGCCCGCAACACAAAAGCATTCAGGTCTTCCCCATCCCACGCAATGGCCTGATTGATGGCATCGCGGGCTTTGATGCTTTGTCCGGTCTTTAAAAACAGCTGGCTGGCTTGTGTGATGAAGCGAGATCGCTCGGGGATGGGCAGGGGCTCCTGATCGGACAACGCCAAAAAGACCGACGCCGCCCCCGCATAATCCCGCATGGCCATCAGGGCCACACCCTGACAGTGCATGGCCCCGAGGCCGCCGCCTAAACTTTTCCAGTACACGGCCGAGGCCGCGGCGCGTTCCGGATTTTTCTGGGCAAGGCTGAGGCAGGATGTGTATTCCTGATTATGATCAATGGTGCCCTGGGCAGAAAAGGCTGCAAAAGCAGCACTGGTCAAAACCAGAACAGATATGATAGATAACCAAAGGCGGCGCATGCAATGTGTTCCCATAATGTTCCCTTGACGATGGTGATTCTTTTTCAAACACTATGAACCGTTCATCCTTAAAATTTCGTAAATGGCTGTTTTTGGGAGCGGGGTATAGCGCCCTGCATCTGGCGGGCCGTTATGATTTGGGTTGTATTTACGGCACCACCCGCACCCGTCAGGATGATTTAAAAAACGCCGGCATAATCCCAATCACCACCGATTTTCGGGTTGTGCATCCGGATATCCTGCGGGCCGTAAGCACCGCTGAGGCGGTTTTGGTATCCGTGGCCCCCGATGCTGGGGGGGATCCGTTTTTGCGGTTGTATCAGGAGGCTTTGTTGGCATCCCCCACGGTGCGGTGGGCGGGGTATCTGTCCTCTACCAGTGTTTATGGTGATCATCAGGGGTCCAAAGTCACAGAAGACAGCCCCCGTCTGGCCACATCCACCCGCGGCATCGCCCGCATTGTGGCAGAGGATGCGTGGATGGCCCTGAACAGAGATCACGGGTTGCCGGTGTCGGTTTTTCGCCTGTCGGGCATTTATGGGGCGGGCCGCAGTGTTTTTGATAAACTGGCGGCAGGACGTGCGCAGCGTTTGGACAAGCCCGATCATTTGTTTTCCCGCATTCACGGGGTTGACATTGCGGGGGTTGTGGCCGCCAGTTTAAACAGGGCGCCGGATGTTTATAATGTGTGCGATACCCTGCCTGCCACGGGGCGGGAGGTTGTGGAATATGCCTGCGCCATCTCCGGTTATCCCCTGCCGCCCCTGATTCCCTTTGAACAGGCGACATTATCTGAGATGGCGCAAAGTTTTTACGCGGATCATCGGGTGATCCTGCCGGAGAAGATTGCCGGTTTTTATGATTTTGTGTATCCCACCTACCGCGAGGGCCTAAAGGCCATATTTGGCGATTTCCACGCGGGCCCGTAGTTCAATTTGCTGCAGGATATCATGCAACTCGGGGGATGTGGGCACAGACAAATCCTCATCCAGCTGTTGTTTTAACTGCTGCAGCGTCTGGGGCGATGGACGATCCATCATCAAATCCCGCTGCAAATTTTTCAGGGTGTTCAGGATGGAACGCCCCTGCTGGCGGCGTTTTTGCTCCAGCGGCAATTCTTCGTCCTGACGCATGACAAAAGACGGAATGGACTGCAGGAAACCTGTTTGCTCGGTGGATTCTGCTCCCCCTGTTTCGGCGGATTGGCCTAGGGAAAAGGCTTTGCCGCTGCGCGTTGTGCGCCGCGTGGCTGATGAACTCTGACTGTGCCCCAAATTGTGAATGATCATGATGATGGGTCTTTCGTATTGTTCTTGTTTTTTCTTTAGTGTGCGCCGAAAGGGTAAAAAATTCGTTATGGGGGGATAGGATGCATTTTTGGAGGCCCCAAAGACCCCCCTTAACTTTTTTTCATTATACCGCTAAGGTGCGTTAAACAACAAAAGGGACCTATCGCCATGACAAAAATCCAAACAGGAATGTTTACGGCCACAATTTTTGTGTCGGCGTTTTTATTGTTTTTGGTACAACCGATGTTTGCCAAAATGATGTTGCCTGTTCTGGGCGGGACGGCGGCGGTTTGGACAACATGTATGCTGTTTTTTCAGGCGACCTTGCTGGCGGGTTATGGCTATGCCCATGGATTGACCAAAATCGCGCGGCTGCCTGTTCAAATTGGGGTTCATGTGTCGTTGGTGGTTCTGGCGTTTCTCAGTCTTCCCTTGATGTCTCCCCATTTGGATGCTTCGCCGGAATATCCCGCGCTGTGGCTTCTGGGGTTTGCGGTTGTCACCATCGGTCTTCCTTTTTTGGTGCTGTCTGCCTCTGCCCCTTTGTTACAAAGTTGGTTTTCTCAAACAGGCCATCCCAATGCCCATAATCCCTATTTTTTGTATGCTGCCAGCAACATTGGCAGTATGCTGGCTTTGTTGAGCTATCCCTTTGGTATAGAGGGTATTTTGGGACTAACGGAACAACGCCACCTTTGGGCGGTTGGTTTTGGGGGGCTTCTCATCGGCCTTGCTGTGACGGCCGCCTTGACGTTGAAACAAAGACAACCTGAATCACTCGCGCACACACATCCTCCGGAAACAGATCAGGGCGCCCCTTGGTCAAAACGAGTGTTCTGGATGATCTGCGCGGCCTTGCCGTCCAGTTTGATGCTGGGATTAACGTCCTTTGTGTCCACGGATATTGCCCCGATTTCTTTGTTTTGGGTTGTGCCGCTGGCGTTGTATTTGCTGACGTTTATTATTGTTTTTGGGTTTGGGCGAAACGTTTCCCCAAAATCCGTGGGAACCCTCACCTTGATGGGATGCGTGCTGGGAATTTGGATATTTGCGTCTTCTGAACTTTACGGATCCCCTATATCGTTTTATATGTCCATCGCCCTGCATGTTCTGGTGTTTTTTTTCATCGCGTGGTTTTTTCATGGACAGTTGGCGTCGTCAAAACCCTCAGCTGCCCATCTGACGGATTTTTATTTGTGGATGTCTGTTGGGGGGATGTTGGGCGGGGTCTTTAATGCCCTTGTTGCCCCTGTGTTATTCAACTCAACGTTGGAATATCCCCTGGTTTTCCTTGTGTGTGCCTTTCTGATTTACAAATATCTGAAACATCGGGGCTGGACGCCTGTTTTCTTTAACAAAGAAGCGGTTTCCGTGATGGTGTTTGTGATTTTTGTGGGCTTGGGGCTTGATGTTATGCTTTCCAGCACAGGTGAAGTGATTCACCGTGACCGTAGCTTTTACGGCAGCGTTGATATTAAAACCGTTCATGAATCCCAAGGAAACAGGGTGATCCACGTCCTTTCCCATGGATCAACAACACACGGGGCGCAAGTGATTTCCCCCAAAGCGGAACAAAGCGTCCCCCGCGGGTATTATTACCGTGAGGGATTGTTTGGGGAGGTGATGAAGGGTTACGTCTTGGGCAGTCCTGATCCGGCCAATCTGGGCATGATTGGTCTGGGGACAGGGGCCCTGTCCACCTATGCCCGCGCGGGGGATCATTTGACGTTTTATGAAATTGATCCTTTGGTTGTATCCATCGCCCAAAATCCCCGTTATTTTACCTATTGGGATCAAGCCAAGGGCGAAAAGTCCATTGTTTTGGGGGATGCGCGGTTACAGTTAAACACTGCCCCCGATGGATATTATGATGTTCTGGTGGTGGATGCCTTTTCCAGCGATGCGATTCCCGTTCACCTGTTAACCCAAGAAGCCATGGGGTTGTTTTTGAAAAAAACAAAACCCACCGGCGGCATTGCCATTCACATCAGCAATCGCTATCTGGATTTGGAAAAGGTGATTGCCAATTATACCCTGCCTGCCGGATACGCGTCCTATTGCGGCAGACATGACCCTGATGCAACGACGTCCTTGAAAAACGATTTCAAATACCCCCATATCTTGAAAAACGATTTCAAATACCCCCATATTCTGTGTTTGATTGGGCGGGAAGACAGTTTGCCTGAAAACATCAAAGCCAATCCAACCTGGAAAAAAACCATCCCCGACCCGTCATTTCGTTCCTGGACGGATGATTTTTCAAATGTTTTCAGTGTTTTTCATCGATGAAAACGCTGTGGGTTGAAACAAAGGGCCGTGAAAAGCCCTTTACACCCGCGCGCAACTGCCCTATACCTGAGTAAACTTGTACAAAATAATGCATTAGGAGATCTAAACTATGCTCGGCGTTGGACAGCCTTTCCCCTCTTTTTCCGTCACGGCCACAGCCACCACACAGCTGAAAGATGCGTTTGTGACCATTGACAACAAAACCTACAGCGGCAAATGGCTGGTTTTCATTTTCTATCCTAAAGACTTTACCTTTGTCTGCCCGACCGAGCTGGTGGGTTTTGGCAAGAAAATCAAGGACTTTAAAGACCGCGACACCGAAGTTTTGGGCGCCAGTGTGGACAGTGAGTTTGTGCATTTGGCTTGGCGTCAACACAATCCAGATTTAAACGATCTGCCTTACCCCTTGCTCGCGGATGTGAAGCGCGAGTTGAGCGCGAGCTTGGGCATTCTGGATGAAAAAGCCGGTGTTTCCCAGCGTGCGACTTTTATCGTGGATCCCGAAGGCATCATTCGTTTTGTGATGGTGACGGATCTGAGCGTAGGTCGTAACCCTGATGAGGTTCTGCGGGTTCTGGATGCGCTGCAAACCGACGAGCTGTGCCCCTGCAACTGGAAAAAAGGCGAAGACACCATCCATCTGGATAAATAAGGTGTGTTGAAAAGGGGGCCCCTAAGGCCCCCTTTGTTTTGGGGCCATCTGCCCCTTTGTTTGAAACAGATTTGGGATTGTTCATCATGACGATTGATTCTTTGAAAGAGGGCCTTGGTGACGATGCTAAGGACATTCGCATCAACCTTTCCAAAATTTTAACCGAAGACGGCGCCCCGTCCCTGAGTGAAAAGCAGATTTTTCTGATTGCGCTGTCCTGTGGTTATACCCTGAAGAATGAATATCTTCTGGAGGCCCTGAAAACTGATTCCCGCGGCATCGTCACTGATTCTGAGCGTTTGGGCACCCAAACTGCCGCCACCATGATGGCCATGAACAACATTTATTATCGTTTTGTGCATTTGGTGGGGGGCGATTATACGGCCTTGCCGGCCAATTTGCGCATGATGTCCCTGAACAATTCTGGGCTGGAGAAAATTGATTTCGAACTGTGCTCTCTGGCCGTTTCCGCCATCACGGGCTGCGGGATGTGCATGGAATCCCACACCCACCATCTGGAAAAAGCAGGAGTGTCCAAGGTCAGCATTCAGTCGGCCATTCGTATTGCGGCGGTTTTGCATGCAACGTCCCAGGCCCTGTTCAACGCGGCCCAATAAACGTCTGTTTCCCATGACCATTGTGGGCCTGACGGGCTCCATCGGCATGGGAAAATCCACCGTATCGGCGATGATGCGCCAGATGGGCGTGCCTGTTTTTGATGCGGATGCTGTTGTTCATACCCTGATGATCAAAGATCCCTCGGTCCGCGCCGCCTTGGCCGCCGCATTTCCGGAGTGTGTGGAGCTGTCCCGCGTTGACGCGGTGGATCGTGGGGCCTTGGGCGCGGTGGTTTTTGGGGATCCTGAAAAAAAACATCGTTTGGAATCCATCCTGCATCCGGCGGTGGGGCGGGCGCGTCAGGCTTGGCTGCGGCGGTGTGGCCGGTGTCCGGTGGTGGTGTGTGATATTCCCCTGCTGTTTGAAACGGGGTTGCATCATACCGTGGATGTGGTGGTGGTGGTGTCCGCGCCGGCCTTTGTGCAGCGCCAACGCGTTTTGCGGCGGGCGGGCATGACACCGGAACGGTTTCAGGCCATCCGGAATCACCAATGGCCCGACGCCCAAAAACGCCGCCATGCGGATGTTGTTTTGCACAGCGGAGGGTCTTTGGGATCCCTAAAGCGTCAAATTATTGATTTCATTGATTCTTTTGTATCGAAAGTCAGATGATGTATCACATAAAAAAAAGACAAAAAATCCTTTTTTTACAATAGGATAGAAATGGTTGTTCAGCGTCTTTTTTAAGATTTTTTTGGGGGGGCTTAACGAGAATTCCCCCAAAGCCCCCTTTTATCTTTTCAGACTACGACCCCTTCACCCGCCGCTTGATCAAGCGATAGTTCAGGTAAAAAATGAAGGTCATAAAGGCCACATACAGCATCACGCGCAGGCCGGTTTCTTTTCGCTGGATCATATAGGGCTCGGCCGTCCATGTCAGAAAGGCAGCAATGTCGGTGGTGTATTGGTCTAAGGTGTTGGGGCTGCCATCTTTGTAATCCACGGCGCCATCCAGCAAGGGGGGGGCCATGGCGATGCGGTGGCCAGGCATAAAGCGGTTATAGTATTGACCACCGGCCAGATCAAACCCCGCAGGGGCCTCGGTATAGCCCATCAGCAGGGCCTTAAGATAATCGGCGCCGCCGTGGCGGGCTTTGGTCATTAAGGAAAGATCGGGGGGATAGGCCCCATTGTTTGCCGCTTCAGCGGCTTTGCGGTTGGGGAAGGGGTCAGGAAAATGATCGGAGGGGCGACCTGGGCGGGTGAACATCTCCCCCGCATCATTGGGACCGTCTTTGATTTCATAGCTGGAGGCAATGGCCTTAATTTCATCCTCGTTATACCCCAAATCCCCCAGATTCCGAAAGGCAATAAAGGAGAGGCTGTGACAGGTCGAACAAACCTCGCGGTAAATCTGAAAGCCCCGTTGCAGCTGGTTTTGATCAAATTTCCCCAGCGGCCCTGAGAAGGTCCACGCATACTCAGGCAATTCTATGCTCTCCGCAGCGCGGGCGGGCAGCATGAGGGTGAAAAGAAACATCGACAAAAACAAAAGACGCATAGCGAGGGTCCTTGGGTGGGGCTTTAAGAGGTCCCTCCCCTTGTGGGAGGGGAGGGTGTGAAAGGGTTGAGGGTGGCCGCCCTCCTAAATTGTGGGTTCGTCCAGCGTTTTCGGCAGGGTTGCCACAGGTTCGTATTTAGACAGCAGAGGCAGCAAGACGAAAAAGTGGATGAAATACCACGCCGTAGCGGCCTGACCAATCATAATCATGTTACCATCGGGGGGTTGAGAGCCCACATAGCCCAGCACCACAGCATTCACCAGAAACAACCAGAAAACAACCTTGTACCACGGGCGAAACCGCGCGGAACGAATGGGGTGACGATCCAGCCACGGCAGGAAAAACAAAACCAGAACCGAGGCAAACATGGCCAAAACCCCAGCCAGCTTTGAGTTAATCGTAAACACCAGCAGCGGAATGTCAAAATCAATGGCCCGCAAAATGGCGTAAAAGGGTAGGAAATACCACTCAGGTACAATATGCGCCGGCGTTTGCAGGGGGTTGGCCGGAATGTAGTTATCCGGATGGCCCAAATAATCAGGGGCAAAAAACACAAACCCCGAATAAAACAGCAAAAATACGCCCAGCCCCACCAAGTCTTTCATCGTATAGTACGGGTGAAACGGGATTTTATCCTTTGGCGAGGTGATATCGATCCCCTTTGGATTGTTGGATCCAAAACGGTGCAGGGCCACCAGATGCAGAACCACCAAGCCCACAATCAAAAACGGCATCAGATAATGCAGCGCAAAAAATCGTGTCAGCGTGGGATTGTCCACCGCAAAACTGCCGCGGGTCAGTTGCACCAGATCATCCCCAACCACGGGAATGGCGGAAAAGAAATTCGTGATGACCTCCGCGCCCCATAAGCTCATTTGCCCCCAAGGCAAAACATAACCCATGAACGCCGTGGCCATCATAATCAGAAAAATCGCCACACCCAAAGCCCACAGCAATTCCCGCGGGGGTTTGTACGATCCATAATAAAGACCACGGAAAATGTGGATATAGACCACAATAAAAAACATGGATGCGCCGTTCATATGCAAATAGCGGATCAACCATCCGCCGTTGACATCGCGCATGATGCGCTCCACACTGTTAAAGGCCATCTGGGTGTTGGGGGTATAATTCATGGCCAGAAAAATGCCCGAAATGATCATAATCATCAGCATGATGCCGGCCAAGGACCCGAAGTTCCACCAAATGTTCAAATTTTTGGGGGTGGGGTAACGTCTCAGTTCATGATCCATGAACGAGAAAACTGGCAACCGGTGGTCGATCCAGCCGATGATCCCTTTTTTTGGGGGTGTTTGGGAAGAAGGTTCCATAAATCCTACGATGCCTTTTTGTCTTCGGGTTTTACACCAATCACGATTTTCGTATCTGAAACAAAGCGATAATCGGGAATGGGCAGGTTTGTGGCCGCAGGGCCTTTGACGACACGGCCCGAGGCATCAAAGTTGGATCCATGGCAGGGACATGTCCAACCATGATCGGATCCTTCCGCGGCTTTGGGGACACATCCCAAATGGGTGCAGTTGCCCATGACCACCAACCACTCAGGTTTCTGCACGCGGGCTTTGTCCGTTTGCGGCTCGATGATGGCGGCGGCGTCACCGGCGGTGGCGGCGGCGATATCTTCGGGGGTGCGGTGACGCACAAAAACGACCTTTCCGCGGTAAATCACGGTGCGGGTTGTGCCAGGGGCGATGGTGGACAGGTCCACCTCGGTGGTGGAGAGGGCCAGAACGTCCTTTGCAGGAAACAAACTTTGGGCAAAGGGTTTTGCCGCCCCGATGGCCCCGACGGCCAAGGCCGCGCCGGTGGCAAGGGAGAGGAAATCACGACGATTGACAGCAGGCTGGGTCATGGTATGGATGATGGGCTGATGAAAGGTACCGCCTTTCTATACGACATTTTTCTTGCCGCAATCAAGGTGAAAAACACTGTATGCTTCTCTTTAGGCGTGTCTTCACCGTATCGTTTTTTACCCTGATCAGCCGCGTTTTGGGGTTTGTTCGGGACATAATGATTGCCCATCACTTTGGGACGGGGCCGGTGGCAGATGCTTTTTTTGCGGCGTTTAAATTGCCCAACGTATTTCGCCGCATGTTTGCCGAGGGGGCGATGCAATCTGCCTTTATCCCGCTTTATGCCGGACTTCTGGCTAAGGAGGGGGAGGACAACGCCGCCGCCTTTTCCAGACGGGTGTTGTTTTATCTCTCTTTAACACTGTTGGTGGTGACGGTTGTTGTCACGGGATTGGCGCGGGAGGTCACGTTGCTCCTCGCCCCCGGGTTTGATCAAAAGCCCGAGGTCTGGGCCATGGCCACAACCTATACCCAAATCATGATGCCCTATTTGATTTTCATGGCGTGGCTGTCGATTTTTACAGGCGTTTTAAACACCCATGGGTATTTTCGTTACGGCGCCATTGCGCCCATTTTTTTGAATTTGGCGTTTGTGTTGGCGTTGTTTTTGTTCCCCAACCGTCCGGATGCCATGATTATGGCGTGGGCCGTGACGATTTCGGGGGTGGTGCAGCTGCTGTATGCCCTATGGGGGATGCAGCGGCATGGGCACGGCCTGTGGGGGCGGCCTTCGGCGGGGCGGCCCTGCGGGGATTCCTTGCGGCGTTTGCTGCGGCTGTTCTGGCCGGCGGCTTTGGGGGCGGGGGTTTATCAGATTAACATTTTGGTGGATATGATGTTTGCCTCAACGTTGCCGTCTGGGGCGATTTCTTATTTGTATTATGCAGACCGGTTTCACCAGCTGCCGCTGGGGATTATTGCGGTGGCGCTCAGCACGGCTTTGCTGCCCATGTTTTCCTCCCTGTTAAAGGCGGATCGTTATGACGAGGCCATAACCCTGCAACACGAGGGGTTTCGCCTGGGCTTTGCCCTGATGATTCCCGCTGCCGTCGCGCTGGTGGGGCTGGCGGATCTGATTATGCGCGGCACGCTGGAACATGGAACCTTTAGCAACGCAGACGCACTGGCCACCGCACGTGCCCTGCAGATGTACGCCTTGGCCTTGCCCGCCTACGCCGTGATTAAAATTATGAGCGCGGCCTGCTTTGCCCGTGAAAACACAAAAACACCGGTTTATGTGGCGCTGGTGGGGATTGCTCTGAATGTGATCCTGTGTTTTGCCTTGATTGATACCCTGCATCATGCGGGGATTGCCTTGGCCACGGCCCTGTCCACGTGGGTGCAGGCCTATGCCTTTATGCAGGTGGGAAAGCGCCAGTATAACCTGCCCGTGTGGGGGTTTGGTCTGCGTTATCTGATGGCCCCGTTGGCGGCATCGGCCCTGATGCTGGCAGCTCTGTATGGCGCCCGTTATATGTTGCCAGCGCTTGAGGCCGCCCATCCCGCCTCTATGCTGCTGATTTGCACGGCCTTGGGGGGCGGGGTTTACGCCATCACCTACAGCGTTTTGTGTCCGGATGTGGTCCGTTCCCTGAAAAAACGCCTGCAGGACCGAAAAGAAAGAAAACGGCTGGCGGCATCATGAATCATTTACAGCGTATCTGTGACAACACCCGCCGCGAGGTTTCCGCCCGTGAAAGGGAAACACCGCTGGCCACGTTAAAAGAAAAACTCTCTTCGGCCCCGTCGGTGCGGGGGTTTGCCAATGCCCTGCGGCAAAAGGTTCTGGCCAAGAAAACCGCCGTTATTGCGGAAATCAAGCGGGTTTCTCCGTCTTTGGGGGCCCTGCAGGCGGGGGCGGATGCGGTGACGCAGGCGACTCTGTATCAGCAAGGGGGGGCAACGTGCTTTTCTGTTTTGACAGACACCGCGTTTTTTGGGGGCAGCCTGCAGGATCTGGTGGATGTCCGCGCCGCCACAACGCTGCCGGTGTTGCGCAAAGATTTCATGCTGACCCCCTATCAAATCTATGAATCCCGTGTTTATGGGGCGGATTGTGTTCTGCTGATTCTCGCTGCCCTCTCAGATGATGAGGTTTTATCCCTGCACGATCTGGCCCTGTCGCTGGGGATGGATGTGTTGTTAGAGGTTCACGATGCCCCCGAACTCCGCCGCGCCTTGGCATTGTCATCCCCCTTAATTGGGATCAACAATCGGAATTTGACAACGCTGGAGATTGACCTTGAAACCGGCCTTTCCCTGCGTCCATGGCCCTATGATCGTGTGATGGTGGCGGAAAGTGGATTTTACGAACGCAGGGATCTGGACCAGTATGAACAGGCCGGCTGTTATGCCTTTTTAATCGGCACAGCCCTGATGAAAAGTGACGACCCACGGGGGGTTTTGGCGGGTTTGTTGGGCGGGATTAACAATCCCTAATCCCAAAACATATCAACATCATTTCGGAAATAGAAAAGTCACAAAAAAACGCCCGCCCCATCTTTCGGCGCCTGTATCATCGGGACTATCGGCCCAATAACGAGGACCACCGCCGATACTGATGGGCTGGTTACCAATGCGCACGACTTTGGAAACCATGGCATTGATGGGCACAGACCACTGATTGTCCGTCCAATTATATGTGGACTCGGTGTTTAAGGTAAAGGACCAAGCCGATGGCGTCGTATACCCAATAAACGGCTGCAAAAACGTAGAATTCACCGTTTTCCGATCATCATCCCCAGCATATGACCAAACTTGGTTGCCAAGCAGTCCGATGGTCAAAGGGCCATCTTGTCGTAACGCCACCCCCGTGGGACCCGCCCCCCATTTTTCATCGCCCAGCAATTCATCCGATGCCGTGGGCAGCAGAAACACAGGACCCGCGCCCAAAATCCAACCGTTTGATGTTGGGGCTTTGGGGGAAAAAACAGGCTTTGCAAAACATCCCCGGTCCCTGTTTGATCGCCCGACTCGCCAGCAGTATCATTTTGGGAAATGACTGGCAAGATGGTGCGGGAAATCAGATTCCAATCCTGGCTTATGGAAACAGGAATCACGGGCTGTATGTTCAGCGTGACACGATCCCCATCGGCAACCCCAATATTTTGATCGGCATTGAACTGAAAGGGGACAGTGATCAGATTGGCAACAGGGTTTTGCAATTACCGAGCCATGGTTTCTTCTTTGCTCTGCTCCTCGGCCAAAGCGGAGGGCTGCCCCATAAAAAACAAAACCCCAGCAATCACCGCCAGCCTTAAACAAAACATACCTTGTGTCATAAGTGCAAACCCCTATTCTAATTTCTTTTTTTTACAATGGGGGGATTCCAAGGCCCTTCAAAGCGTCTGACTTGGGTGCATAAAGACGCATAGTGATAGGCATGGGTCCTTTTTTCCGCGCAGGCAGGCCGTTGGCCTTTTGATCCACCCCGAGAGATTCATGCGGAATGCACACATCCAAAGACCGTTCCTCATTGTAAAATAAGGGATCTGTAAGAGAAAAATGATAATGTCCTCCTTAGCAACTAAGAATTCCCCCCCTAAAATCGCTTAGAGAAAGATCCTAACAACCCCCGAATAATTTCCCGACCGGCCCGACTGCTGGCCGCGCGAACAGCACTTTTCAGGGCAACCGTCATCAAAGAATCACCCCGCCGTTCAGAAGAGGAGAGCGTTTGTCTTTCCGGTATCGCATCCCTTTGATCCTGATGCTGGGCGTCCGCTCGGGATTGCAGCCGCTCATAGGCAGAATCCCGATCCACCATTTGGGTATAGGTTTGATAAAAAAGGCTCTTTTGCAGAATGCTGCGCCGATCGTCATCGTTGATGGCCCCGATTTGGCCTGTGGGGGCAGCGATAAATGTCCGCTGCACAACACCAGGAACCCCGTCTTTTTCCAAAAAGGATGTCAGGGCCTCACCCACAGCCAACTGGGGTAAAAGTTCTTCCGTCTTAAAATCAGGATTGGAGCGAAAGGTCTCTGCGGCCACCTTCAGAGCCTTTTGATCCTTTGGGGTAAACGCGCGCAGCGCATGTTGCACCCGATGCCCCAACTGACCCAACACAGTGTCGGGAATATCCATGGGATTTTGCGTGATCAGATAAACCCCAACCCCTTTGGAGCGAATCAAACGCACAACCTGTTCAATTTTTTCCAGCAAAACCTTGGGCGCATCCTGAAACAGCAAATGGGCTTCGTCAAAAAACAGGACCAATTTGGGTTTTTCCAAATCCCCGACTTCGGGCAGCGTTTCATACAATTCCGAAAGCATCCAAAGCAAAAAGGTGGCATAAATTTTCGGTGATGACATCAATTGGTCTGCCGCCAAAAGGTGCACGTACCCCTGACCATCCGGAGTGATTTTTAGAAAATCAGTGATGGTTAAGGCGGGTTCACCAAAAAAGGAATTGGCCCCCTGATCCTCGAGCTGCAAAAGAGCCCGCTGAACAGACGCCACACTTTGACTGGTGATATGACCGTATTGTTTTGAAAATTCATCGGCGTTGTCGGCAACATAGGTCAAAACGGACCGCAGATCCTTTAAATCCAACAACAACAAACCCTCAGCATCGGCAATGCGAAAGGCAATAGAAAGAACACCCTCTTGGGCCTCGGAGGCATTCAGCAAACGGCTGAGCAATAGCGCCCCCATATCGGACACTGTGGCCCGCAGCGGGTGGCCCTTTTCCCCAAAAATATCCCAAAAAATGCTGGGTGTGGGCCTGAATTCTGGAACAGGAAGTCCCCTTTGTTGCAGCCTTGATTTCAAAGAATCACTCTCTTGACCTGCCAGGGATAAGCCCGATAAATCCCCTTTGATGTCTGTGGCAAAGACGGGAACACCGGCTTTGGAAAACGCCTCAGCCAACACTTGCAGGGTTACGGTTTTTCCCGTCCCTGTGGCGCCGGCAATCAATCCATGGCGATTGGCATAAGCTAGGGGAAGATTTTGGGGTTGTCCGTCTGGGGTTTGGCCGACAAAAAGGAACGTCATGGTTTTTTTCATCCTTGAAAACAAAAAAAGACCTTAGCAGAGCGCGGAAAAAGCGTCCACCCTTTGATCTGATGGTGAATTGGGGTCATTATGAAGAATAGCTTTTTTTTCCATTCCCCGTATCGAAACGTGTCTTACGCGGGGGAAGGCTTTGGTTTTGTGATGCTCAGGTGCAGGCAACATCCTTTCATAATCCCGCCTATTATTAAAACTTAAATGATTATCTTTGAAGCATTTGCAGACATTAGGCATTGTGGCTGAAGAATCAGGCAAACAGCGGGATCGTGTGTTTGTGTATCGGGGGTATGTGGAGTTGTTGAGGGAGGATTGAGCGGACGGCGGTGTGAAGGTAGCATCAAGCAAACACCTCTTTTGTCGACGCAATTCGGATGTAATGTTTTGGACTAATGCCTCTCTGTATTTATTTTTAGGGGTATTTTCTTGCGCCACAGGCTGTTTTTTGCTACGCACACATCATGACTTTATCCCCTTCCAGCATCACACAAAAATTACCACATCCTGTCGTGAGAAAATAGCGGATTATGGAATCGGACCAATGGGATAAAGATTATCTTGATCTGGTTGAACCTGCCAAAGCTGTATTCGATAACAAGGGAAGCGGCGAAATAACCTTCGGTGTCGTGGATGTCGGATTGGCCTTAGACTATTCACAGACCATGGCTGCTTTCACTTTTCACGGCAGTGACGAATTTGATAAGGTGTATGGTTCAGGCTAGGCGGAAGTGCTGGACGATGGGACGCTGGAAATAGAATTTACCTTTTTGGGGGGCCACGAAGCCATCCTTAAAGCCGTGCGTTGGCAGGAGGCATAAATGACAAAGCCAACAGCAAGCTGGAGAGACGTAAAGGCCGTTCTGTCGGAATTTTCCCACGAGCAACTGCTGGGCACACTGCAAGATGTGTATAAGCTGAATCCTGCCACCAAGAGCTTTTTCCACAGCCGTTTTTTGGGGGGTGCGGGTGGTGTGGAGCACTTGGAGGCCTATAAAAAACGTATCCGTAACGCCATTTCCACCAACCACACGCGCCCGTTGCGTTTGGGGGAAGCCCGCAAAGCAGTAAACGAATTCAAAAAAGCCAGTGGCCAATTGGAAGAGACGCTGGAACTGATGCTGTATTATGTAGAGTGCGGCAATGACTTTACCCTAGCGTTTGGGGATATCACGGAGTCCTTTTACAACAGTTTGGAATCCATGTTCAACGGCATCGTGCAAACACTGATTAAACAAAAGGATGCGGCCTTGGCGCAGGCGTGGCTTCCCAAACTGGAAAGGGAATACAAGCGTGTTTCTGATTTTGGTTGGGGTTATGCGGATTATCTCAGTGAGTGTCTGGAGGAACTGCGGGAGGCGTTTTCTGTGAAATAAAGAGACTTCAATTCTCTACCCGCCACGTTTCGATAGCGCCATTGGCTTCTGCAAGTGCCTCATCAACAGAAGTGTAGCGGGCACGTCCAGACCATATCATTCCCCCTTCATCCAGCACCCGAATGAAAGACTGGGTATTCTCGTCATAGCCAATTTCAATCCAGCCATCCTTTACCCATACAGCGGGGGGGGGGGTGGTGGGTATTTAATTTTCGACACGCCCTAAATTTCCAAAAATAACAATTTGAATATTGGAATTTTTGTTTACTATACTTCTTGCACATCAAGAATGTGCAAGGGCTTCGCTCAGGCGTCGCGCGGGCTGTGCCACTCGCAAGATTAGAGGGGAAGTCTTGATGTGCGAGCGGTATATCTAAAAAAACTTTAGGTTGTGATTATGGGCAGACGTACAAGCGGGTGGACGGTACTCAAAAAAGTTGCACGCGAAGTTGATCGTGTTAATCGTGCACATACTCGTGAAAAAATACGTGTGCAGAAGCAGCACCTTCGAATCGTGGAATCCGTTTGTAAAAAGGGAGAACTGTTAGGTGAGCAGTTCAATCGCCTTATAAAAGCCGCAGATGAAGCGACCACGGTTAACGCCAAAGAAAGTAAATTGCGTGAGGCTAGGGCGCGTTTTGCAGAATTGAAAAGCATGGCGGATACGTATGATTTTGTAGGCCTGCAGAATCTTGAGCAGGTCAAAGAAAGGTTGCTGTCGGTTGAAGTTGATTTGAAAAAATTACAGCAACAAGAGGCCAAAAAACAACAGAACGCTGAATTTGCGCTTCTGGAAACGCAAGAGGCGAGTGCCTTGCGCCAAGATATAGAAAACATTTTACGTTATACCCTGCGCATCGACGATGCCATTGCTTGGGATGAGTTGTATGATACAGCAGCGTTCACTTGTAAAAAGCCTGTTCTAGCGTCTGTTCCTGCCAAACCAGACAAGGATGCATCGGAATACAATCCAGCAATCTCTTTTTTAGTCAAAATTTTTAAGAGGGCACATCTATTAACCCAAAATCTGGCCTTTTGGATTCAACAAAAGCAACCACTTCTGTGGGGCTATCTGAGGTTAATAGGTGTGCCCGAGAAAAGATCTCAGACCGTTCTGCAGGCAGAAAAAAATTTGTATGAGAAAGATTTAAAGGATTGGGAAGAAAACGCTGATACTACCTTAAGAAAAAATGAGCAGGCATTGAATGCATGGGAAAAACGCAAGAAAGATTTTATAGCAGCGCAGGAAAATTATAACAATGTTCTCAACGCGTTACGCAGTCAGTATGAGAAAAAAGAAAAAAATGCAGTCGCAGAATACTGCAGGCTTGTTCTGTCTCGATCATGCTATCCATTTCAATTTCAACGTGATTTTCAAGTGGATTATGCAAACGACACAAAAATTGCTGTTATTGACTATACGCTGCCAAACATTGACGTGGTGCCATCCCTTAAAGAGGCTCGATTTGTAAAAAGTTCGGGCGACATTAAGCGAACCTTTATCACCGATAAACAGCACCAGGAACTTTATGAAAGCATGTTGTATGCAATGGTTTTGCGCATCGTGCATGAAATTTTTGAGGCAGATGTTGTCGATGCCATCGAAACAGTGGTTTTGAATGGTTGGGTTAATACTGTTGATCCCGCCACGGGAAATCCTTTGAATCCTTGTATTTTATCCATTAATTTTTCTAAAAAGGAATTTGTGGCGCTTAGTTTGGAAAGTATCGTTCCGAAAGAATGCTTTAAGAAATTCAAAGGGCTTTCGGCGGCGAGGCTGAGTGAGCTTGTCCCTGTTGCGCCTATCTTACAGCTTAATAAAAATGATGCCCGGTTTGTTGGCTCTTATGACGTCTGTGATACGATTGCTGATGGTGATAACCTTGCAAGCATGCATTGGGAGGATTTTGAGCATCTGATTCGAGAAATTTTTGAGCGTGAGTTTGCTGCGCATGGCGGTGAGGTACGCGTAACACAAGCCAGCCGTGATGGCGGTGTAGATGCTGTTATTTTTGATCCAGACCCCATTCGAGGGGGAAAAATCATCGTACAGGCAAAACGCTATACGAATATCGTGGGCGTTTCTGCGGTGCGCGATTTGTATGGCACGGTTATGAATGAAGGGGCAACCAAAGGCATTCTCGTCACAACAGCCAATTATGGGGCAGATGCTTTCAATTTTGCCAAGGATAAACCTTTGACTCTGTTAAATGGCTCTCATCTTTTGCATTTACTTGAGAAGCACGGAAAAAAAGCACGCATAGACCTTGCGGAAGCCAAGAGAAGCGCGGTTGCGTAAGGAATCGTGTGGGCTTCGCTGGAACGTAGTGCTTCTATTTCCGCAAGCACACGCACACGTTCGTCATCAAGAAAACGTAACCGTTCCTGAAGGGCGGTGAGCGTAAAAAGCTTTAATGTCATGTGGTTATTTTGGGAATTTGGGATAGGGCTTTGTTAAAGCGGCAAGCGATACCTTCTCTTTTTTAACACCCACCACCACCTTGCCAAACGGGAATACCGATCTGGGTATTTACCCGCCATATAAAGGCGACTTTTGTCGATGGCTTTTCGGTAACGCGCTTTTGATTCTGGGGTTTTTTCGCCGCTGGAGGTCCCCTCAAAATGGGTGACGGTGGCCTCAGGGATCCACCACACTTCACCCCCACCATCCAAAATACGGATGGCCAAATCATCTTCTTCAAAATAAAGAAAAAAATTTTCATCAAACCAACAGGGGTGGCCCCCAGCGTTCAGGGTGATAACAGGCGCCAAACGATCCATCACCATCAACAACGTGCATCCCAAAATCCATCCCACGGCGTTGTCTTTATCAGGATCAAAAGACCATTCCGTTTTGGGAACCCCTAAAAAACGCCGCAATTTTTTTGTGGGTTTCCGCCAAGGCATGGGAAACAAAGGGTAATCCGGATGAAACCGCGGCGGTTTGGGGGGGGTATAGGTCCCATCAGGCGTGAACACTTTGGGGCCCAGCATAGCGGCTTTGGGATGACGTTGGGCTGCATGGACAAGGGTTGTCAGGGTATCAGGCTTTAAAATCACATCCGGATTCATGACAAAAGCGTAAGGGGTGACAACCTGCCGCAGGCCGATATTGGCAGCGGTGCCGTAACCCAAATTCCCACCGGCCTCGATCCAACGCGCATTGGGGCGCGTGGTTAGGGCCACATCTCGCGTGGTGTCTTGGCTGCTGTTATCAACAATCAGAACGGGAAGATGTTCGGGAAGGCTTTTTAGACAGTCCCCTAAAACCCCTGCGCTGTTGTAGGTGACAATGATGATCGTGACGTCTGCGTTCATACCGCGGACAAATGCCGCTCGTGCGCGGGGGTTTTGAGGAGATGCTGCAGATACTGTCCGTATTCACTCTTGCCCGCATGATGGATGCTGTCTTGTAACTCAGCCTCGGAAATCCAGCCTTTTAAGAGGGCGACTTCTTCCAAACAGCCGATTTTGACAGAGGTCCGCTCTTCGATCAAATGCACAAACTCACCCGCCTTTAGCAAATTATCGGGGGTCCCCGCATCCATCCACATAAAACCACGACCCAAAGAGGTGGCCCGAATGGCCCCTTCGGCAAGATAGGTGCGATTCAAATCGTTAATTTCCAGCTCTCCCCGTGCGGAGGGTTTTAAAGCCCGAGCGCGAGCACTGGCTGTACCATCATAGACATACAAACCAATCACCGCATATTGGGAAAGGAAGGTTTTGGGCTTTTCCACCAAATCCAGAATTTTATCATCATCCCCCATAACCGCCACACCAAAGGCGCTGGGGTCTTTCACCCGATAGGTAAACAGGTGGGCCCCTTGGTTTTGGGTGACATCGTCGATGGCTTGACTTAATCGTTTTTGGAATCTGGCCCCAAACATCAAATTATCGCCCAGCATCAGCATGCTGGAATCGCCGTTTAAGAAATCTTCGGCTAAAATCAAGGCTTCAGCAATGCCCTTGGGTTCATCCTGGATTTTGTAAGATAAACGAATGCCAAAACGGGATCCATCGCCCAGAACGCCCTGAATGCGGGGGGTGTCTTGGGGGGTGGAGATAATCAAAATTTCCGACAAACCCGCCAGCATCAGCGTGGAAAGGGGGTAATAAATCATGGGTTTATCGTAAACAGGCAAAAGCTGCTTAGAAATGGCCCGTGTTAGGGGGTAGAGACGGGTTCCGTGGCCGCCGGCGAGAAGAATGCCTTTCATGCGGCATGTTCCTTATTAAAGTTTTGTTGATTTAAATACCATTGAACCGTCTCCCGCAATCCCTCTTCCCAAGAGTAACTGCGTTTCCACCCCAAATCCCGCTGAGCTTTAGCCGAAGACAGAGCGTAACGATAATCATGACCAGGGCGATCAGGCACAAAAGTCTTTTGGGCGGCGTAGGATACGCCATCGGACCTAGGTTTCAATTCATCCAGTGCAGCGCACAAAGCATCCACAACCTGCACCGTGTTCAATTCGTTTTCCCCAGACAAACAATAGGATTCGCCAATAGTGCCATGGGTCAAAGCCGCCCAGACGCCTGTGTTGTGGTCCGACACATAAATCCAATCCCGCAGGGCTGTGCCATTCCCATAAATCGGCAGAGGCTTACCGGCCAAGGCATTCGTGATGCAAAGAGGAATGAGTTTTTCCGGCAACTGGCGTGGCCCATAATTGTTGGTGCAGTTGGTCAAAAGAATGGGCAGGCCATAGGTGCGATGCCATGCACGCACCAGATGATCACTGGCGGCCTTACTGGCCGCGTAGGGGGAACTGGGGGCGTAGGGGGTGTCTTCATCAGCGGGGGGCACGTTTAATGGCAGATCCCCGTAAACTTCGTCCGTGGAAACATGCAGGAAACAAAAATGATCGGGGGCTAAGGCTTTGTCCCGATAATTTCGGGCTGCCTGCAGTAAATTCATGGTGCCCATCACATTGGTTTCCATGAACACGTGGGGGCTGTGGATGGAATTGTCCACGTGACTTTCCGCGGCAAAGTGCACGATGGCATCAGGACGGTGCTGATGCAGCAAGTCTTCCACCAAACGCTGATTATTGATGGACCCCATGACCAGCGTCACATCACCGTGAATCCAGGACAGGTTTTCTTTTTTTCCAGCATACGTCAGGGCGTCAAGGACGATGACCTTGCAGCCGCGATGGGCCGCTTGGGCCACAAAATCACTGCCGATAAATCCGGCGCCGCCGGTGACAAAAAGGGTTTTAAAGGTCATGAATCGCCTTGGCAATCAACGAAGGAAGCGCATCGCGCCAGCTGGGCAACACGCGCCCAAACGTATCAGAAAATTTCCGCGGGTCAAGGCGACTGTTGGCGGGGCGCTGGGCGGGCGTGGGGTAATCTGTGGTTGCAATGGGGATCAGATCTTGGGTGACAACGGGCATAGTTTGGCGATGCATTTCCCCCCAGATGGCGTGGGCCAAATCGTACCAAGTGGCATAATCCGTGTTGCTCAGGTGATATATACCGCTGTGATGGGACTGAAAGCATGAAAGGGCATGCACCATGGCCGATGCCAGATCATCCGCCGCATTGGGGGCCCCGTGCTGATCATTCACAACGCGAACCTCAGGACGCGTCAAAAACAATCGCATCATGGTGCGCAAGAAATTATGACGCACGGCGCTGATGACCCAGCTGGTGCGAAAAATCAAATGGGGGGCACCGCTGGCGATAATCGCCTCTTCCCCCGCCCGTTTGGACGCGCCGTAAACGCTTAAGGGGTTGGGGGCATCGTCTTCTGTGTACGGATCTTTTTTCATGCCATCAAACACATAATCGGTGGACACATGCACCAAAGGAATCCCCCGCGCCGCCGCATAACGGGCCAAAATCTGGGGGGCGAGGGTGTTTATGGCGCGGGCCTGATCGGCCTCGGCCTCGGCTTTGTCAACGGCGGTGTAGGCGGAGGCGTTGATAATAACATCCATGGGGGGAAGATCATCCAAATCCCGCCGGAAATCCCCCGCCAAATCCCAGCGGGGGGCGTGCAGGGTGCAGGCGCCCGTGGCCGTGGCCAACGATTGGCCCAGCTGTCCCGTGGATCCCAAAAGCAAAACAGTCTTTACCATGGCCGTCAGATAGTCTATGAAGAGGGCTACATTCATATCAGGATACGCCCTTTATGCAATGGGAAAAAACACCCTTGGACGGACTTTTTGTGATAACCCCCGCTGTTTATGGCGATGAGCGGGGCAATTTTTCGGAAACCTATCGGGCGGACACCTTGGCCTCTGTCGTGGGATCCGATATTCGTTTTATTCAGGACAATCAATCCTATTCCAAACAAAAAGGCACCCTGCGGGGGATTCACTTTCAAAAAACCCCTTTCGCCCAAACCAAACTGGTGCGATGCGTGACGGGGACATTGTATGATGTCGCCGTAGATTTACGGGCAGGAAGCCCAACCTTTGGCCAATGGTTCGGCATGGAACTGTCCGCCCAAAATGCCAAGCAACTGTTCATTCCATCAGGCTTTGGGCATGGGTTTTTAACCCTGACCGATGATGTCATCATTGCTTATAAGGTCGATGCGCCCTATCACAAAGAGAGTGAGGGGACTTTGCGGTGGGATGATCCCGCGCTGAATATCACTTGGCCGACCGAGGCAACGGTTGTGTCGGAAAAAGACAAACAGGGGGTCACGCTAAACGATAAGGGGATGAAAAAGAAATAATGGAATCAAAGCGCAAAGCCGTTATTGTTTTGGGAATGCACCGAAGCGGGACGTCGGCGCTGACCCAATCAAAGCACAACAAAAATATATCACAATACAAACCCTTAATGAGGCCGAAGTCATTGTCTTCTTTTTGTCAAACAATTCAATTGCAGAGAGTCCATTGATGGTTAGCAACACATTCTCTATTTACCGTGAATCCACTCCATATTGGCTTGAGGATGAAGATACTCAGAATTTTGGCGATTATCTTACTGAATATTTAATGGAGCGATTATTTCTAAAAATACCTAGGCTCCCCGGAGAGGTTCGTATTATTGGTAGTTATCTTAGTAATTATCATGTAGGCCTAGCCCTCAACAAGCAAAATCCAAACGGGCTGCCAAAGGCAAAACCACTTACTGCTTGGGCTGCTGGCGTCAGAGAAACAGGGGGTATTTCCCAAGAGTCACTCAAGTCGGTGGATCTGTTGAGTGTTAGGGGGCCACTATCGGCCCATGAAGTAGGAACACGGTATTCACTTCCCATAGGCGATCCAGGTCTTTTTTTGCCAGCACTATATTCACCTAAAACCGTTCCCGACTTTCGAGGTATTCTCTGCGTGCCACACTTTCACGAAAAAAGGCACAATACAGACATCTGCGCGATCACTGGTGCTAATCGGGTTCTTTGGCCAAGACTTTCTCGTCATTTAGTTGAAGTTGAAAGATTTATAGATAAGCTCACCTCTGCAGAATTCGTGCTTTGTGGTTCACTCCATGCGGCAATCGTGGCCGCTGCTTATGACATACCTTTTGGTTTCTGGGACAGTGATAATATTGATCTTCCTTTTAAGTGGCATGATTTTTCTGAGTCAATCGGCATCGAATGCCAGTTTTTTAATAACGCAGACGATGCGCGGAATTTTTATTCTACCTCCGTTGCTAGAAAAATTGTCCTTCCCTCTCTCTGGGAGATGCTGGCTGTCGCCCCGTACCCGATCCGACCTGATGCTCTGTTACGTCTTGTCCGCCATGAGCAATATCGCAATCCACAACTCGAGTTATCACCTATTATTGATACGTTTGAAACCCAACGACATCGACACACAAAGATTGTTGATGATGCGGATAGCCTTTTGACGTCTGTGGCTTCTGAAAGCACATCTCGCTTGCAAGCCATCCATGATTTAGAGGGTAGGGTTCATGCCTTAGATTCTGAAAGTGCATCTCGTCTGCAAGCCATCCAAGATTTAGAGGGTAAAATGCAAGCCCTAGATGAGGAAAGCGGGTCACGCTTGCAAACCATCCATGATTTAGAGGGTAGGGTTCATGCCTTAGATTCTGAAAGCACATCTCGCTTGCAAACCATCCATGATTTAGAAGCTAAATTAACTGAAGAAGTAGAAAGCCACCAAATCTTAGTGCACGAATATCAAGCTCTGATCGATCATGTCCATCATAAAAATCTCGATTTGCGCGTGGCTGAAACCATTTTCAAAAAAATGTACAAACACCCTTGGCGGAAACGTTGTCTAAGAATTTTGCTAGGCAAAAAAATAAATCGCCGCATCCGTCGCTGGTTAAGAAATGCCAATTTGGGAGATCCCAGTATTGGAGAAAAATTTTTAACGATATCAGTTCAAAGTTTGGAACATGAGAGTGCGATTACCCAGTTACAAAATGACTTCGACAATGAGAAACAAGAGGCCGCAGAGATGAAAAACGAACTTAAGGATCAATTAATAACTGTCAGTGACTGGGGGCCGCATCAGACAGTATGCGGGGAAGCAGTTAATGCTCAGCCAGATGGGTCTTCTGCCCTTTGGGTTCGTGTTGTTGAATTAAAGGACGTGCCTATTTTCCGTGTCCAATTCGGTGATGCGGTGTACACTGAAGCCCATATGACTGGCGATGATCTGATCACCTGTGAAATTCCTGAAGAGGTTATCGCCAATCCAGGAACATATCCAGTTCATCTCATTGCCAGCAGACAAGTAAAAATTTTCGTTGGTCATTTTCAGGTTGATGCCCCTCAGTTTCCTACTGTCCCCTATAGCGGGTACAGTTTGAAAAAACATTTTTCATCCCTTGTCAAAGGTCTCCGGTTACGTCGTGTCATTCAGCCTGTGGCCACGCCCATTAAAGATAATCGGATCTTGGTGGCGGATTTTAACTTGCCAAGGGCAGACATTTCAGCGGGTGACAGAGCAACCAAGGGCCTGTTGGCTGATTTGGTGGCGGCAGGTTTTGAGGTTGTTTTTATTCCCCGCAATATGAAGGATAAAGCCCGATATCGATCAGAACTGGAAAAACTGGGAATCACGGTCATTACCCGAAAGAATGGATTCATGGGTGCTGTTGATTATATCAAAACGCATGGACACACTTTTTCTGCCTTTTATTTGATTCGTGTTGGTGTTGCAGAAAGACTGTTATCGACAGCACGTGCCGTTAATCCCCAAGCTAGGATTGTATTTCACGCACCAGATCTTCATTTTCTAAGAGAAACCCGTGCCGCCCAACTCAGTGGACGTATGGAAGATATAGAGCGGGCCAAGGATACACAGGAACGGGAAACGATCATCATGCGTGCATCCGATCATGTGGTCATCGTCAGTCCCGCAGAATTACCTTATCTAGAAAACATTGTCCCACGGGATAAAATTTCTGTTTTTCCTGCACTTTATAGCAGCATCACTGCCCAACCAAAGGCGTTTAAGACACGCAAGAACATCTTCTTTCTAGGGGGGTTCAAACACACCCCCAACGTTGAGGCTGTTCACTGGTTCGTCGATAATGTCTGGCCAACGGTCCATGCCGCTCTGCCACAGTGCGAGTTTCATATTCTGGGCTCAAAGGCACCGGATGATATCAAGTCTCTTGGAAAACGCCCAGGCGTTCGGTTTATCGGCTATGTTTCTGATCTTGAACCGGTTTTGGGGGACTATCGTCTCAGCGTTGCGCCGCTTTTGCATGGTGCGGGCATCAAAGGAAAGCTGGGAACATCTTTAGGGAGTGGCACGCCTGCTGTCACCACCGCCATTGGCGCTGAAGGCATGGGAATCGTGGATGGTGTGCATGCCTTTGTACGGGATGACGCTAAGTCCTTCGCAGATGCTGTGATCTCTCTTTACCAAGACGAGCAGACATGGTCACGTATGGCCGCCAATGGACAAAAACTGGTGGAACAGAACTTTGGGGAAATGGCTAATCGTGCTTCCTTCCTTCGGACTCTTGAATCGGCTGGTGTATTGACACCCAAAATTTATCTTCCGTATTGTCAATCCACCAGCCCGATGGCTATGCCACAGACAGAAGACGCACAGCGTCCCGATGTGTCCATCATCATTCCAGTACATAATCAATGGCATTTGACACGGAATTGTCTTCATTCCGTGGCATTGGCTGTTTTGGGATCAGGGATCACGGCGGAGGTCATTTTGGCCGATGATATGTCCAGTGATGAAACTCGAACGGCAGCCCAGCTCTATCCTGGGCTGCGTATCGTGCGGCAGGACATCAATCTTGGGTTTTTGAAAAACTGCAATGCGGCGGCCCAGCAGGCGCGTGGTGAATTCCTACTCTTCCTCAATAACGATACGGTGGTGATGCCCAATTGGCTTGTGGCTCTGATGGATACCATGGCAAAATACCCGAAGGCCGCGATTGCGGGATCACGAATGCTGTATCCCGATGGTCGGGTTCAGGAAGCTGGATCCGTTCTCTTTTCTGATGGTTCTGCCCATAATGTGGGGCGTGGACTTCAAAGAGACGATCTGTTTCTTAAAAAAGATCGCGAAGTGGATTATGTTAGTGGTTGTTCCATGTTGGTCCGTCGCTCTTTCTGGGAATCGGTGGGTGGTTTTGATGAGATTTTTGCCCCCGCTTACTGCGAGGATTCGGACCTAGCCATGGCCGCACGCCACCAAGGCTGGATGGTTGTTTATTCTGGTGCCTCAGTCATAGTGCACTTTGAGCATGGTACATATGGTGAACAGGATCATGCGCCTTCTATGCGGATGAAGGTTAATAATGAAAAACTATACACAAAGTGGCACGCCAATTTTGCCAAGGATCACCTGCCACCAGGAACAAAAACTCTTGTCGCTGCAGCTCATGCAGAGCGTACTCCACCAGTATAAGCTGTCCTTCTGCACGCTATTTGGCCATTCTCAATTGTCCAAGGTAGCATTAAAAATGGAGAGTATTAATGATGGTGGATGACATAGTCATAGAATTGCTGTATGGATGACGCTTTGTAAATAAGGCTTTTTGCATGATCCTCACTCGAACCCCTTTCCGCATTTCTTTTTTCGGTGGTGGCACCGATTACCATACGTGGTATCAGGAACACGGGGGGGCCGTGCTGTCCACCACCATCAACCATTATTGCAACATTTTGTTGTCGTATCGTGCGCCATTTTTTGACTCGAGATATCGGTTTACTTGGAGTAAAATCGAAGACATCAATAATTTTAATGACATACAACACCCCGCCATACGGGCGATTATGAAATACATGGACGTCAAACGGGGCATGGAGATGCACCACAAGGGCGATTTGCCGGCGCGTTCGGGGCTGGCGTCCAGTTCGGCCTTTACGGTGGGACTGATTCATGCCGTTCATGCCCTGCGCGGGCGGATGTGCACCGATCATGAACTGGCGTGCGAAGCCATTCACGTTGAGCGCGACTTGCTGAAAGAAAATGTGGGCGTTCAGGACCAAATCGCCACCGCCTATGGCGGTTTTAATAAAATCACCATTCATCCCGATTGTACCTTTGCCGTAGATCGTTTGACCACCACGGACAGAATCCGCCAGTTGAATGATCACTTGCTGTTATTTTTCACCGGTGTTTCCCGTTCCGCCAGCACCATTGCGGGTGATAAAATGAAAAATATGGGGGATAAAGCCCGCCAGCTGCACACCATGCGGGATATGGTGGATGAGGCTGTGGGTATTCTAAATGGGAACGGCGATATTACCGATTTTGGCCGCATGTTGCACGAAACATGGATGCTGAAAAAACAATTGGCGTCCTCCGTATCCACCGATTTTATTGATGATATTTACCAGCGGGCCATGAAATCAGGGGCCTTGGGCGGGAAAATTCTGGGGGCTGGCGGTGGTGGCTTTATTCTGTTTTTTGCCAAGCCCGAGGATCAACCAAGATTGCTGGAGTCCCTGTCGGACCTCCTCCTCATCCCCTTTTCTTTTGAAAATCGGGGGTCCCATGTGGCGCTCTATGAACCCAACCAATTTTCGGAAACATCGTTGATGCGGCAGGATTTTGCGCACCTGAAAAATAATCGTAATATGGAAAATTTGCTGGAATTGGCCTCATCCGATGATGATCGGCGTTATCGTGCCCGCAAGGTCACAAAAATCCCTGTTGTTCAATAAAGAAAAAGGCCCCCCATGCTAATCCCCGAACTCACCAAAACCCGCGCCGTCATTGATGCCATGCTGGGCAATGCGGCGTTTTTAAACACTGTGGAGGCCATCGCCCATGTGGGTGTGGAGGTCCTCAAAAACGGTAAAAAAATCATGTTTTGCGGCAACGGCGGATCGGCAGCGGATGCCCAGCATCTGGCGGCGGAGCTGGTGTCGCGTTTGTGCTATGACCGCCCGGGTTTGAATGCGGTGGCGTTGACCACGGATACCTCCGCCCTCACTGCCATTGGCAACGATTATGGGTATGATCGCGTCTTCGCCCGCCAAGTGGAGGCCATTGGGCAGGCGGGGGATCTGCTGATTGGCATTTCCACATCCGGCCGCAGCCAAAACGTGCTGGCGGCCATACACGCCGCCAAGGCCAAAGGCATCCTGACCGTGGGCTTTTTGGGCCAAGACGGCCGCGATATCGGGGCGTTGGTGGATCATTCTGTCAATATCCCCTCAGGCGAAACCCCCAAAATTCAAGAGGGCCACATCATGATCGGGCACATCATCTGCGCGATGATTGAGGAAGAGATCTTTGGGGCCGAGTATAACCCCAAGCGGAAAACGGCGTAAATGCAGGTTATCATTCTGGCCGGCGGTTTTGGCACGCGGCTACAGGCCGTGGTGCCGGACTTGCCCAAGCCCATGGCCCCCGTGGCTGGCCGTCCGTTTTTGGCGTATGTGATGCAAAACCTGCGTCGTTACGGGGCCAGTCGCTTTATCCTCTCGGTGCATTACAAACGGGAAACAATTATCGATACCTTCGGCGATGCCGTTGATGGCATTCCCATTGATTATGCGATGGAGGAAACCCCGCTGGGCACGGGCGGCGGGATTTTGAACGCCACCCAGTATGTCACAGAGGATACCGCTTTGATTCTTAACGGAGATACCTTTTTGGACATGGACTACGCCGCGTTTTATGGGCAGGCCCGTCACCATAACCTGACGCTGGCCCTGCGTCATGTTCCCGATGTGTCCCGTTATGGTCGGGTAGAGGTGAATCAAGGCCACATCACCCATTTTGCCGAAAAAGGCCCCTCAGGCCCAGGCATGATCAACGGCGGGGTGTATGGTGTGAATGTACCTTGGTTTCGGGGCCTTAATTTGCCCCCAGCCTTTTCCATGGAAAGTGATTTTTTCTATCCCAAAGTGGCGGAACTAAAACCCCATTATATTACGACGGATGGCTATTTCTTGGATATCGGCGTGCCCGAGGATTATGCGCGGGCGCAGGGGGAGATTGTGGAAAAAATTGTGATTAAAGGCGGGGCGGCTTACTAAGAACCAGTCAGGTAAGAATCTTGCGTTAAATTGGTTGTTGCTACATGGTAAGCAAAAAAAAGCAGAAAAAATCTAAGCTGTAATCCCCAAGACCTTGGCGCCTCGTCAGCGTTAAGTCGGCCAGATCATAATAAGCGCGGCGGCATGAAACAACAGAGCCTATCCCCGAAACTATAGTATTTCCACTTTATTTTCGTACTGGCCTGCGAACGGCGCCTAGCGTCGCTCACCTAGATTCACTAGGCATCGCTCCGCTAGACTTGTTCTCGGCTCAGTACGAAAATAAATTGAAAACACTATACGTTTCGCGTAAGTCCTAAGTATAGTAAACGAATCTTCTGACAATATCCTCGGCCAAGCCCACAGCATTTAACCACACGTCTTCAATCCGCGAGGTGGATGCCCAGTCACTGGTAGCGGCCGTGCCTTGATCAGAATCAACATAAAATCCAGATTTTTCGGTTTCTTCAACAACCGCATATTTCCAGCGGTGGGTGGCGATATAATCTGCATGACGACAATCGATGCCTGAAACAGCCTCAAATTGCCCAAGCAAAAATTTCTGTGCCTCATCCATAGTGTCGTCGATATGTTGATCCGCCCATTTGTTACAGGAATGCGCCGCAATGGCCGTAACGGCATTACTCCTGCCAGGCTTAGTAGAATTAATTGAAATCCATGTGATTGGATTATCGCGTACTTTTGCTGCGATCCATGGCTTGTCCCACGGCTTGTTAAAACCAATCATCAGCGAGTAGCAGCCTTGCATGCGTGCCCTATGAAGGGGTGAATGATCTGGCAGTGCGGCTTGAAAGAGTCTGAGCGTTTGTGCAGGCGGTGCGGTGGATATCACCCAGTCATACGCACCGAGCGCATGCCCTAGGGTGTCCTGCAACGCCCATAAGCCAGACTGCTTATGGGCAAGCGGCGCAACTTCTACCGCCACGCGTACATCAAGCCCCTCCGCCAGTGTCTTGCATAAGCTGTTCATGTTAGGTGTTGCCACCAGATGCGGTTCAAACCACAGGCGCTTGGTCGTTTTTTTGCCGATTTCTAAGGTGATGACTTTGCCGCTCCACTCAGCAATCGTGCCGTTTTCCCTATAGGGCTTCAGAAATGCCTGAAATGCTTTGGTGCGTGCGGTGAATGTGTGTGTGCCGTGGTCAAAATAAAACGGATCAACATGGCGTGTGCTCATACGCCCCCCTACACCGCGTGCTTTTTCATACACGACGACATCGGCATGGTGTTTAAGGTTTTGCGCCAGCGTAAGCCCAGAGATACCTGCGCCAATAATCGCGATTCTTTTTTTCATGAAAGCCCCGCGATGACAGCAAGGCATACTACAACAATCATCGTGGCATTTCGGCGCAGATCATAGAACCACTGCGGCAGTATCCCCACATCACGCAACTTTAAATCCAGCGTGAGCAAATACAGAAAACACACAGCCTGTAATGCAATTGCTATGGACTGATGCGTTATCAGCAATGACGACCACGCAAGCAACGCAACCCCATTGCTGGTCATCAGCAAATTGCGCGGACATTTCTCTGCAAAGAACAGATAGACCGCCCAGTGAATCCCGCACAAAAATGAGATGATCATTGCGCTGTAGGTTATCGCGATAAGGGCACTATCAAAATAACGCACAGAAAAACAGACGCATGCTGCGGCAGCGATGAGTGGCAGCGTACCGCTATAGGTAAGACTATTTGCAAGCAAGCGATTGGTGTTGTTCATCATTTATATGATCTCGTTGACAGCCCTATGTTCAATAGCAGGGAGAATTATTTCTCTGCGCCATTTTTGCATTTATCTGAGCAATATTTAACCTCATTCCACACGTTTTCCCATTTTTTTCGCCAGCGAAACGGCCTGCCGCAGCGCGTACATATTTTGGTAGGCAGGTTTGATTTCTTGATTCCTTTAGGCATTTATGTCCCACAAAATGTTTGAAAATTCGGATTGCTATGGGGCGGTGGCTTTCGGAAACCCGTGTTGGTTTCGGTTTCATCAAACGGGTGTTGCACAGCGTTAAGGAGTGCATGAAACAGTTTTAGGTTGCCTTGTTCCGCAGCGGTGAGCGCATCTTCGACATACTGGTTGCGTGGGATGATGACGGGATTATGCGCCCGCATCAGGCAGAAAGAAGAGTTAAGGGGTTTCGGGTTGCGGCCAAGACGGGCCTGCCAGCGTGTGTGCCAATCCCGAAAGGTTTGTGATTGATATGTCTCACCGATGGGGAGGGTTTTTGCAATCAGATCCCGAAATGTGATGGTATAATCTGCATCTGTTTTCTGCATCCATTCGAGCAGGGATTGCATAAGCGGCAGATCGTCCGCTTCTTCGCCAAACAGTCCTAGCTTACGGCGCATGCCAGAGATCCATGCATCGTTGAAAACAGTGCTATATCGCTCAATCGCGACGTCCGCTAAGTCGGTGGCTCGGCGAATGTCCTCATCCAGCAGCGGCAGCAATGTTTTGGCAAAGCATGCCAGATTCCACTGTGCGATGCTCGCCTGATTGCCAAACGCATACCGCCCATTGCGGTCGATTGCGCTAAACACTGTATCCATCGCAAAGCGATCCATGAAGGCGCAGGGACCGTAATCAATCGTCTCGCCGCTGATGGTCATGTTGTCGGTATTCATCACGCCGTGGATGAAACCCAGATGCATCCAGCTTGCCACCAGCTTGGCCTGACGCTCAATCACCGCGTTGAGAAAGGAAAGATAAGGCGCATCCTGCGTGCTGAGTTCCGGATAATGCCTTGTAATCCCATAATCCGCGAGCGCCTTCAAACCCTCTGTGTCCTCACGCGCAGCGGCATATTCAAACGTGCCCACGCGGATATGGCTCGCCGCCACGCGGGTGAGGATTGCGCCGTGTCGCACAGTGTCGCGAAGCACGGTTTCGCCCGTCGTTACCACCGCAAGGCTGCGCGTGGTGGGGATTCCAAGGGCATGCATCGCTTCGCTGATCAGATATTCGCGCAGCATGGGGGCAAGTGCCGCGCGGCCATCGCCACGGCGGGAGTATGGCGTTGGGCCAGAGCCTTTGAGCTGGATATCATACCGTTTGCCATCTGGCGTGACCTTTTCACCGAGGAGATGTGCCCGACCATCGCCGAGCACGGTGAAGTGGCCAAACTGATGGCCAGCATAAGCCTGTGCGATGGGCGTTGATCCTTCCGGCAACGCGTTGCCGGAAAAGAATCGCGCCAGATCATCGCGGTTGGTTTCAGTGAGCGATAACCCCAGTGATGTTGCCAGCGCGTGGTTGAAAATCACCAACCGTGGTGCTTTCACCGGCGTGGGCGCAAGAGGCGTGTAAAACGCCTCTGGTAGCTTAGCATAACTGATTTCCAACGCTTGCATTTATGGCTTCTGATATTGTTTTAGTCTTTCGAGAGGGATATATTTCAAGGCTTTTTCGTGCGTGGCCTCAAGCACCACTGGCGGGGCAATCCCAGCGTCATGCGCCTCCCTCCAGCGCAAAGCGCACAGACACCAGCGGTCACCCGCTTTTAGTCCTGGAAAATCATACATCGGGCGGGCTGTTTGAAGATCATTACCACGTGATTTGGTGAATTCCAGAAATTCATCGGTAACGATAGCCGCGATCACGTGGCTACCCGTATCCGCCTCACCGGTGCGGCAATAGCCATCGCGGTAAAAACCCGTTTTCGGTGAATGGCAGTGCAGCGCCAATTCTCCACCCAGTACATTTTTCTCGGATTGCTCCACATCCTGAACCTGTATGGCAATAGGGTGAATAGGATCGCGTGGTTTTGTCATGGAAATTCCTTTTATTGCTTAGCTGTTAAGTCCCACTAACTTATGGTTAGGATTATCCTTAAATAAGTGTGGCTGATTTTGATAGGAAAGCAAGAGGAAATCGTAGGGGGTTTGGAATTTGAGAGCTTTGAGTTTTTTTTGATAATTATG
>JBILMD010000014.1:0-37375 GCA_044375675.1 Alphaproteobacteria bacterium
ATAACTATCAAAAAAAACTCAAAGCTCTAAAATTCCAAACCCCCTACGATTTCCTCTTGCTTTCCTACCAAAATCAGCCACACTTATTTAACAATAATCCTAACCATAAGTTAGTGGGACTTAACACTTAACGGCCCTGGCCAAGGTCGGGGGTAGCAACGGAGGTTCAAAAATTTGGCTTACAGAGTGATCTGTGTTGTTTTCTTGATTGTAGTAGGCTGTATAGTCTGTAATCCAGCCCGCGCTTTTAAAACAGTGCTTGCTAAGAACGGCGTATGCCGCAGCCTCTATAAGAGTTTTCTGACTATTTTTCTCAATTCCTTGTGAAGTCAATTCATACTCTAAAAATATCAATTCATACTCTAAAAATATCGGAGGGCTAAAAATTTTGTCTAAAATCTTCGAGCCGTCATAACCGTAATAACGAGAAGACTCCGCCACAATCTCTTCACACAACCAATCCCTCATAAACTCAAGATACGATGCCCCTTTGGGATTTGCATGGGGAGTTCGTTTGAGAGCATGAGTGACTTCATGCACCAGAACGCCTAAATCACCCCCCCATTCTGATAGACGACATGATGATAGAATTATACGAGAAATCTCTGAGATATATTGTCCCTCCCCCCTCTTTAGGGTTGGTACAAAGAGGAATCGAGAACGATTCGAAAAAGACCAAGACCTAACAAGGTCCACAAAGCCTTCAGGATAAGTGGTTTTACTTATAGAATCTTTACTAAAGTAGTAGGGCAAACACTTTTCTGCGTGCTTTGCCAACAAAGCATACAAAAAGACAGCCGCCGCTGTAGCTAAATATTTGCGAATATTGGGATTTTTCATAAATTTTTCATAATAAGATGAATTTAGATCGTATAAATGTAATGCATTTTTACCAAAAAATCAACCCACTTTATACCAACCCCAGCACCCTACGCACAAAAGGAATGGAAATCTCTTTTTGATAGGACAAAGAGGCCTGATCCAGCTGATCTACCACATCGCAAACGGCCTGAAAACTGCGGTTCATGCGGGGGTATAAATAGGCCAGAACCTCTGGCCCCACATGCAGACCACGGGCGAAAAAATGGGCGGAGAGGGTTTTTTGCAGCAAGGCATCATCCGGATCCAGCATGGCCACACTGGTTAGGGCCCGCAGACGCGATGTTAAATCCGGCAAACGAAACGGCAACTGATGGGCGGGAACACGGCTGGTGAGCAGGAAAAAACTCTTTTTTTCCGCCCAAAGGTTCAGCAGATGCAGCAAATCCACATCACGGGGCACCTGATGCACGTCCTCCAGCACAAAGGCATTTTCTGGCCTGTGGGATAGCGAGGCCAGAAAGGCATCGTGAACCTCTGGCCCATGCAACACCAGCGCCCCCGAGGGTTTGGCCCACTGGCTGGCCAAATGGGTTTTGCCGCACGCTGGGGGGCCATACAGGTACAATCCCCGCTTGGGCCAGTCCGGCCAGCGCGTGATCCACGAGATGGCCTGCGCATTGGCCTGACCCTCGCAAAACGGTTTTTCCGATAGGGATTGGGAAAACGACAGCGAAAACGGTTGGGGGTGCATAGAGTCTATGTCTAGGACGAATGGTTCCGATACAGCATGCTGGCTTTGTATTTTTCAATGCCAAAACGTACCAGAACGCCCAAAACGGCCGCCGTGGGCACAGCCACCAAAACGCCCAAAAATCCCGCCAAACTGGCCCCCGCAAACAGGGCAAAAATAATCCAGACGGGATGTAAATTGACCCGATCCCCCACCAGTTTGGGGCTGAGGATATTCCCCTCAACAAACTGACCAATCAAAAAAATCAGGGCCACGGTGCCCACGCGCCCCATATCGTCAAATCCAAACTGCAGCAGGGCCACCCCCAAACTGAGAATCCCCCCCAGCAGAGTCCCAACATAGGGGATAAACGACACCATCCCACTGAAAAACCCGATAACCAAGCCAAAATCCAGCCCCGCGAGGGTAAGAAACAGCGCGTAAAAACTGCCCAGACTGATGCACACCAACGTTTGACCCCGAATAAACCCTGACAAAGCCCCGTCAATGCGGCTTTGGAGGGCCAAAAGCTCGCTTTTCATGTCTATGGGATACAACGATTCAATGTTGGCCACAAAAACGGGCCAATCCCGCAGCATGTAAAAGGTCAAAATGGGCGTTAAAATCATCACGGATAAAAAATCCACCAAAGCAAACCCCTTCAGCAACACCCCGTGGGCAACATTCCCCGCAAAGGCCAGCGCCTCGTCCCCTTTGCTGGTGACCCATGTTTTTAACCCCTCGGGCGATAGGGCCTGAACACCGCCGTCCCAATGGATGCCCATGGTGGTTTCCAGCCATGCCTTCGCCGATATCAGGGTGGATTCCAGGGAATAATCCAGCTCAGAAAGCTTATGCACCAACGTGGCCCCCTGAATCGACAAAACTGGCACGATGGACCCCACAAACACCACCATCACCGTCAAGGTGCCCACCACCGCCACCGCTGTCCCCAGCCAGCGGGGAAATCGTTTTTTTTCCAGAACACACACCAAGGGATTTAACAGATACGCCAAGATGGTGGAGAGCACAAAAGGCAGCAGCATCCCACTGAGCCCATAAATCAGCACCAGAAAAACCAGAGCAAAGCCCAAAAACGATAAAACCCGCGTATTTGTTTTCATGGGGAACGCCTCCTTGCGCATCGACAGGGCCGTAAAAATGTGGCACATCCTATCAAAAAGAGGATGTCTTCACAATGCCTAAACCAAAACCCACTTTATCCATTCTTTGCACCGCGCTGAGTCCTTTGCCCCAAGCCGATTGGGGGGATATGGCCAAGGTTGATGTTATCTTGTTAAACGATACCCAAAAAGCGGATGATATCCTGAAAACCGTCCAAACCAGCACCAGCGACTGGATCGTTGTGGCCCCTGATGCGGCGACGCCAGAGGACCTTCGCGCCCTGTGGCAGGCGGCCAAACATGAATCCTTTGCTGATTTTCCCGTTATGGCCATAGGGCGGGAAATCGCCCACAGTTCCCTGGTATCGCGGGGGCTTTCTTGCGCCCTTGGGGCGTTACGGCGAACGTTTCTGGGGGATCGGGTGGGGTCTGGCCAAATGATTTTGATGGCGCGGCAGGATTTTGCAAACCTGCCCCCCTATCACGGGGTGCTGGATTTTGTCAGTGTTTTGGGCCGTTACGGCGGCATTCGGGTGGTGTCTGTGCCGGTATCGTTTATGCAGGCCCCGCTTTCCCTTTGCAAAGCCCTGAAGGCATTCACAGCCCTGTGGGGCACATTTTGGTTAAAGGGATGCTGGATCTTCCCCCCCCGCCAAGGGACACCCCCACAGCTCTAGGGCCGGCTTCAGGGCCGGCGCAGCGGCCTTAACGGCGCCCCGCAGATCACCGCTTTCCTCAAAGGGTATCGTGGCCAGAACGGGCACGCCCCCAAAATCCTCAATGGCGTTGACATTATGGGGGGCGGTCGGCCCCACCATGACAACGCCCAGACAGGACAGGCCGCTGTCTTTTAACGCCCGCAAAGTCAGCAGCGTGTGGTTCAGGGTGCCCAAGGTACTGCGGGCCACCAGCAAAACCGTCACATTCCAGCGCACCATCAGATCCAGCGTTAAAACATGGGGCGCTAGGGGCACCATAATGCCACCGGCCCCCTCAATCACCAAAAACGGCTGGGGCGGTGGGGTGACATCGGCGGGATCAAAAACAAACCCCTCCCGCTCTGCCGCGTGCAGGGGGGCCAGCGGCGCCGCCAGCGACACAAAGGGCCGGAGCATGCGCGATGCGCTGCACCCCGACAGGCGATGCACCATGCCCGTATCATCGTCGGGGCCGGTTTGAAAGGGCTTCCAATAATGGGCGTTCGCGATGTGCATCAAACAGGCGGATACAAAGGTTTTTCCCACCCCCGTATCCGTTCCCGCCACAAACAACGGGGGCACCGCGCGGTTGGTCATCCCCCTGCCCCGCCAAGATTCTGGATGTGAAGAAAATCGGCTTCACTCAGGGGCGAAACGGACAGCCGCGACTGTTTGACCATGGCGATGCTGGACAAGATGGGATCGGCCTTGAGCATCGCCAGCGTCACGGGGCGCGGCAGGGCAGCAATCACCTGCACATCCACATTCCCAAAGGACGGGTCCTGAACATCAGGATAATAGGGGCGGCATACAGACACCCATCCCACAATAGACCGCTGGGCCCCCGAATGATAAAAAAAGGCCAAATCCCCAACAGCCATCTGTTTCATAAAATTGCGGGCCTGATAATTGCGCACCCCATCCCATGGGGTTATGCCATCCCGCACCATCTGATCCCATGGGTAAACCTCGGGCTCTGATTTCAAAATCCAATGGGCCATAACCAAAACGTTTTTTTTAAGGGAATGGCGGGAGTGACGGGACTCGAACCCGCGACCTCTGCCGTGACAGGGCAGCGCTCTAACCGACTGAGCTACACCCCCACAGTGACAAAGGCCGCGCAAAGGGCCTGTGGTAACAAGGGAGTCTGGTGTCTTTAGCCAACTTTCGAAACGCTGTCAAGGCGATTGCGCAGATTTTCGCAAGTCCCCCCCCCTACCGATCAGACCACCCCATCCACTGTCCGGCAATGCGGACGGGGGGCAGGACAGCCAGCGGGGCGGGTTGTTGATAGACATCCAGCATGGTGGCGTAAAGGGCCCCTTCGGCGGGCATCCTTGGCAAAGAGGCCCACATAAGGACATGGGCCTGAGAGGAACCAATCCCCCCCATCAAAAAGCGTAAAAAGCCGCTGAAAAGATCCTCGATTTTCGGGTACACCACCACGTTTACCGCGCTGCGATCCAGACGGGCCTGTTTGGCGGCCTCGGCCACGGCCTCTTCTAATCCGCCGATGCGGTCGATCAGGTTCAGGGCCAGCGCGTCACGGCCGGTGAAAAACTGGCCCCCGATGGTTTGGGTGGCCTGTTCGTCCGTTAATTTGCGGCCGGCTTTGACCAAGCCCCCAAAGGTGTCATAGGCTTCTTTCAAATTGGCGGAAACGATGGCGCTCTCTTCGGGATTAAAGGGCGTTTGGGAACTCCACATCAGCGCATGGGGCTGCACCACCACACGGTCCCACTTCACATCCAATTTTTGCGAAAGGCCCGCCGTAACAAATTTACCCCCAAACACCCCGATGGACCCCACCAAGGACGTTTCCGGCGCCACAATGGCGTTGGCATCCATAGACAGGAAATACCCGCCGGAGGCCGCCATATCCTTGATGCTGATGATCACGGGAATGCCTTGGGCCTTCGCGGACAAAACCGCATCACGCAGAACATGGGACGCCGTATAGGAGCCCCCAGGGCTGTCCACACGCAAAACAATGGCTTTGACGCCATCATCCACGGCCTCTTGAATCTGCTGGGCCAGCGTTAGGGCATACACGCGGGATCCAGAGCCGCTGAACGGGGAATTTTCGGGATCATACCCATCCATAATGGGCCCTTCGGCATAAATCAGGGCGATGGATTCGGTGGATTTTTTGTCCCCTTGAAAGGCCTCTCCCACCCCTTTTTTCAAATCTGCTGAAACAAGGTTCACGGATGCCTGCGGCTGATCATCCCCATAATCCCGCACGTCAATATAGGTGCCGTCTTGGGGCGATTCCGTTTCATGCCCCCCGCGCACAACCCATGTTTTGGATGTTTCAAGGAAAGTTTCAAAGGACGATGTTTCCTCCACCAGTCCTAAGGTTTTCGCTTCCGCCGCGGGAATCAGGGCTTTGTTAAAAAAGCTGTCCATGGTGGCCCGATCCCAGCCCCGCGCCGCCATGATGCGGTCGGTCATAATGCCGGAAAGGGACGTCAGATAGGCCTGCAATGTGGCGCGGTGCTGGGGGGTATAGCCATCCTCCGTCACCGTGTTGGCGCCGGTTTTGTTTTCGCTGAATCTGAAAAACTGGGGCTCAACACCCAAATGCTCTTTCAGGGCGGTTTTGACAAACGGGGCCTCGGCGGCCAAGCCCGTCAAAGACACGGTGCCAGAACCATGCATCACAATGCGATCAAAGGCCGATGCGGTCATGTATTGCACCAAGCCCCTAGCCCCAAAATCAAAGGTATCCAGATAAGCCGTTGTTTTTTTGCCCTGATCCCGAAAGGCTTTCACCGCGCCCAACAGATCATCACGGTCGGCCAGCGACAAATCCTCGTCCCGCAAATCCACAACCAATCCCCGCATGCGTTTATCTTTGGCGGCATAATGAATCCGCTGCGTCAGGGTGTGGGCATCCATGAATGCGTCCCCCAGCAGGCGCCCCAAACGCTCATCCACCTTGCGCTGGGCGAGGGGTTCCGAAAAATCAACAAACAGAATGCCATTATCGGGAATGGCGGCCACCTGAGCGCTCTCTTGGCGATGCATCAGGGATGAATGCTCTAGGGCCCCTTCGGAAAGTTTGCCCACCAAAACGGACAACCCGACCACAAGGACCAGAAAGGTCAGTCCAAAAAACATCAAAACGCCCTTAACCACGCGTAGGAACCATTTGAGTAGGGTTTTCATTGGGGTTCTCCTTTACCAACCATGCAGTGTTGCATTGTGCATATCTTTGGTTTGCCGAAAAGCCTTTTTTAGAAAAATAAGGGGTACATCCGGATTCCGCTTATAAAAATAAAAACCAATATGCCCAACACGATAAGAATCGTGGGCATGGTATTCGTCAACGTTAAAAAAAGCCGGCCGTGCGCGCGGCAAAAGAGTTAAAGGATTAAAGACTTACTTCAACCTGCGGACGCACCGAACGTGGCCTGGGGTGCTCTTGAAGTGGTCGTGCTGATCGTCATCTTTGATGAAGGAGTTGGGGTTGAGCTTGTCATTGACGTTCAGTATCCATGCGGTCTGGTCATCGATCTCCGACGAAGACGAATACCCCCACCACCACCAATAGCGATAAAATCCCCCAATGGCCCTGCGGTTGGTGTACAGAACATCCAGTTCATCCTTACTCGGCAAATACCAGTCGGTTTGGCCGTGCAGATTTAAGTAATAACAATAAGCTGCTGCTGGGTTAAATAGACTTGGCATCGTCTCTACCAACGTATTCGTGTTTGTCAATCCGTCTGTTGTGGATGTTGCGCCTTCTTCTGTACCAGACGCACTCGAGTACTGTTTTGTCATAGAATCCGCGCTGCCAGTGCATGTGGGGGTAAAATTGGTTGTGGGTGCCGTTGATGACGTTCCTGCATATTCATATCCACATCCACTGCGAGCATATTCATATCCACATCCACTGCGAGTGGTGAACAGATAATAGCTATCAGATTGTCCGGCATAAATGGATTCGTCTGTACAGAGCTTGCCAATGTTACTCGGTATTAAATTCCCTGTTTTGGTGCAATCTATGGGGGCGGCGTTAATGCTGGGGAGGGTGACGGCGGCATGGTTCAGGCTGGGGAGGGCATTGCCAGTGCTACCCTCCATCGTGCCCGTCGCCAACTGCAGAGCATTGGCCGCGATGGTGATGGGACCAGCGGTGCTGGTTGTTGTGTAAGTACAGGTGAAGATGTTTTGGGGGACGTCTTCGCCTTCGCCGCCGGTGCAGGTTTGGGGGGCGGTGGGGGTTCCATTCACCAAAAAGGGTAGGCTCAGGGTGGCCCCCCGGACATCATCAGAAAAGGTAGCGGTGGCGGTGATGACCTGGCCAGAAAGATAATTCCCCCCGCTGGGACTGGTGATGAGCAAAGAAGACAAAGTGGGGGCGGTGGTATCCACCTGAGCGCTCTCTTGGCGATGCATCAGGGTGGGGGCGGTGGTGTCCACCTGAGCGCTCTCTTGGCGATGCATCAGGGTGGACATGCCCACCTGCAACAGCGACAGCAGATAAATCAACCCAAAAACCATCAAAACGCCCTTAACGGCGCGTAGGAACCATTTGAGTAGGGGTTTCATGGGGATTCTCCTTTACCAACCATGCAGTGTTGCATTGTGCATATCTTTGATTTCCCGAAAAGCCTTTTTTAGAAAAATAAGGGATACATCAGGATTCCGCTTATAAAAATAAAAACCAATATGCCCAACACAATGAGCATTATGGGCATGGTATTCGTCAACGTCAAAAAAGCCGGCCGTGCGCGCGGCAAAAGAGTTAAAGGATTAAAGACTTAATTCAATCTCCGGACGCACCGAACGTGGTATGCGCGGCCTGGGCTCTTGCCGTCGGCGGTCTGGGCGCCATTGCCAAAGCCCTGGAGGACGGCGTTCTGGTCGACATCGGCAAAGTGCTGTACCCATGCGCGATGACTATCGAGCTCTGACGAAGACCCATACACCCCCCGACTAAAACTAAAAAATCCCCCAATGGCCGTGCGGTTGGTGTACAGAACATCCAGTTCATCCTTACTCGGCAAATACCAGTCGGTTTGGCCGTGCAGATTTAAGTAATAACAATAAGCTGCTGCTGGGTTAAATAGACTTGGCATCGTCTCTACCAACGTATTCGTGTTTGTCAATCCGTCTGTTGTGGATGTTGCGCCTTCTTCTGTACCAGACGCACTCGAGTAATCTTTTGTCATAGAATCCATGCTGCCAGTGCATCTGGGGGTAAAATTGGTTGTGGGCGCCGTAGATGACGTTGCTGCATATCCACATTCACTACTGCGAGCAAATTCATATCCACATCCACTGCGAGTGGTGAACAAATAATAGCTATCAGATTGTCCGGCATAAATGGATTCGTCTGTACAGACCTTGCCAATGTTACCCGGTATTAAATTCCCTGTTTTGGTGCAATCTATGGGGGCGGCGTTGATGCTGGGGAGGGTGACGGCGGCATGGTTCAGGCTGGGGAGGGCATTGCCAGTGCTACCCTCCATCGTGCCCGTCGCCAACTGCAGAGCATTGGCCGCGATGGTGATAGGACCAGCGGTGCTGGTTGTTGTGTAAGTACAGGTGAAGATGGTGGGGTCGGATGTGCGGGTGCAGGTTTGGGGGGCGGTGGGGGTTCCATTCACCAAAAAGGGTAGGCTCAGGGTGGCCCCCCAGACATTCTCAGAAAAGGTGGCGGTGGCGGTGATGACCTGGCCAGAAAGATAATTCCCCGCGCTGGGACTGGTGATGAGCAAAGAAGACAAAGTGGGGGCGGTGGTGTCCACCTGAGCGCTCTCTTGGCGATGCATCAGGGTGGACATGCCCACCTGCAACAGCGACAGCAGATAAATCAACCCAAAAACCATCAAAACGCCCTTAACAGCGCGTAGGAACCATTTGAGTAGGGGTTTCATGGGGATTCTCCATGGCCAAAAACCGCCCGATGTTTTAACAAATGATCGAGCAGAACACACGCCATCATGGCCTCGGCCACGGGGACGGCGCGGATGCCGACGCAGGGGTCGTGGCGGCCTTTGGTGCGGATCATGACGTTTTCGCCTGATTCGGTCATACTGCGTCGTTCCGTCAGGATGGAACTGGTGGGTTTGACGGCGATGCGGGCGATGATCTCTTGGCCTGTGGAAATACCGCCCAAGATGCCGCCTGCATGATTGCTGAGGAATTGGGCCGTGCCATCCTGAATCACCATTTCATCCGCCGCCATGCGGCCATCCGTTGACACGCAGCCAAAACCATCCCCGATTTCCACGCCTTTCACGGCATTGATGCTCATTAAGGCCTTGGCCAGATCGGCATCCAGTTTGTCATACACGGGATCACCCAGACCGACCGGAATGCCCGAGGCCCGAACCTCAACCAGTGCCCCCAGCGAGCTGCCGTCGCGGCGGGCGGTATCCACAACATCCTGCCACACCGGCACAATGGCTGGATCCGCGGCAAAAAAGGGATTGCCCTGAATCAACAGAGGGTCCCAGACCCCCTGCGGGGCCGCGGGAAAGGTGCCGATTTGGACAACAGCCCCCTGCAAAAACAAACGCTGCGGCAACAGGGCCGCCAGTGCCTTTCGCGCCACCGACCCCGCCGCCACCCGCATGGCCGTTTCGCGGGCGGATGATCGGCCCCCGCCGCGATAATCGCGGTGACCATATTTCATGAAATAGGTATAATCGGCATGGCCCGGGCGAAAACGGTCCTTAATATCCTCATAATCCTTTGATTTTTGGTCCTGATTGTGAATCAGCAGGCCAATGGGTGTGCCGGTGGTCAGACCCTGAAATACGCCGGAGAGGATTTCAACCTTATCCTCCTCTTGCCGCTGGGTGACAAAGCGAGAGGTCCCCGGGCGACGAAAATCCAAATAATACTGAATATCGGATTCGGTTAGGGGAATTTTTGAGGGCACGCCGTCCACAATACACCCGATGGCCGGACCGTGGCTTTCGCCAAAGGTTGTGATTCTGAAAATGTCGCCGAAACTGCTTCCTGCCATGGTGATCAGGCGTCATCGCCCTTGAAATAGCGATGGGCAACCTCAACCGAGCACATGCCGATGCTATGATAACCCCCATCCACGTGGTGAACAATGCCCGTCACGCCGGAGCTGAGAGGGCTAAGCAGATACAGGGCGCTGCCCCCGACCTCTTCGATGGTGACATTGCGGCGCAGGGGGGCGTTGTGTTCGTTCCATTTTAAAATATAGCGAAAATCCCCAATGCCAGAGGCCGCCAACGTCCGAATGGGCCCCGCAGAAATGGCATTCACCCGCACACCGCGGGGGCCCAGATCACAGGCCAGATAACGCACGCTGGCCTCCAGCGCGGCCTTGGCCACGCCCATGACGTTATAATGGGGCATCATTTTTTCCGCGCCGTAATAGGTCAGGGTCAAACAACTGGCCGATTCCCGCAGAAACGGCACCAAATGCCGGACCATAGCCGTAAACGAGTAACAGGAAATGTCCATGGTTTGACGAAAATTTTCCCGCGTCACATCGTAATAGGGGCCTTTGAGTTCGTTTTTATCCGAATAGGCAATGGCATGGACAAAAAAATCAATCCCCTCTGGCCAGACCTTGCCCAGATCGGCGGCCAAAGCGGCCATGCTGTCTTCGTCGCCCACATCACAGGAAAACACATGGGGTGTGTTTAAACGATCCGCCAAGGGCATCACACGCTTTTTCAGCGCATCGCCCTGATAGCTGAGGGCAATGTCGGCACCCGCCTGACGCAACGCCGCAGCAATCCCCCAGGCAATGGATTTATCGTTGGCAACCCCCATAATCAGGCCACGTTTTCCGTGCATCAAGCCATTTGTCACGTCACTGTCCCCCGCAATCTATGGTTCATCAGGAAAGGCTTTATACGACCAATTCCTGTGACCGGCAATCTTTTTCGTGTGTTTATCGTATGGTTTCACCGCCGGCAGCCCCTTCGGCTGGTGATCCCAAAGGCTTATGGACGGCCTTTTTTCGGCATGATAAATAAAACACAAAATAATTTAAAAAAAGTTTTGACAGATCGTTAAAAATGTCTTAATCTGAAAAATGTGATCAATGTCACATTTGAATATAAAAAACGTTACAGGGAGTCCCGAGCTATGTCAAACCTTCGTCTACCGTTTTCACATGTCTGCGGCCATTTCGCTGGGATTTTGATGCTGGCGATTGTTTTTCTTTGCGGGCATGCCAAAACCGCGGATGCCGCATGGCCCGGCACGGCATTTTCCAAATCCCCTGATCAAGTCATTGGAAAAATGGAAACTTTTGTGGATGAAAGTGCGGATTCCAGCAGAAAAATCAGCTACGGCTTGGGGGGCCTCGGGGTCGTGGCCATGTCCGCCTTGGCGTTTTTTGGACGCTTTAATTGGAACTGGTTATGGGGATTGATGGGGGGATTGATGCTGGTGGGCTTGTATGGTACCGGTGTGACCGCCTTTACGGGGGAGACCTTCTGATCGCCAAACCCAACCATAGGATGCCGACATTAAAATTTAACCTTTAACGCTTAACCCTTTAACCCTTTCATTCAACAGGATAACTCTTATGAAATCTTTATTCTCGCTTTTCAGCCTTATGGTTTTTGGCCTTCTCGTCTTTTCCTCATCGGAATCGTCCCATGCTAATCTCCAATGGGGCACCGGACAACTTAAAGGAACTCCGCTAACAACTGAGATTAAAGGCGTCGTAGGGGATGCTACCGATGCCAGCCGAAAAATTTCCTACGGAATTGGGGGCTTGGGGGCCGTGGCCTTGGGCGCCTTAGCGTTCTTTGGCCGCTTTCAATGGGGATGGTTTTTTGGATTGATTGGCGGATTGGCCCTAATTGGTCTTTACAACGTTGCCGCCACCAACTTGGCCGGAGGAGATGTCAGCGAACTTGAGGTAAGCAACTAAACATTCCCCTCACCCCAAACCCTGATCAACCACCAAGGAGCCCCCCGCCATGTCCCCCGCCCCCCGTTTTTTCCAACGTTTGGGCGGTGGGCTGTGCTGGGGGTTTTTTGTGGTTGTGCTGCTTCTGTCTGTTTCTGCGGTTTCTCAGGGGGCTTTGGCGGCCACAGCCATTCCCAAATCCCCCATCGCGAAATTAGAGGGCTCTGCCAACAGTATGGCGGACAATATGGGCGGGGTGGCGTTTGGGATGGCGGGGCTGGGGGCCATTGGTTTGATTATTATGTCCCTGATGGGCCGCTGGCCGTGGGGGTACTTTTTTGCCTATATCGGATCTTTGATGTTTTTATCCATCCTGCCTAATTTTTATGGATCCGTTCAAAAACAATATGAAATCTATAAACCCTATGAAGCCAACGGTGCCCGCCTGTTTCAAACCACAGAGCAATTCAGCGATAAAGTGGCGGTGAGTTTGAAAAAGGTTTTGTATGGCGCGGGGGCCTTTGGCGCCATGGGCGTGGCCGCCGTGTCGTTTTTGTCGGGCCGGTTTCGGTGGGGCTGGATGATGGCGATTTTGGGGGGCTTTGCCTTTACCGCGCAACTGGCCGATGTTGTGGGGGTTATGGCGGGCGATAAAGTCGGCGGGGGTAACTTTGCCAACCCCAGCGCCAACGCCAGCAATGATTTACAACCCATGAACTTTTAGGAAAAGTCGTCTATGATCGCCCGAATCCTATTTTTCATGATGGTTTTTATGGCCATGGGGCTGGGGAGAGAGGCCTTGGCCGCCGAGGGTGTCGCCTGCGGCGTGGATGCAGGCCCCAGCAATCCGTTTTCTGAGGCCGTGATCAAAGGCAGCGAAATCATCAACAATTCCAAACCCATCATCTATGCCCTGGGCACCCTGGCCATGCTGGGCATTGGCATTCGCGCCATGTATGGGGGGCAAATGCCCTGGGGTTGGCTGTTTACCGTCATGGCGGCGCTGGTCATCGCCACCATGGTCCCCGCCATGTGCGAATGGCTTTATAAGGGGGTTATCGAACCCAACCAAAATGTTGCCACCTACACAGACACCGCCAAGGTCATTGGGAACACAGGACAAGTGTTATTTACAGATACCCAGAATGTCCTTTTCGGTCTGGGGGGGGTTGCGGCGGCGGCACTGGGCATTATGGGGTTGTTTGGGAAATTTCCGTTTCGGTGGTTGTTTGCCTTAACAGCGGGACTGGCGATTATCACCGCCGCTGGGGGGATTGTAAGTTATTTAACCAATACCAAATAAACTCACTTGATTGAGTTACGAGGGTCCCCATGCCAGAAAAAGTCATGCGCGCTGTTGCCAGTCCGGCCACCCTGTTTTGGGCGCCGATGATGCCCGCCATTATCAACATGGGTCTGCATGCCCTGGGCATTGTGTATGCGTGGGGATTGTTTAAGGTCAGCCCCCTGCTGATCATCATTTCCTTGATTTTTTTCCATATGGTTTTGGCGGCCCAGGGGGCGCGGGAGCCCCATATGGCCACCTTGTTGCCCGCATGGGCCTATAGCAAACGACCCACACGCAATTTGATTAAGGGAAAGCCAGGGACCCGAAAATATGTTCCCTGAGTCTTTATCCCCCGAGGTGTTGGCGGCGTTTTCCGAAAATTTTAGCCTGACCTCTGTTATTTTAACCCTGCTTGGGGTGATTGCGGCGGGCTTTGCCTTTGCGGTGATTGCCATCCCATCCACGGCCCGTATCTTGCTGCCCTATCCTAAGGAAGATCGTCTGGCGGATGTTTTGCCTTTTGAAAAAATGCTCAGCGATGGAAGAACCATTGCCTGTAAAAACGGGGATCTGGTTCAATGTGTTGAAATGATGGGATTTGATGATACGTTCATGAGCGATCATGACCGTGAAATGTTGTTGCTGGCGCGAAAGGACTGGATCGATGCCCTGCAGGATTATCACGTCGCCATTCGGGCCTTTACCATCCGCGAGCGGGTGGATGTTGCCCCCCCCACAACCCACACCAACCCTGTCCTGCGGGAAATTGCCCGTCGCTGGAACGGAACCTTTTCCCGCGCGTACAGCAACCGGCAATTTGTTGTTTTTTCTTTGCCCGATAAAGATCAAACATCCCAAAAAAAACTCAATTCCGTTATCGATATCACCAGCAACATTTTGCACAAATACGGCCCTGTGTTGATGAAACAGGATCATCCGGATGTGAAAATGCGGCCCCTTTACGTGTTTTCCCGGATTGTCAGCCCGATTTCCCAACCCGTGCCTGGGGGCGTGGGGGATGGGGCGTCGGATTCCATTTGCGGCGATCAGGTGGAATTCGGGGGGGATGATGGGGGCATTACCTTCACATCCGGCCATAAAAAACTGTATTGCAGCTGCATTGGTTTGCGGGCGTTGGGGGATTTTACGTACGAAGCCTATGTCAATTCCCTAAACACCGTTCACGGCGAAATCATCGTTTCCCATGTCATCGAGCCCTGGACCAAAACCAAAGCCGCCATCCACATCACCCACCAATATAAATTATCGCTGGCCCAACGATTCAGCCCGGGAACCGCCGCCCAATTCGAAACCGCGCTGGATGCGGTGGAGGGCAACACCGGCGGCACCAACGTGTTGTCACAATACACAATGATGGTGTTTTGTTATGGCAAAACGGTGGAGGAAATGGAGGCCACCGAAGCCGAGGTCAAACGCATCGCCAGCACTTACGGCATCTCTGTGGTGCGAGAGGGCGCCGTGGCGCAAGCCAGCTGGTTTTTGCAATTCCCCAGTTTCAAATTATGGCCCCGCCCCTATAAACTGTTTTCCAAAAACATTGCCACGCATTTGACATTTGAGCGGCCTTCCCCAGGCCTGACCTCTTCGGACTGGGGCAAGGGGCCCATCGCCAACTTTCGGACCATTTCCGGCACGCCCTACGCCTTTCAGTTTCATATTTCTGAGGAAAAAGCCGCCGTCGCCCACGCCGTCAGCATTGGCCCCACCGGAGGCGGAAAAACCACGCTGATCAATTTTCTGGCGGGTATGGCCATGCGGCATGAAGATTTGCGGTATTATATGGTGGATCGACACGGGGGGGGGTATTTGTTTACCTGCGCGACCTCGGGCAGCTATATTACCTTCGAGGGTTCCAACATCCCCGGTGTTCAATCGTCCATGAACCCGTTTCAACTGAAAGACAGCCCGTCGAACCGGTCGTTTCTCAGGGCCTTTTTGCAGGCCATTTCGGATTGTCAGGATGCGGATGCGATTGAGGAAATTGGGTTTTCTATTGATGCCGCCTATGACACACCGGGCTTGCCGTATGAACGCCGGTCGCTGGCCAACATTTATGATGCGGTTTACAGCAAAGGCGGCACGCTGCGCAAAAATCTGCACAAATGGGTGGATCCATCCGTTTATGGAAAGATTTTTAATGCCAAGCAGGACACGCTGGATTTAAAAACATCCCGCATTGTGGCGCTGGATTTTACGCGGCTGTATGAACACGATGATTTGGCGCGGGCCGTGATTTTGTATCTGATGCACCGGATTCAGGATACGATTTCCGAATTAAAGGCCCCTGCCCTGATTTTCATTGACGAAACGGAACCCGTGGTGAAACACCCCATTTTCCGAAACTATTTTTTACAGATGTTGCAGGAATATCGAAAACGCCGCAGCTCTGTCATTTCCGCGTTTCAGCGACCCGAGGCCATCACCCAAGCCGGTCTGGGCGAGGCCATCCGTGGTCAGGCGCAAACCACATTTTTCTTCCCCAACCCCCAGGGCCAAGCGCGGGAATATCAGGACTGGGGATTAACCGAGCGGGAATGGCTGTACATCAGCGGCAAGCTGCCCGCCGCAAAAAAACTGAAACGCTCTGTGTTGATGAAACGGGCCAGCGGGGAATCCATCATTCTGGACACGGACCTGTCCGCGCTGGGCCGATTGATGCGGGTTTATTATTCCGATGAACCCTCCCGCGCTTTGGCTGAGCGGTTAATGCACAATTATCAATCCGACTGGCTGAACATCTACCTTGACAGCGATTCCTAAGGTATGATAAATTTTAAATAAACTCTTAAAAGTTTCTGGGGCGTGACCTATGCTTTCCCTCTTTCGACGAATCGTGTGCTATGTGATCGCCATGCAGATGGCGCTGACGCCCCTTTACGGGGCCTCGGCAGCCCTGCCCGTGGTGATGGTGTCTGATACAGCGGCGCAGAAGGAACTGCTCGCACAAGCGGGCACATTGCTCACCATCAATGGCACGCTCATTACCCTGAATAAAACCCAAACGGACACCAACAAAAAACTGGATCAAATTCTGGGGGCTATTAAATACCAACCCAATCCCGAAAGTAAAGACATCCCCACAACTGACACAATTTTGGCTGAATTTACCAGTTCGTTATATGCGGCCTATACCAGCGATTCTATTGCGTATAACACCATAAGAGAAGGCCCAGCGGCGGCCGCAGCGGTGGCGAAAGTGAATGCCTCTGCTGCTCCGGCGGGGACACCGGCGACATCTGGCACCCCTGCTCCGGCGGGGACACCGGCGAGAAAAGACGGATCAACTCTTGAGGGTTTCTTTAAGGACAACACATCCAGCATCGAAACCGACCCACGTGCACGCCCTTTCAATCTACGCCATTTGGACAAAGGCGACAATCCCTTTGATGACTCTACCCCCCCCTTGGTTTCATCGACTGTTCCTGCCAATGAGTTTAGCGGGGCCTTTGATTCATCTCCCTCCACCAATTCCACGCTAGGATACACTCTGAAAGACTCATTGATCGCGAAACCATCCGACCCCCTCGGCAACATTGCCAATTTCACCGATATGGCTGTGCAATTAGCGGGAGATTCAGCCAAAACGTTTTACAACTTTCAAAGCCTGCAAAACTGCGGAAACGCCATCAATTGTGCCAGTTCGGGTCTGAATACCTTCACGGGGGTTTTGGGAACCTTGAAAGACTACGGCATTAACATCGGTGACGCCAAATTCCAAGAAAATTTGGGATACGTGGGGGCTGCCGTTAGTTTCGCAAGCTTGGTAACGAACCTGTTCAGCGGCAAATTTAATGCCCAAAAATTATTACAATTTATCAATGGCATGCAACAAAATATCCTGTTTTCTGCCATTTCCAAAGGGGGCCTGCTGACCAACGATACCAACGAATCCAAAATTTTAAGGATTATGAGCAATTTTACAACCCTGTTCGGTTATGCAGGGCTTTTTGCGTTACAGGGTACAGAGTCTGTACAATACATTGTATTAGCAAAACAGTCCTTTGAATTGGGGAATCGGTTCGGCACAAAAGATACCCCCAAAACCGGCCCGTTATCCAAAGACACCCCGCTGGCGGGGCCAACCAATCCAGCCAAGCAACCGCCAACCACCGAAGTAACTGCAGAGTTTTTGCGCAGCATGCTGAGATGCAACCCCCAAATGGCCAACAACAGCACCAGCAAATGCAAACAGATCGAAGAGGCGAATAAACGTCTGTTTCTGGGCCAGCTCAAATCCCGCTGCGCCGCCGCGGCCATCAGCAAACAACAAATTCCCGCCAAAATGTTTCAGGAATTGTTTTTGGGCACCAGCAATCCAGACCGTTGCAACAGAACAGCCCTGTATAAAACCAAAGATGGCAAAGAGCTCTGCCCCTCCATCAATACGTTGCAGTCAGCCTCCATGGGTGAGGGGGGGGCGGTATCCAGCCAGATGAATGTCCTGATCGGACTGTCCATGTACAATCTGGTCATGACCAACGTCAACACCGAACAGGTGATTTTGCAAAATGCCTGCGCCAGCCTGGGGGATCTGATTACCAGTGGGGCACCTGTCTATCAACCGAATGATTGATCATGCGCCATCTGATCCTGTTTTTGCTGATGCTGGGGATATCGGCGGGGGCGGGGGCCGTTGATCCGACGGCGGTGGCATCGGGGGCCTCTAAGGTCGCCGGCGCTGCTGGGGCGGCCACCAGTTTGTTGGGGTTAAAGGGGCCGCCGCCCTATGTGCCCTCCCTAGATGTCCTAAAGAACCTAAAGAAGAAGCCCTTTGTGCCGGTGAATATGTGTGTGAATGGGATGTGCTATCCCCTGTTGTCCACCAGACCGTGCGTCTGTAAGCAAACGCCCCCCTTCCCTGGGACCAATCTCTGTCACATGTATATCCCCTGCAATGCCCTCTGGTGTGGAACGGGGTTTTGTGTGACGGACCTGAATATGTTGCCGGGCAGTCGGCAGTTTTATGAAACCCTGCGGGTGAAGGAGTTTAAGGATACCTCTGCCCAGCTGGGTTACCTGTTGCAACAACGGGGCGAGCAATATTATCTGCTCAGCGGTATCAAAAACGCCATCGGCATGCCCGATAAGAAAATCAAAGCCCTGATTGAGGCATCCACCCAAACAGGGGGCGCCCTGACAGATTTTGGGTGTTTGCGCTGCGAAAGTTTGGCGGAACTGGCCATCCAACAAAAACAAATCACCCCCGCCCAAACGGCCCAATACATCATGAACTGCGCCCAGAAAAATCTGGAAGCGTTCATGGATTTGCATAAAGACGGGCGCAACAACACCGTATTTACCGCACAAAAACAATGTTTTATCGAAACCTGCAAAAGTGCCACGTTGACCCATGCGGCCTATAGCATGAATGCCCTTTCGGATATACTGCGCGTGCATGCCAATATGCGGGAAATTTTTATGAAAGATCTGGCCAAAACCCTGTACGAACCCTGTGTTGAGGATTATTCGGTGTTTTCAAAAAAAGACCCCATAAAAATCCTTGGCGAATTGGCCAACTTGGCGGAAGGTCTTGGGGTCAACCTAGGAGGATTGGGTAACTTTTCCCTGCGCCTGAAAGAGCTGGAAATGCCCGTTTCTGGGTGCATTAACCGCAGTCTGGCCCTGATCCAAAAGCTGGAGGCCGATCGCAGCCTGCTGGAGCAATACAAAGTCCACCTGCAAAGCATGAAACTGATGAGCGAATCCCTGAACACCATTTGCCATAATCCCACCTACTTTGTCCCGCAGGAAACTCAGTAAATGGGATTTTTGGTTTTGTTTTTTTGGGTTTTTGCCTCGGCCTCGGCAAGGGCGGCGCCCCCTGATACCCCCACCCTGCTGTGTTTGCAAAGCCAAGCCCAAGCCCGCCAATTGACCAGCACCGCCACCCAGTGGCAAAGCACAGAAACCCTAATTCGCGGGGATAGCATGCCCCAAACCTTTCAAGCCACATTCGAGGCCGCCATCCGCCATGAAGAGGCCATCATCGCCCTGAACGAACAGCACGCCGTTGTGTTTCAGGCCCTGCAGCCCTATTTCCTGAAACCCGATCAGGCGTACGAAAAATTGTTTCAGGACCTGAACCGTTACGACCGCCAAATTCGGGGATGCAAACAGCAAACCCCCATGCCCCCGCGTGAAATTTTTGGCATTCCGTTATCGATAGACGATAGCCAGCCCCTCTCCTCGGCCTCTGCCATGCAAAAAATTTTACAGGATAATCCTGGCATTCTGGGGCCGCTGAAAATCTCCCCTGTTGATGGGGGGGACGGCATTGATTTGGATCCCAAACTGTTTGATGATTTGCTGATGCGCCAGCATGATGTTGAACAGGCAGGCCTGATGCGGGCCCAGATGGGGGCCTCGCTGACCGCGTTGATGGACATGACAGCCTCTGGCGTCACAGAAACCCTGACCCAGATGAGTGATGCCGGATTAACCCTGGGTGCCATGCAAAATCAGGTTCCCGCCTGTTTTCCCAAAAAAACCCCCGATAGTGCGTCTGTGTTTTCCGAACAATTTTCCCGCGGGGTGAAAACCTTGATGAACCGTCCCCTGCCCGTTGACAACAGCGGCCTGTTTCAACTGTTGGCCTGCCAGACGGGCATTGGCAATCCCGCATGGTTGCTGCCGGAAAATCGGTCGGCCTTGGCGAAAAACGTCCTAAAACAGCACAGCCAGCTGTATGATGCCACAACCCGCAACTGGATGGCGTTTGAGGAAACCATGCAACGTCAGGATTTTGCGCTTCGCCGCGAGCAACGGGCCTTAATGCGGGGGGAGGAAGCCTTGGCCAAGGATCCGTCCCTAAAAAACAATACTATTTTCATGTCGGCTTTGCAAAGTCAGCGTCGATCCGTTGCGGAATCCACCAAAAACCTGAAAACCATGCAAACCGATTATGACCGCATGGTGCCCCCCTCTGTGGCCAAGGCTGAGGATGAGCGTGAGCGCATGGCAACATTTTTCATGACGGTGGGCCAATCCGGCCTTGATACCCTATCCCCTGCCCGCCTCTCTTTGGCCCAGCGCAAAGCCAACCTGCAACAAAAAGCCGCGGCCTATATCCCCGCGACTGCCAACGATCCCCATGAAACCCCCCGTGTTTTGGAGGGGGAAATCCGCTTTGCCAAGGCCTACGCCGCCAAAGCCCAGCAATTTTTGACCTATTACACCCAAAACCCCGATTATCAATGGAATCCCAGAATCCTGAACATCACCTGCGCCATCAGCACGCGCATTGATCAAAAACAAAAGGAACTGGCCGCCGCGTGCCCCAAAACCACAGCGCCTTCCCAACGATAAAACAACCCAGATTCACGGGGCCCCAATCAGATCAATACGAAACATCACCGAATTTCCGGCTGTGGCGTTGGGGTCGCTGGTGTAATCTTTGCGGTATTCCAACGAAAAACGGGCACAATCCATGGTATAAGTTAACTGGGTTTGGGCCAGACGGTTTTCATCGTTTTGCAAATCCCGAATGGCGGTGTTGCTCCACATCCATGATTCGTTCAGGGGAATGCCCAGGGTTGCGGAGACTTCTTCCCGTTTTTCCGACGTTTCATGATCATTTTGCCCACGATCCAGCAAAAAATGGGTCAGGGTCGTGTTAAACCCCCCAAATTCCGTGCTGAGGTTGGCCAAACTGCGGGCGATGCCACCATCGCTTTCTTTGACACGAATGCTGTGATCAAAGGATAGCAAGCTCGGAAACGCCAACTGCCAGCGGGCCACGGGATCAGAAAAATTTTCCCCTTCTCCGCCAGCCAGCAGCTCTGTTGTGGTCGGCGCATCAAACTGGAAACTCTGGCCCAAAAACACATCCGCCAAATAGGTTTCCCCCTGATACGCATAAGACCCCCCATAATCGGCGCGGCTGCCTTCGCTGGTGATATCATACCCTGTGGGGCGGTTCACAGAAAACAGATTGTCCGCATCCAGCTCAAAAACCTGAGAGTCTTCGTTTTGAATGGTATCGCTGTTGACATTGGTGGGGATCACCACAACCTGCGCCACCGGAGACAGCTGGTGAAACCCCGATTCCGTGGCTTTGTAAAACGGTTTTTTATACCCTGCCTGAAGGGCCGGAAAAAAACGGGCCTTGGTATCGGATTCCACCATGGCATCCTGCGCTTTTGAAAAAACATCCCGATGATAAATATCTTGGCGCAGCAGCGCCGATGTTTCAAAAACACTGCCATCGGATGCAAAAAACTGCCGTTGCCAAGCGTTAAAAACACTGGCCCGTTGATTATCGTTGCCTTGATCCCGCTCAAGAACACGCCCCGAAACCCCACTGCTTAGGGACCCCTTAGCCCACGATGGGGATTCCCAAAAATGAGACAGGCTGGTATCGGGCAAAACCCACGGCACGGTATCGCTGTCCTCGGCAGGGCGCAAATCTTGGTAAGTGCGAGCATCCGTCACAAACGTTGTCGGGCCATCATGATAAAGGGTCCGAGCCCCACTGGAAAGAATATCCCGCTGATCAAAATCAAACTGACGCAGATACCCTTTACGGCTGGCGCGTTCCAAATCCCCATCCACCTGCCAGAAAGGGGCCGGCTGCCAATCCAGCGCCGAATCCAAATGGCCAGCGGCGTTTTTATCATCCTGCAACTGGCTGTTTTCCACACGGTTCACGCTACCCATAGAGCCCGTAGACACAATCCCGAAGGTTTCCCCAAGATAGCGATGTTCCAGCCCCAAAACCTCCCCCCCGTTTTGGGTCCAGATGGGCGTGACGGTAACATCCTGATGGGGGGACATGGTGTAATAATACGGGGCGCGAACCAGCATCCCCTCTTCCGAGCGCTGTTCCAGGGATCCGCGCAGAAAGCCGCTGGAACGCTTAACCGTGGGATCGTCCTGTTCAAAATACGGCAAATAAAACACAGGCACATCGAAAATTTGAAAATAGGCGTTGTAATAGCGAATCACCTTGGAGTCTGTGTCATGTTTCACCTCATCCGCCGCCACCGACCACAGGGGGGATTCGCCTTCACAGACTTTGCAGGGGGTAAAATGCGCATCTTTCAAATCATGCTCTTTGCCCAAACGGCGCTGTCCAGAGGACGCTGTAAGCGTCCCGCGATCCTGAAACAACAACTGCATCTTTTCCAAACTCACAGAGCGAAACTCGCCATCCAAAACCACACGATCTGTTTGCAGGGTTGTTTTTTCCTTCTTATCCAGCAAAACAACATGACCTGCGGCGGTGATTTCGCCTGTCTTTTCGTGATAGGTCAGGGTGTCGGACGTTAGGCGATGATCCGGACTTTCCAGGACAACATTGCCTTCACCTTCGATGGTTCGCCCCTCGTAATTCAGGGTCAGAACATCGGCTTTCAAGGCGACATCCTTGACCTTTATGGATTCCGCCGATGCTGGTGCCACCAGCAGCAGCCAGACAAAAACCAATCCCAAAAAAAAGTCATACCGAGCCATATGTGCGACGCATTAAAACCAAAAAAGAACAGAAAAGCAAGAGAACTGAAGCCCACAAAAAGGCATACCAAAACGGCAGCAATCCCTGATTTGCCCAATGAACCGTCACATTTGTGGCCATATGCAAAACGAACATAAACGCGGCGCTGACGCCAAAGGGGACAAACGAACGCGTGCGATGATGACTGCTGAGCAGCGCCACCGTGGCCAGAATCGCCAAGGCGATATAATACAAAGGACGCCCAGCCCCCTGCCATAACACGTGGATTTTCTCTGCACTCGCCTTTGAAAACGCATCAGGATTCTGAAAAAACTCCTGCGCTGCGGATAAAAATGTTTTTTCTGGGGGGTTGGGCCTTAAAAGCTCTTCCCTGGATTTTCCCCACCAAGGCAGGCGCATCCCCTCAGGCGCCAAGGGGGTTTTCGCCCCAGAAGCCCACGAATCCCCCTTTTGCAAAACGAGTGTGTTGCCCCTAATGTCCCCCTTCTCTGCGCGTATTTGGTCCTTTAATAGATTGTCCTGCCCCAAAACAACGACGGAAACCTCCTGAAACGCCCCCTCACGAATGGCTTTGGCCTGCAAAACAATGGTTTCCGCAGGGGAGAAGGACGTTAACCACATGTCCTGTCCCTTAAAAGGGTTTTCAGGGGCGTCCCCATGGTCGGACAGCAGATCCTGATAGCCCATATTGGCCCGCAGACGAAGTTCCTCAAACGCCACCGTGTGAAAAAGACCCAAAACACAGGCAAACAAAGCCGAAACCCCCATAATACGACGCCAAGAATATCCCGAAGCCCGCATCACATCAAAAACATTGGCGTTTTGCAGACCAGAAAACGTAAAAAAAACAGACAGAAACGCAAGATAGGGCAAAGCCGTATCCAGCAGCATGGGCAAGCGATACACAACCATTTTGGCCACATGGGACGCTGGCCAGTGATCGTATTCCCGAATTTGCGCCAAAAAATCAATGGAATATAAAATAATCACCATCACGCCCAGCAGCAACAGCCACCGCTGCCACAAACGAGACCACAAATAATCATCCAAAATCATGGCCGCGCCCCCCGAAACACACGCAAAACGCTGACCGTGGGAAACGCCAGCCCCACAAACGCGGAAACCACCATCAGATACAGGGCATACACCATGACCGGAAAAGATTCCGCGCTATGGCTGAGGAAAAGGAACACACCAAAAAACGCAAGTGTGGCGGGAACAATGCGCAGGAAAGGGCGCATCACCCCTGATGTTCGGGAAAACGGAAGCGTCGAAAAAACCAACGCGGGATACACCGCAAACACAATCGCCAGCAAGGGATAGAGCAACCGCACATGTCCACCGACCCAGCGCTTGGCCTGCTGGGGGCTGGAAAAACGGTCCTCTGTCACCAGATCTGTGGGGGAAAATTCCAGAAGATTCCGCCTTTGATAAACCTCGGCCGCTTGTTGATCCAGGCGCAATTGATAGTGATCAAAATCAAGACGAGAAAGCCGATCCCGATCATCCACGATGCTTTGATAGCCTTGTTTCAAAACCAGAAAAGATCCTCCGTCTTCCTGAACCAGACGACCGGCTTTGGCAGAAAGAAACGATTGTGTTCCGTCTTGATCGGTCCAAATCAAAACATCTTCCAGCCCACCGTCCTCTGCCACACGATGAATATAAAATGTTTTTTTATCCAGTGTAAAAAACTGTTGGGGCTGAATCAAATTGACGGCCTGTTGCTGGCGAAAGGCATTTTGTTTTACCTTAAACCCATGATAACTTATGGGCAAAACAAAACACGATATGATCAGGGCAATCCCGCCACATATCGCGCCAAAGTACCAAGCGGGTCGCATCCGCCGGCCCACGGAAAGGCCAACACCGCCCAATACCGTCAAAACATGATGCTGATGGCAATAATGATAGACCAAAAATGTGGTCACAACCGCCACCAAAGGCAAAATCATATAAATGACATAGGGCAGCAACAAAGCCACCCACGAAAAAAACACAGACAGAGGAATGGATGCCTGCTGTAAAACATCCATGTACTGGACGATGCGGCCCATCCACGCCAAGCCCAAAAGGCCAAAAAAGACACCCAAAAAGACCCAAACCAGACGCTTAAAAAACAGGCGCACGTAAAGGGTCATAATCCCTTCCAAAGCTCAGGGTGAGGGGGCTGCAAAAAAACGTCGTCGCCTGGGGAAGGTTAGCCAACAATGTCCATTGCTGCAAAGAAAAAAGCGATTTCTTCCTGGGCGGAGTCTTCGGAATCGCTGCCATGAACGGAGTTGGCCTCGATGGATTCAGCAAAATCCCGTCTTAGGGTGCCCTGATCCGCTTGGCTGGGGTTTGTGGCTCCCATAAGGGCCCTGTATTTTTTGACGGCTTCCGCACCCTCCAGAACCTGAATCACCACAGGACCTGAAGCCATAAACGCGCACAATTCTGAAAAGAAAGAACGATCCTTGTGGGCGGCGTAAAAGCTTTCTACCTGAGCGCGGCTCAAAACTGTGCGTTTTTGGGCCACAATACGCAGTCCCGATTTTTCAATACGGGCGTTGATTTCGCCTGTCAAATTGCGGCGGGTGGCGTCAGGCTTAATAATAGAAAGCGTACGTTGCGTAGCCATGAGGGATTCGTCTCCAAAAAACGATTATAAAAAGAGGAATAGCTTTAGACCATTCCCCCACGCTTGGCAAGGGCCCCAACAGAAAATTGTCGTCCCCCTATCCAAACGCTAAATTGACGCGGGTGGCGAGCGTCGGGCTGCGGCGATAAAATCACGAACGACACCAAAATCATTGGCCAAAACGTTAACCTTTTCGGGGGCCAGAAGGGCCTGCTGCAGGCGCTCTGGTATGCTGACAGGCTTACCCGTAGCGCCCTGAACGACCGAGCCAAACTTTGACGGGTGGGCGCAGGCCAACGCGACCATCGCGCCCACGCCCCCTGATTGTCGCCACTGACGGGCAGAATAACAACCTACGGATGTATGTGGATCACATACATATCCTGTTTTTTGTTCCATAACCGAAATCATATCGGCCGTTTGGGCGTCCGACGCATCAAAAGCGTGGCATTTTTCTCTTAACGCCCCCAAAGTCCCTGAGCCCACCGAAAATTTCCCCGTTTTTTTAAAGTCATCCATTTGATTTTTAACAATCGTTGCGTTTCTGGATTGAAGTTCAAACAGCATCCTCTCAAAGTTGCTGGAGACCTGAATGTCCATACTGGGGCTGACGGAGGCCTCCACGGACCGCGATTCCATCACGCCGGTTTGAAAAAAACGGGTTAAAATGTTGTTTCTGTTGCTGGCCACCACGCATCGCCCCAGAGGAAGGCCCATGTTTTGAGCCACAAAACAGGCAAACATATTGCCAAAATTGCCCGTGGGCACCGTGAAGGACACGCCTCGCTCTGGCGCCCCCAACGCCAAAGCCGCGTAGGCATAGTAAACAACTTGGGGCAAAATACGAGCCCAGTTGATGGAGTTAACCGCAGTCAACCCCCAGTTTTGTCTGGCCTCTGGGTCCTGAAAAAGCTGTTTAACCACGGCCTGACAGTCGTCAAATGTCCCCTGCAACGCGATGTTGTGAATATGGGGGGCGATGACGGTTGTCATTTGCTTCCGCTGGACCTCTGACACGCGCCCGTGGGGATGCAAAACAAAGACCTGGGCCCCATGGATACCCCGACAGGCATGCAACGCCGCAGATCCCGTATCCCCCGATGTGGCCCCCACAATGGTGAGGGGACGCCGCTGCTGGGCCAAAAGCCCCTCGAAAATCTGGGCCAGCATCTGCATGGCGTAATCCTTAAACGCCAGCGTTGGACCATGAAATAATTCGAGAATCCAATCCTCTGGGCCAACCTGAATTAGGGGCGTTATGTTCTCTGGCTGAGAAAACCCCCCGTAGGCACGGCCAATCATCGCGCGTAACGTGGCATCATCGAACGCTTCATGCATATACGGACGCATGATGGCAAACGCCACTTCTGCATAGGGCTTTCCGCGCAAACCCCGCCATTCCTGTAAAGAAAAAACAGGGTAGTCTTCGGGAACATACAGCCCCCCATCCTCGGCAAGGCCGGCAAACACAACGTCAGAAAAAGAAAGCGTGGGCGCAAGGCCGCGCGTGCTTATGTAACGCATAAAAACCCCATTTTGTTTCGATGTTGGAATGGTAGAGATGTATTAAGATAAGCCAAACAACCCAAATTCATCCTTAAAAAAACCTTTAAAAGGGATTTTTTTTTAAAAAAAATTTTTCCACCTTTTAATAAAACCCCGCGAGCAAAAAAGGTGATTCTGCAAAGCCCATAAAACCTAGGTGAGTGAACATCGACATTATAAAAATAACTGTAAACCAAATTTAAGAAAAAAGCAACGATTTGAGGAGGGTTTTTGAGGGAATTTTTGAAAAAAAGTATGGCCTCAAGACACTTAAAATGCAGGATCATCGTTAACCTTTAGGCGGAAACGGCTTTAAACCACTGAGAGATATGCTGTGTCATTCTTTGTATGCCCCTCTCGTCGATAGAATGGCCCAAACCCTCGTCAATAAAATGGTCCACCAAACATCCACGGTGCTTAAGCTCTTGCGCTGCATTTTCCGTTGCCTGACTGGGTATGACCTCGTCTTGTCTTCCGTGAATCAGGCAAAAAGGAGGATGACTGTGCACAAGCGATGGCGGCAAAAAAGCCCCCGAAAAGCCCACCGCACCCGCAACAGGCGAGGGCAACTGAAGCGCCGCCCGTATCGCCAGCATCGTGCCTTGAGAAAATCCCACAAAGGCGATATCGCTGTAAGCAAGCCCCAAATCTCTGCGAATATCCTCAAACAAGACCTGAAAACGAACGACGGCCCGATCGAGAGCATCAGACAAAGCCTGAGGCGAGCGATCCTTTAAAGAAAACCATTGATAACTTTCGGCCATCATCCCCACAGGCAACATATCATAGGAATCAAACCCATCGGGCGCGATATAGGCCACGGTTTGGGGCAGTTCTGGCTGTAAAAAAGACGACAACCCCAGCAAATCCTGACCATTGGCGCCAACCCCGTGCAAAAAAATCACGGCTTTGGTGATGGTTTGGGGAAGAAGGCGGTGAATCTGGCTCATGAGTCACTTTAACGCACCCGATATCAGGGGTCAATCCCTCATCAAACGCCCAAAAACGGGTCGCACCGCAACCACAAGGCCCAATCCCAACACCCCCAACAAAGCGGAGGCCACAAAAAAAGCATCCCATCCCAACAACGCCGCAACCACCCCCGATGTTGACGACACCAGCATCCGTGTTAGTGCCACCAACGAAGTCAGCAAAGCATACTGCGTGGCCGCCACATCCTTTTGACACAAAAGGGCGAGAAACCCCAAGAAAGACGCCGTCGCAATGCCGCTGGCCAACTCCTCTATGGTCATCACAACAATCAATTGAGACAAAAACGGCCCATCAATCCACGCATAACTGAGATTCGATACCATTTGAAGAACCGCCGCAATCACCAAGGCGCGATACAGGCCCAAGCGCTGCATAATAAGCCCACCCAACGCCCCCCCCACAAACGCCGCTGACAGGCCGTAAATCTGGACCACACTGGCAATTTCAGCCTTAGAAAACCCCATATCATACAAAAAACGGTAATTCATGGACGCCAAGTAAGCATCCGGCAGCCGAAACGTCAGCACGATGGCCAAAAAAGCAATCCAGTTTTTATGCTGTTTAAGCCCTTGAAGAGGCTTCAAAAACGCCCGAAAAAACCATGAGCCGTGATAAGACTCTGGGGAAACGTCTTGGGGACCAAGGGCCAGAATCGCCGCCACACCCAAAGTTTGAAACACCATCAATCCCAGCATCACCCAAAACCAGCCCACAACGTCCGAAGCCATCACAGCCCCCGCCCCCGACACCATCAGGGCCAAACGATAACAATTCACAAAAACCCCTGCCCCCCAGGCCTGATGGTGCTTTTCCAGCCACGCGATGCGGTATCCATCAAGCGCCACATCCTGTGTCGCCGAAAAAAAAGTCAATCCAAAACAAAGGCTTGCAAACATCAGGATGTTGGACTCTGGCCCAACGAAAGCCATCGCGGCATACATCAGCAGAATCCCCATCTGGGCCAAAAACGCCCAAGACCGCCGCTGTCCCAGCCGAGATCCCAAAAAAGGCAAGGGCACATTTTCAATACAGGGGGCCCAAAAAACCTTCAGGGCATAGGGCATCCCCACCAGGGCAAACAAACCCAACGTCTGCAACGAAAACCCCGCATCGGTCAGACGGGCCGCCAAGGTCATACCCGTGACCATAAAGGGCAACCCACTGGAAAAACCAAGTATTCCTAAGTATATCCAGTGCCGCAACGTCATGATTTTAAAGTTAAAATTGCAGATCGCGCCAGCAGGTCCACACGCTCGTTTTCGGGGTGCCCATTATGGCCCTTCACCCAGTGCCAGCGTACGTTATGGATTTGGACCAGATCATCCAACAGACGCCACAGATCCTCGTTTTTGACCGGTTTTTTGGCCGCTGTTTTCCAGCCATTTTTTTTCCACCCCACAATCCAGCTGGTGATGCCATCACGAAGATACTGGCTGTCGGTATAAAGATCCACCTGACATGGATTTTTCAGGGCCCTAAGCCCCTGAATCGCCGCCATCATTTCCATACGGTTGTTGGTGGTGTGGGCTTCGGCCCCGCATAATTCTTTTTCGTGAGCCCCCATAGTCAGCAACGCGCCCCAGCCCCCTGGTCCAGGGTTTCCAGAACACGCCCCGTCCGTATAAAGGCAAACCTGAGAATATGTCATGACAACAGCCCATCATGCAGGGGAATGCCCAGACGATGATTTTGCAGATGCTGCAAAAAATCCAAGGGGCTTTTGGGCACAACCATCCCATCGGCGCGGGGATACAGGTGATCATAAAGGCGCGTGATGGCAATGCGCACACAGGCACGGCGCAGCATCCACCGCAAATCGGTGTCTTCAAAGGCCCCTAAAGGAAACGCCCGCAGATACGCCCGCAAAAACGCCCCCGCCCACTGCGGGCGCCACTGACGGGATTCGTCATAACACCACCCCACCATGGTCAGGGCGACATCATAAAGCAGATGATCATAACACGCAAAATACCAGTCGATGATGCCGCAAATCTGGCCTTTTTCATCAAAAAAAACATTGTCTGGAAAGGCATCGGCATGAATGGTGCCTTGGGGCAGAGCATGAAAAGCTTGTTTCTGCTGCAAAAGCCATTCTTCGTGAAGATCCCCCCAAAATTCTGGGGAAAAGCCCTGCGCCTGCGTGCATTTTTGCCAGATATCCCCCAACGCAGCCAAGGAAACGGGATTGTCTTTGCGCAGCGGAAAATCCCCCTGAACGCGGTGCATCGTTCCCAGAAAAGCCCCCATTTGTGCGCAGGCTTCTTTGCTGAGGGTTTCCAAAGACTGGCCCGATAAAAACGTCGTCAAAACAGCGGGAATCCCAAGTATTTCTTGGTAGTTTTCTTGGTGAGCGGTCAAAACAACCGTCGGACACGGTATGCCCCGTGAAAAGAAATACTCTTGGAGACCTGAGAAATACCTTAGGTCGTCCTTCCGCGTCCTTTTTTCAATCAATGTGAGGATATACTTAGACATACCAGAGCAAACTCGGTAGGTGGTGTTCTCAACGCCGGAGGCCATTCCTTGATATTTCTCTATAGTGCCTATTGGCCATACTTGAGATACCAGGTCAAAGTCAACCCTAGAAAGACTTGTAAATACTGCCATACTCAGTCATTCCCCTCAAGAATGACCGGCAGGCGAAAGGAGACCCCTTCGGACATACCGCTTTCTTCTTTTGTTTCCACGGAAAAATGATCTTTCAGGGCCCTGAGTATGTCCTGAACCAACGATTCGGGGGCTGATGCCCCTGCGCTTAGGCCCACCGTCATACCGCCCACCAAAGGCAAACGCTGCAGCGGGTCCGGTGTATCCAGCAACACCGCGCGGGGGCATCCATAATCCATGGCCACCTGTACCAGTTGGCGGGAATTGGACGAATTGGGGGACCCCACCACAAGAAACAGATCGCAAAGGGGGGCCAGTCGCTTCACAGCCTCTTGCCGGTTGGTGGTGGCATAGCAGATATCTTCTTTTTTGGGCCCCTGCAGGTCCGGATAGCGGGCCTTCAGCGCCGCCACAATGGCCATGGTTTCATCCACTGATAAGGTGGTTTGCGTTGCGTATGCCATGGGTGTGTCCAAAGACATACTCAAATCCGCCACATCCGCTACCGTTTCCACCAAGGTCATGGCCCCCGCCGGCACCTGACCCATGGTGCCCTCAACCTCAGGATGGCCGCGGTGACCGATGAAAATGATGTGATGGCCTTTGCTGTGCCAGCGCAAAACCTCGTGATGAACTTTGGACACTAGGGGACATGTGGCATCCAGGGTAAACAGCGCTTTGTCCTCGGCCTCCCCCACCACGGCCTTTGATACGCCATGGGCGGAAAACACCACGGGGCGGTCCGTGGGAATACCCTGCAAATCGTCAACAAAAACAGCGCCTTTATCCCTGAGAGACTGCACCACGTGACGATTATGGACAATTTCGTGACGCACGTACACAGGGGGGCCGTATTTTTCCAGCGCCCGCTCCACGATCAAAATGGCCCGATCCACCCCCGCACAAAACCCGCGCGGGCTGGCCATCAGCACGGTCAACGATGGTTTGGGCAGCATGACATCCCTTTTTAAGCACAACACAGCTTCAGGTATAGCGCAGCGGGGCTCTTTCGCAACTCAAAAATGTTGATTTCTCGTCAAGGTCGATCAAAAGTGCCTCGCATGATAAAAGCAAGCATTTGCGCCCGAACTTTTGGATGGAACAACAACCCCATATGAGAGGTTGGGAGCGTCAGGTGATCTTTTTCCTCCATTAAATGGGTGCTGACCACAGAGACTTTCCCATCATTATCCGTGCCTGCCATGGTAAACCCAAACGGGGGCATAGATTTGTTTCCCGCAATGATGCCGATCTCGGCCTTAAGGGGGCTAAAAAGGTGCTGAAATCCCCTTTGGTCTGTGATGAGCTGCTGTCCCGCTGGACCAAAAACCCATTGATACAAAAAACGATTTTGCAAATAATCCGCAACCTCGCTGCCCCCGTTTGGCGTACCGATCAAAACCACACGCCCCAAACCCCTGATGCCATACCGATTGAGATAGGCCCGAACCAAAAGGCCCCCCATGGAATAGCCGACAAAATGAATTTTTCCGGAAAATGTTTCCCGAAACCGCTGAATGGGATCGTGAATCCCGTTGAGCAAAACGGCCAGATCATGTTTTCTTGAAGGGTAACCCAAATTCAATACACGAACGCCCCGTTTTTTAAAAAAACGGGCAAAACCCACCATACTCAAAGGAGTTCTCAGGATCCCGTGCAAGAGAACGACGCCGTCTTCCATGGCTCCCCTTTCATAGCACACCTAGTGACCCAGAAAACCATAAGAAAACCTTCAAACCAGGTGGCGGGCAAGAGATGGCGGAGCGAGAGGGATTCGAACCCTCGGTACGGGTAAAGCCCGTACGACGGTTTAGCAAACCGTTGGTTTCAGCCACTCACCCATCGCTCCTTTGTTGGTCCCTAAGGTGTCGTTTTGTGGGGCATTTGTCAATGAATCTTTTTTTAAAAAGACCCCATAGAATGCTTCTGTCCATCGATGTGTGTCTTTATCGCGCCTTCCTAAGGCGCAGCCACACCATGACGGGCCAAATCACGGCCAAAGCCGTCCACGTCAGCGCATAGCCCAAATGGGAATTACGCAATGCTGGCGGGATATTGGGATACGCTTTAACAGGCCCCGCCACCAACACATCCGGCTGATCCAGCCGCACCACCCACGGCATAAAGGGATCCACCGACCAACGACGCGCCATTGTGTCGATGTCGAAATAAGAATACACATCCCCCTGCCCTTTCCCGCCCATGCCCCCGCCCCAAGCGTGGGATACGGGCAGAATATTGCCAGAAAAGCATTGTTTTTCCATGCTTTGATCTGGTGTTTTTTGCGATGCCAATTTTATTTCTTCGTCGAAATAAACATAGCCGACATCCAAAAGTATGTTTCGATTCCCCAACGGTCCCAATGCTGCCGTCATGGGCACCACCACGGAAAAAGCAGCCTTGGGCAGTCCCGCTACATAAGAAACTTTGGCATACGTTTGTGGTATGACTTGGCCACACACTTTGACATTGAACCAGTCAAGGGTCATACCGTCTTTGGAAAGAATCTGCTCTATCGGAATGGCTTCGGATGCCCAGCGGGCGTCTCTCAGGGCTATGGCATTTTCCTTCCACGACAGGCGGTGCCATTGCCAGTGGCTCAACCCCATAAGGGCCCCCTGAATGCCAAGCACAACAGCCCAAAACAAAAGGGGTTTCAGCCACCGCATGGGCCTAGGCATCCTCTTTCAAAGAGCGGTGACAGTACTGCTGATGCAGATAGGCCGATTTAATCGGCCGCAGCAAGCCCAATGTTAACCCCAAAACCACCACAGGCCAGACAATCCCGTGGACCCATACCGGTGGTTCATACCGAAATTCCACAAAAAGCGCCCCCAAAGGCACCACAAGACACAGCAACGAAAGGATCACATAAACAGGCCCATCGCCCATGTCATGGCCACGCAAATCCAGATTACAGGAGGGACAGGCGGGCTTTAACGCAAAAAAGCCCTCATAAACAGACCCCACCCCACATCGGGGGCACGTGCCCCGACAGACCGTGTGCAGGAAAGAAACCCGCGGCTTAGCCACCCAAATACACCGACGCAAACAGAAACAGCCAGACGACGTCCACAAAATGCCAGTACCACGCGGCGGCCTCGAACCCCACATGGTGTTTTTCTGTAAACTGGCCGGAACGCGCCCGCAAATAACACACCAGCAAAAACAGCGTCCCAATCAACACGTGAAACCCATGAAATCCCGTGGCCATATAAAAGGTTGATGCATAAATGCCATCGCGAAACCCAAAGGTCGCATGGCTGTATTCATAAGCCTGCAATCCCAAAAACAACGTTCCCAAAAGAACGGTATACAGCAAGCCCTGACGCAGACCCTGACGGTCCCCATGCAGCAACGCATGGTGCGCCCACGTCACGGTTGTCCCTGAAAGCAACAAGATCAATGTGTTCAAAAACGGCAGAGACATAGGATCCAGAGGAACAATTCCCTGAGGCGGCCAAACACCCCCCACGGGGAAGAAACGGGCATTAAAATACGCCCAGAAAAACGCCACAAAAAACATAACCTCAGAGGCAATAAAAAGAACCACCCCATACCGCAACCCTGTTTGAACGACAGGATTGTGGGTGCCGGGGGTGTTGGCCTCTTTCACCACACTGCGCCACCAGCCGTACATGCACACCAGAACAGACAGCAGGCCAACCCACAACCCATGGGACGTTAGCCCCTTAAAAAACAACAGGGCCCCCACAGCCAAGCCGCCCGCCGCCAGCGATGCCAGCAACGGCCACGGACTGGGATCCACCAAATGATAGGGGTGTTTTTGATGTGCCATGACAAAACCTCTTCATCGTTTGCGTCCCTAGACTAGTTTCATAAAACAAACCGGATGTAAAGATGGGTTTTGGACACCCATCGAGCAAAACAACAAGGCCATTGATTGGCTTGCATTTTCAGGTCCGTCACAACGGTTCCTTGTGTTCAAAAATGCCTTTTTTCCCATCCGCCATCAGCAATGACCGAAACACCCCGTGCAGCGTTTGAAGTTCCTGGTGGGAAAACTGGCCGCGCATGAACATAGTGCGGAGATTGCGGATCATACCCCCCCGCTTTTCTGGAACATGCAGGAATCCGGTCTGGGTTAAAATGGTTTCCCATGTTTCAAAAAAATAAAGCCACTCTTTTTTGGGGGCGGCTATGTGCCCTTCTTGGGGGGGCGCAGGCGGCGCATCCCGAAGGTTCCAAAGGGCATAAGCAAAAACAAACACAGCCTGGGCCAGATTCAACGACGCAAAGGCAGGGTTTAAATCCAGCGTCACCGTGGCATCGGCCAAGGCCACATCATCGTTGGTTAAACCAGCTTTTTCTGGACCAAAAAGCAGCCCCACGGGGTGAACTTGGGCTTTGGAGGCAAGAGTCTGACAAGCCTGTTCATGACCAAAATCTGGCTTGGCCAAGGTTCGGGGGCGGGCTGTGGTGGCTACCACAAAAGACAGATCGGCAACGGCGTCTTCCAAGGTTGGAAACACAGAAACCGACACATGGTTCAGTCCCCCCGCACTGGCGCTTTGGGCACTGTCGCTGGGCCACCCATCCCGCGGGGCCACCAAACGCAAGGACGTTAAACCGCAGTTGACCATAGCCCGTATGGCCATCCCAATGTTTTCCCCCATTTGGGGGCGCACGAGAATGACATTCAGGTGAGACGTCAGCAACGTCGCAGGCAAAAGGGATGACGTTCCGGCCATAAGTCTTTGATGGACATTCAATAGCCGGCGTTAACGGCGAGGTTTTTTCGGATTTGCTCTTCCCAGCGATCCCCGTTGTCCAGCAATTTTTCTTTGGTGTAGTAAAGCTCTTCGCGTGTTTCCACGGCAAATTCAAAATTGGGGCCCTCAACAATAGCATCCACGGGGCAGGCTTCCTGACAAAAGCCACAATAAATGCATTTGGTCATATCAATATCATATCGTGTGGTGCGGCGGCTTCCGTCGGGGCGGGGCTCTGCCTCAATGGTGATGGCCTGGGCGGGACAGACGGCTTCACACAGTTTACAGGCGATACAGCGTTCCTCCCCATTCTCATAGCGGCGCAGGGCGTGTTCCCCCCGAAAACGGGGGCTGATTGGGCCTTTTTCATGGGGATAGCTCAGCGTGACCTTGGGTTTAAAAAAATACGACAAGGACAGGGCCATCCCCTGAACCAGTTCCCACAAAAACCAAGTGCGCGCGCTGCGGTGAAGGATGGACATAATCGGACTTTACAATGTCATGATTCGTCTCTTATAATCTGATTTTATCTCGGTACGCAAGCGGTTATGGCTCCAGATCTTCAAACACGCCGTAAAAATCGAGCGGTCCTGATTCTTTTGGTTCTGCTGGTGATTTTGTTTTATTATGTCACGCTGCATCGGATGCGCTATGGCGGGTAAATACACGCGAACCGTGGCGCCTTTGGTGGGATTGGTGGCGTTGATGCTGACCTTGGCCTTTGCCTCGGCGCCGCTTTATCGCTTGTTTTGTCAGGTTACAGGGTTTGGGGGGACGCCCCAGATGGGGGGGGTCGCCCCGACCGTTGCTGAGGTCCCCCTGAAAGATCAGGGTCGACCCTTCAGGATTGAATTTAACGCCGATGTGAATCCGGGATTGCCTTGGATGTTTCGGCCGGAACAACATGATATTTCTGTCCACGCCGGCCGCCCCTTTTTGATTTATTACGAAGCCAAAAACATGGGCCAAACCCCCATCGTGGGAACATCCACGTTTAATGTGACCCCCCTGAAAGCGGCGCGGTACTTTCACAAAATTCAGTGCTTCTGCTTTAAAGAGCAAACCATTCTTCCGGGCGCAATCAAGCGGTTTCCTGTAAGTTTTTACGTGGATGCGGCGATCCTCAAAGACCCTTTTATGGACGATGTCACAAGCATCACGCTCTCTTATACTTTTTTTGAAAAAAAACAGGGATCCTGATGCCAAGGGGGCTGATGTCAGACGGTGTTTTCACCACCGCGCTGGGACCGGTGTATTGTCAGTGGAGCTTGGGGGGATTTCAAAAGGTTTGTTTTCAGGACGCCCCGTCCCATGGGGCTGAAAAATCGCCTTTTTTTGAAAACGACGATCAGGCCTTGTGGATTGAAACATTAAAAAGATTTCTAAACGGGCAGGGGCCATGGCCAAAATTACCCTATACCCTGCCCCAGGCGACGTCTTTGCAGCATCAGGTTTGGCGAGCCCTGACCACGATTCCGGCGGGGCAGGTGCGAACTTACGGCGAAGTTGCCGCTATGATTGGCTATGGAAACGCCATACGCGCCGTGGCCCAGGCCTGTGCGGCCAACCCGTGCGCCATCATTGTGCCGTGTCATCGGGTGGTCCCGCGGGCGGGCGGCGTCGGCGGCTATCGCTGGGGAACGCCCAGAAAACAGGCCCTTTTGACGCTGGAGGGGGCGTGTTTGTGATGCTCCTTTTGGGAAAGAGGGAACGGGAAGGGATCCTTTCCATGGCATAATCAAAAGCGCTGTATAAGTCCACCAACATCTGAGACAAATGAGACTGAACGAGCGTAGTTTTTTTGCGCGTTAGTGGGGGGGGGGGCGGAGCGCGCCGTCAAAGAGCGCTGTAGCGACGCCCCCCCTTTAACGCCA
>JBILMD010000031.1:0-9949 GCA_044375675.1 Alphaproteobacteria bacterium
CGGTCCAAGGCCACTTGGCCACCCTGACCCAGCGCGGTGTCACCGTCATTCCCCCCGCCGTGGGCGAGGCCGCCTGCGGCGAAGAGGGCCAAGGCCGCATGGCCGATCCCGAAACCATTGTGGGGGCGTTGTATCCCGCTTTGCCGCTGCGGGGAAAAACTGTTTTGCTCACCGTTGGGGCCACGCGCGAGCCGCTGGACCCCGTCCGTTTCCTCAGCAATGCCAGCAGTGGCCAGATGGGGTACGCGCTGGCCGCCGCCGCCGCCGCCCGCGGGGCCGATGTTGTGGTGCTAGAGGCCGCAACCACCGCCCCCCGTCCCGTTTCCCCCCGCATCCGTACCATAAAAACCCCCACGGCGCAGGCCATGTGGGACGCCGCGCTGCAGGTCATTCAGGCCCAGCCCCAGCCCTTTGATTATGCCTTTGCGGTGGCGGCGGTGGCGGATTATCGGTGCCCACAGGTCGCGCCCCAGAAACACCCCAAAACGGACACGTTAACCCTAAACTTGGTCCCCACGGTGGATGTGCTGGCCCATTTGGGGGCTTTGTCCCCAGAGCAACGCCCCCGCTGCGTCGTGGGTTTTGCCGCCCAGACCGAGGATACCTTGGCCCAAGCCAAAGCCAAGCGCATCGCCAAACGGTGTGACATCCTGCTGGCCAACACCCACACGCCGCAGGCCCCTGCCTTTGACAGCCCCGACAACGCCCTGACCGCCATCACAAACACCCAAACCGTCCCCTTTCCCCGTCAACCCAAAGAAACCCTGGCGCATCAGGTGTGGGATTGGATTTTGGGGGAGGGGGGGGTGGGGGGTAGGGAGTAGGGAGTAGGGAGTGGGGAGTGGGAAATGGGAGACGTTTGTATCCCCTCTCCCGCTTGCGGGGGAGGGTTAGGGAGGGGCTTTCGTCACAAAATCTTTGTTCGATAACAATCAGATAGGGGTTTCATCCCCTCTCCCCAGCCCTCTCCCCGATGGGGAGAGGGAGGAATAGTCTTTTTTGAAAGGGGTTATGGTCGGGGGTGGTGAGTGATTATTGATTCTGTTGAGGATACTTTTGATGATAGAATTTTAAGACCGTGTCGTAAGCCGCTTCGGCAGTGTTTCTAACCTGTTGGACTTCTGGAGCTTCCTCTTTCCCATTGCTCGGTTTTGTCTGCTCCAAAATTTGACCAAGACCCAAAATGGCGGGAGTGTTTATAATGCCTTTAGTTTCCTCTTGGCCAAGCAAAATAGATGTTATTCCAGAATAAAAACCGAATCCGTGTTTGACAAGACCCCTTCTATAATCTGGGTTAGCGTCGTTTCCACGGACCTTGCTTAGAGCCTGTTGAACCGCATCAGCACATTCGGTGACACGGCCTAAAGTCTCAACAGGATCAGGCCTTTGGCCTCGTTTTTTTGCCATGGCTGTATTTAACTGGGCGCTTATCTGCGAAGCTCCCTCTAATGCATCCCAAGCAGTTTGATAGTGGTTAAAACGGGTTGTAGGAGGGTGAGCAGCAGTCAACACAATTGTTCTATTCATATGGTTAATCCCAATGGCTTCAAAAGCTACAGGAAAAGAAATTTCCCAACAGTATTCCCTACATTCTGGGTCTTGCCTTGTTAAATCTGGTGTCGCTTTCATTTGCCTCAGGATATTTTCGATCCTTGTTTGCTCTTCAGGCGAACAGTTAAACCTGATTACACAGTATTCACTCATCTTAAAATCCCCTATCTTAGCCATTTAAAGATAGGACCACTGTACTGTACTGTACTGTACTGTACTGTAACCCATGTCACATTTTCGGGAAAAAAAAGAAAAAAATTGCGCTAGGGTTGTATCCCTTACCCCCGATGGGGTTAGGGGCATTTCGACTCACCACTCCCTACTCACTACTCCCCCAAACCCCCTCACCCCCGCCGAAACACCGGCATGGGATTCCCCAGGGTGATGGTGTCGGTGGGCAGGGTGTTCAGGGCGGTCAGGGTGCGGTCCGCAACGCCCAGTTGATCCAGAATCGCCGCGGTGGATTGGGGCATAAAGGGCTGCAGCAGGATGGTAACGTGCCGCATGGCCACCCAGACACAGGACAAAACACGCATCATCTGAACGGGATTGGTTTTCTTTAATGCCCAAGGCTGCTGATGATCCACATAGCGGTTGCCGGCGCGAATCACCTCCCAGATTTTTTCCAGCGCGGTGTGAAAGGCAAAGGCGGAAACAGCGCTGGTCACGGCCTCTGTCAGCGGCGCCAGCATGGCCAGAAAGGCCCGATCATCCTCCCCCCAGGCCTCGGGGTTCAGAACAAAGCGGCCGTCGTTCTCCTTGGCCATCATGGACAGGCTGCGCTGGCACAAATTGCCGTAATCGTTGGCCAAATCGCCGTTGGCCCGCTGGCGGAGCTTGTCGCGGGAAAAATCGCCGTCTTGGCCAAAGGGAACCTCGCGCAGCAGAAAATACCGCGCGGCGTCCAGCCCAAAGGTCTCGATGATCTCCCGCGGGTCAATGGTGTTGCCGAGGGATTTGGATATTTTCTGCCCCTCGTTCGTCCACCAGCCATGGGCGAAAATCTGCGTGGGCAAAGGCAGCCCCGCCGCCATCAAAAACGCCGGCCAGTACACCGCATGAAAGCGCAAAATGTCCTTACCCACAACGTGCACATCGGCGGGCCAGCACGGCATGGCGTCGGGATAGCCCCCCGCGGTTAAATAATTGGTCAAAGCATCCAACCACACATACATCACATGATCGGGATCATTTGGCACCGGAATCCCCCAGGAAAACGTGCTGCGGGAAATGGACAGGTCCTTCAGGCCGCCCTCGACAAAGCGAATGACCTCGTGCAATCGGCTGGTGGGGGCCACGAAATCCGGATGGGTTTTGTAAAAGGATAGCAGTTTGTCCTGATAATCGGACAGACGGAAAAAATAGCTTTTTTCCTCGTGCCACACCACATCCGCCCCCGTGGGGGCTTTGCCGCCCACCAGTTCGCTGTCTTGGTAATAACATTCATCCCGCACGGCGTACCATCCGGCGTAGGTGTCCAGATAAATCGCCCCCGCATCCTGCAGCCGCTGCCAAAACGCCGCCGCGCCGTCTTTGTGACGTTTTTCCGTGGTGCGGATAAAATCATCCGGCGTGGCCCCCAGCAGGGGAATCAAATCCCGAAAGGACTGGGACACCTCATCCGTAAAGGCCTGAGGCTGCATCCCGCGGGCCCGCGCAGACTGCTCCACCTTTTGCCCGTGTTCGTCGGTGCCGGTCAGAAAGAAAACCTGCCGCCCCCGCAGCCGCTCCATCCGCGCCCGCACATCACAGGCCAAGGTGGTATAGGCATGACCAATATGGGGCCTGTCATTCACATAATAAATGGGGGTGGTGATGAAAAAGGGCTTGGGGGCAGTCATAAAAACAACGCAAAAACCGAAAAAAACAGGCCGTCACTATAGGGACTTTGTTCGGGGGAGACAAGGGGGGGGTGGGGGAAGAGGGAAGACGGAGGGTAGGGCGTTGTTTTGAAAAAACGATGGCTTTCAAATATCTTGACACATTTGCAAATTGTAGTTACAGTTAAAAACCATGAAGATCGCTTATCATGGACCAAAAGACGAGAAAACCCAGTTGGCCCGTGGTTTGTCTTTTGAAGATGTTGTGGATTTGTTATGGGAAGACGCGTTGGTTGTTGTCGATGATCGCAGGGATTATGGGGAACTTCGGTATAACGCTTTTTTGCCAGACGCCAAAGGTTGTTTTTACAGTGTGACGTTTACGTGGCGAGAGGATGTCATGCGCATCATCAGCTTTCGCCGTGCCAGAGCCAAAGAAAGGAAGCGTTATGAATCCAAAATCTGAACATTTTGAATGGACGGAATCCGCGTTTCAAAAAGCCCGCCCTGCGGCGGATGTCCTGCCCCCCGCTTTTTTCGACGGCATCCGTCAGGCCAAGGAACAAACCAAAAAAAGAGGGCCCCAAAAAACCCCCACCAAAAAACAAGTTACACTGCGCTTGGATGATGACGTATTGGCCACCATCAAACAAACCGGCCAAGGGTGGCAAACACGCCTGAACCAACAGCTGCGAAACCTGTTTTTGGAGTCATAGGGGATTAAGCGACAGAAATCTGTCCCCCCCCTACTTCCGAAACGTATCCAGGGAAATCACGTTGTTGTTGGAATTTTTTTTGTCGTCCTTGGTTTTCGGGGACGATGGCGGGGGCGTGTCCAGGGGTTCGATGATGGCGGTTATGGGTTCTGCGGCGTGGTGGAATTGCAGGCCGAATTTGACATAGGGGTCAGCAAAGCCCGTGATGGCCTTAAACGGGATCTGCAGGGTTTCTGGGATGTTGTTAAAGCTCAGGCACACACTAAACCCCATATCCGTCACCACAAGGTCAGTGTATTGATACTGCAGAACAATGGTCATATCGGTGGGGTATTTTTCCCGCAAATAGTTGGGAATCACCACATGGGGGTCTGTTGTGCGAAAGGTGATATAGAAATGATGATCCCCCAAAATGCCTTCACGCGCAATTTGACGCAGAACGGTTTCCACCACCCCGCGCAGGGCTTCCTCCACCAACGTATCATAGGCAATAAAACTCTTCATAGGGGCTCTGCTCCTGGCTCTCTTCATCCTAACCCAAATATCTTTCCAGCACGTAAAACCGTTTTCAGGCCCCTTTTAATTGTGTGCACACCAAACTGGCAAAGGCCGCGGCGGTCACAATTTCCGACACACTGGCCCCAATGGACACGATTTGCGCAGAATCCTGCAAACCAAACAGCAGTGGTCCGATGATGGTGCCATCGCCCAACGTCTGCAGCAGCGTGGATGACACATGGGCCGTATGCAACGCCGGCATAATCAGAACGTTGGCCGTATCCGTCAAGCGGCAGAAGGGATAGCGTTTCAGCCCCTCTGTTGTCAAGGCCACATCCGCCGTCATTTCCCCGTCGTATTCAAAATGAACATCCTCCAGCGCCATCAGTTTGACGGCTTCGCGGATGCGTTCGCCGCGCTCGCGCATGGGGCTGCCGAAATTGGAATACGACAAAAACGCCACGCGGGGGGTATGACCCATGCTTTTGGCCAGATCCGCTGTTTGTTTGGCAATTTTCACCAACTGCGCCGCCGAGGGCATCTCATGAATCGACGTATCCGCCACAAACAACAAATGCCCTTTGTGGACAATCAACATGGTGCCACTGACTTCACCCCCTGGGCGCACATCAATGACGCGGCGAATGTCGTTATAGGTGGTGGCATAATCCCGCGTGACACCGGATACCAACCCATCCGCTTCCCCTTCGGTAACCAATAAGGAGGCAAACACGTTTCGCCCCCGCATGACCATACGGTAACAATCCCGCAGCAAATGCCCCTGACGTTGCAATTTTCGGTACAGGTGCTGCACCATGGCCTCGGTTTTGGGAAAGGTTTGGGGGGTCAGGATGGTGATGCCCTCCAGATCAATCCCCTCGGCTTTGGCGCGGGCCAGACAGCGACCCTCTTCGCTTTCCACCAAAATGGGTGTGCCGTACCCATTGGCTTTGAAAGACAACGCCGCACGCATCACGTTGGGCTCTTCCCCTTCGGCAAAAACGATGCGTTTGGGGCTGGCCTGAATGCGGCTGTACACCGAATGCATCAGGGTGGCCGTGGGATCCAGACGGGCCGACAGGCTGCGGGCATAGCCCTCCAGATCATCAATACCCCGACGGGCGGCACCGGTTTCCATGGCGGCCTTGGCCACTGCCACAGGAATGTGGGAAATCAAACGGGGGTCAAAGGGGACAGGAATGATATACCCGGGACCAAAGCGCAGCTTGCGCCCCGCATAGGCCACGGCCACTTCATCGGGCACGTCTTCTCTGGCCAGATCCGCAATGGCCTGCGCGGCGGCCATTTTCATGGCCTGATTGATGGTTTTGGCGTGCACATCCAGCGCCCCGCGGAAAATATACGGAAACCCCAAAACGTTGTTCACCTGATTGGGGTAATCGGATCGCCCTGTGGCCACAATGGCGTCACTGCGGACTTTGGCCACCTCTTCGGGGGTAATTTCGGGATCGGGGTTGGCCATGGCAAAAACAATGGGATTTTTCGCCATGCTGGCAATCATATCCCCGTTCACGGCACCTTTAGAGGACAAACCGATAAACACATCGGCGCCCTTCAGGGCCTCCGTCAGCGTCCGCAGGGGGGTGTCCACGGCGTGACGCTCTTTCCATGGGTTCATGTGTTCGCCGCGGCCTTTGTAAATCACCCCTTTGGTGTCACACAAAATGCAGTTTTCGCTGGGCAGGCCCATGTCCTTAATCAGTTCAATACAGGCAATGGCCGCCGCCCCCGCGCCGTTGACCACGATTTTGGTGTTTTGAAAGGTCCGATTGGTCAAATGCAGGGCATTGATCATGCCCGCCAGCGTGATGATGGCCGTGCCGTGCTGGTCATCGTGGAATACGGGGATATCCAGCAGCTCTTTGAGTTTGTTTTCAATAATGAAACATTCAGGGGCCTTAATATCCTCCAGGTTGATACCCCCAAAGGTGTTGCCGAAATACCGGACGCTGTTGATGAAGGTTTCGGGGTCTTCGGTGTCCACCTCAATATCAATCCCGTCGATGTCGGCGAAGCGTTTAAACAAAACCGCTTTACCCTCCATCACGGGTTTTGATGCCAGCGATCCCAAATTGCCCAGCCCCAGAACCGCCGTGCCGTTGGACACCACCGCCACAAAGTTCCCCTTGGCCGTGTACAGGTACGCATCCGCCGGATTTTTCTGAATCGCCAAACAGGGAATGGCCACCCCAGGGGAATAGGCCCGCGCCAGATCATCCTGCGTCATCAAGCTCTTGGTGGGGGAAATTTCGATTTTTCCAGGTTTTCCCTGGGCATGAAAATCGAGGGCTTCTTGGTCGGTGATTTTGACGCGCTGACTCATAATGGCAATGATCCTTAATGTTTTCCCTGAAAGGATCGACAGCCTAGCAAGAATTAAAACGCTTGGCAATTTTTTGTGCTGCCGTGTTCGAGGGGTTAATCCCCGTAATGATAGCAGCACTGGAGGATGATCACGTCGTCTCCGGTCACCTTATACACCAAGCGGTGTTCTTGGGTGATGCGACGGGACCAGTATCCTGACAGGCCGTGTTTCAGGGCCTCGGGCTTGCCGGTTCCGGAAAAGGGGGATTTTAGACATTCTTTGATCAGAGATCTGATTTTCTTTTGCAATTTTGGGTCTTGATCGGCCAAGGTGCAAAATTGTTCCCATGCTTTTTGGGAAAAGACGAGGTTCATACCTCATCTTCCTTCACCCGATGAATCTCACCCGATTCAATTTGGCGAAGGCTTTGGTACAAAAATTCGGCATTTTTGGGGTTTTTCAGAAGATGCAGCGTTTCCTGCCAGCCGTTAAAATCCTGCAAAGACATCATCACCACGGGATCCCCGTCGGGGCGTGTGATCAAAAAAGGCTGGTGATTCTGACACACAGCATCCAAGGTTTTGGATAAATTCTGTTGCAGCATGCTATCGGTTCGGGTTTCCATAACGTTTGGGGTCCTTCGGCACACACTCCCATAGTACCCCAAAACCCCCCGCCAAGTCAAAGAGAATCGCAACACCTCTTGCCACAACGCGTGTTGTTGGCTAATGCATGGTGATACGTGTTTGGTATCATCAAAAAAACCACTCCAACGGAGCCCCCCCATATCCGAACACAGCATGATTTGGCAGTATTTTGAACCCCTCAGCCGGTCCTGCGCGGGGGCGCGGGGGCTGCGGGATGATGCGGCGTGTTTAATGCCGCCTTTGGGGCAACAGATTGTGATTACCACAGATGGCAATATTGGGGGCGTGCATTTCCCCCTGAATGCCCCGCCGTGGGTCATGGCGCACCGCAGTTTGGCCGTGAACCTGTCCGATTTGGCGGCCATGGGGGCGCGGCCGTGGGTGTACAGTTTGTCCCTGTCTGCGCCGGCGTCGTTTTTTTCTGAGCAGGTTTTGGCCCCCTTTTGCCGGACCCTTGGGCACCTGCAACAGGACTACGGCATTGCCCTTTGCGGGGGGGACACCACGGTTTATGACGGCCCCCCCCATATCCACATCACCGCGCTGGGTTTGGTGCCAAGGGGAGAGGCCCTGCACCGCGACGGGGCGCAGGTCGGGGATGATGTGTATGTCTCGGGCCGCATTGGCGATGCGGGGCGGGGTCTGGGCTTGTGGCAAGCGGGGCAACGGGATGGGGCGGATCCTGATCTTTTGGCCTATCTCGCGCCCACGCCGCGTCTGGTGTTGGGGCAGAGGCTGCGGGGCTTGGCCAGTGCCTGTATGGACATATCCGACGGGTTTTTGGGGGATTTACAGCACCTTTGCCGCGCCAGCCACGTCACCGCCCATGTGAATGTTGAGGATATCCCCCTAAACCCCCATCGGCCTTGGCAGGAATCTGTGGCCTGCGGGGATGATTATGAATTGCTTTTCACCGCCCCGCCCCAGCATCGCGGGGCCATTGCTGAGCTTGGCCGCCATCTTAACCTGCCCTTAACCCGCGTGGGGTATAGTGAAGGCATATATGAACCTTTTTTACAGCCTGTTGCGCTCAAACATGGGGGATTGCCGGTGACGGTATCGGCCCCTTCGTTTCGGCATTTTTAATAACGATATTGATTTTTTATAGATTTTTTTATTTTTGATTTTTTCCGTTTATGCGTTTCATCATCATTGGTGTGTTGCTTTTGGTCCTGGTGGCTGGGGGGTACGTGGGATACATGTCTTTTGTCAAAGGCACACCCCCCGCGCAGCTTTTGGCCCAACTGCAGGGCAAAGCCCCCCCGTCTGAGGCCAAAGACGAACCCCCACCCCCCGAGGCCGTGGTGGACGAAGCTGTTTTCCTGAAAATGCCCGTTTTGAACGTATCCGTGTTTGATCAGGGCGAAATCCACCGTCTGGTGGGCATTCAGGTGATTTTGGAATTTCCCAAAGAAGACGCCAAAGCCCACGCCGTATCCATCATGCCGGTTTTAAAGGACGCCATGCTGACCCGCCTGTATCATCTGGCCCGTTTGAACATGCTGCCCACCCAAGGCACGGGGATGTTCCTGAAAAACAACATGCTGGACGTGGCCCAAAACCTGCTGGGCGATACCGTGGCCACCGCAACGGCCTATGCGACGAATGATACGGGGCAGTAGGGGGGGCGGTCCTCTGCTGATATATACTTAAGTGTGGTCCCCCCGCCCCCTATCCATAATCTGTGCCCGCAGAGTGGCATAGCGGTCGGGGTGGGTGGTTTTCAGGGGCATCAGGCGATCCAAAAAGCGATCGGTTTCGGTTGTGGACAGGGTGGGGGTGTGGTTGTCCTTGGTGGCGTTGATTTGGGCCAGCATGTCTTGAAAGGCCGTGATGGTCTCTTGGTCTTTCGGGGTTAAGGTGCTCAGGGTCAGGTCTTTGGCAATGACCACATTCAGCGCCTCCATCATGCGGCCCAGCTGTTTGCCGTAACTGGCCACGTTTTGGACGATTTGGTTTTCCAAAACGGGATCCCCGCTGGCCATGGTGTTGATGTTAATCAACCCAAACTGCCCCCCCAACTGATTCACGGCAGTATTCCACCATGTCCATGGGTTGATGGTTTGCGTCACATCGCCCGACAAGGGCAGGGCGGTCATGGGGGATTTTGGGGGCATGGGAAAACTCCTTCTGTGGTGAGTGGTGAGTAGGGCGTGGTGAGTGGGGAGTAGAAAGCTCCCTCTCCCTGTCAGGGAGAGGGTTGGGGAGAGGGTCTGGAGCCATTATCTGTTTGTTATAGAAAAAGATTTTGCGACGAAACCCCCACCCTAACCCTCCCCCGCAAGCGGGAGAGGGAACCCAAACGACTCACCACTCCCTACTCCCCACTCACCACGCCCCACAATACCAAACCCTCCGCCGCCGTGCAACCACGGATCCCCTTGATTTTTG